>DAOWJB010000238.1 GCA_030640625.1 Bacteroides sp.
AGGACGTGGAATAAGGTTTGATGTGGATGATCCGGCGATACTGCCCACGATCAAGTATCTGATCACTTTGAAAATGGATAATTAACAGGTAATTATTTCATATATTGAGACTACTTTGTGAGTTACTCATATAATTAAAATGAATAGAATTTTTATCTGCTGCCTGGTCCTTGTCCTTCTCCTGTGTTCATGCCGTGAACACCAGCCCACGAATATCCCCGCACCGGATCCGGCAGTTGAGACCTTTACATTCGACCAGTTATTTACTGAGCTGACCCTCGATATTGCCGGATCTCCATGGCTCCGGTCGATCGAATACAAGTCGTCTGCCGATCCCCTTTCCAGCATGCTTCAGGTGGTTAATTCTATCTACAGGTTTACCCATGACACCCTGGATCTGGTATACACTGATCTGCCGAATCTGGGGGCTTTCGTAATTGACAGAAAAGACCAGGTCTGGGCGATTGCCGCCACGGCCCTGATCAGGATCACGGAAACAGGGGTGGATACAGTTTATGATGACGGGGGATTGATCAATACGATTCTTGTGGATATCCATAACAATATCTGGATAACACCTGCCGGTACAGGCATGGTGAAAATATCTGAAAATGGCCATGAGATATATGATGTGGAAAATTCGGGGGTCCTGTCCAACAATGTAAGCTGTTCCAGCATTGACCAATCGAATACCAAATGGTTCGGACATATATCCACCGGCATAAGCCGTATTTCCGATAATGGATTGGTGGATATTATCCCTGATTTTATTGATCAAAACCTATACATCCTGGCCCCGGGCAATAGTTCCAATATGCTGGCCGGACTGGGCTGGTATAATAATGACACCATCCTGGTGAACATTGGATATGGACCACCCGTAAACCTGTCACCTGTCATTGACAATGCCGTATTCCCTCAGGTAAGACTTCTGGTTACCGATATAGCCGTTGATCATTTCAGCCGTATATGGACGGTGATCAGCCATGTTGAGAAGCAGTCAACAGTCAAAAAGGAACTTTATTACCATAACATGGAATGGCAGAAACTGGAACTTCTGCCTGATGAGGATTATATTGTATCGATAAAAGCAGACCGGCGTAATGCAATATTCTATGCACTAAGCAACCGGACATTGTACCGGATAAGATAAATGGATAAAACCTGATCGATGAAAATTCCTGGATTTCTCTTACTACTGGTTTTCCCCCTGGCCTGTTATGGTCAGCCGGATATTTTCGGGGAATTCGAATATCGAAATTTTAATCCGACCCGGGTAAGTGCCTGGATATCTGATATTGCGGTTCCCGAAAATCCGGATTCTGCCAACCTGTATACCTTCTATACGGCTGCCCGGCATGGCGGGGTATGGAAAACCATCAACAATGGTGTTACTTTCCAATCCATCGCGGATGATCTGCCCACCACCTCCATCGGTGCCATCGAGGTTGCTCCGTCCAATCCCTATGTCCTCTGGATAGGCACCGGGGAAGCTTCCAATGCGCGTTCCACCCATGCCGGCAGGGGGGTGTATAAATCGACCGATGCAGGGGAGTCATTTCAGTTCATGGGACTGGAAAACACTCAGCATATTCCAAAGATTATTATACATCCTGAAAACGAGGATATCCTCTATGTTGCTTCCATGGGAACCCTTTTCACGGCCAACGAAGACCGCGGTGTTTTCAGAACCATGAATGGGGGTAAAACATGGGACAAAATTCTGTATATCAATGAAAATGTGGGAGTGATCAATATGGTGATTAACCGGGATGACCCACAGGTCCTGTACGCCGCAGTCTACGAAAAATACCGTTATCCCTGGCATTATGAGGCAGGCGGACCGGAGAGCGGGATTTATAAAACAAGCGATGGCGGGGATACCTGGAAACGGCTTGGCGGTGGACTTCCCACTGGAAATGTCGGCAGGATAGGAGTAGACCTGTTCCGTAAAAATCCTGACATTATCTATGCGGTTGTTGAGAACCTGAATCCGAAACCAGGATATGAAGTTTCAGATGAAACCGTGGAATTTGATCCCTTGCGTGATCCTTATTTTGACCGGCTGATCGGAGGCGAATTGTACCGCAGCGCTGATGCAGGTATCAGCTGGGTCAAGATGAACCATGACACCATCGATGTCGGCAGTAAAGCCGCCTATTCCTTTAACCAGATCCTGGTAGACCCCATGGACGATAACTATTTGTATATCAATAATGTTTCTTTGCAATCCTCCAAAGATCAGGGCAGGACATGGGATGGTATCCCCTGGGACAATCGCGAGCGCTTTAATACCATGTTCGGGGATGTACGTACCCTCTGGATCAATCCCGAAGACCCCAGGCATATCATGGCCGGTAGTGATGGTGGACTGAACGTTTCGTGGGACAGGGGCAAGACCACCATGTGTTATTACCAGATCCCCCTGGGTGAGATCTACAACATCGAGGTGGATGATGCCATTCCGTATAATATTTATGCCGGACTCCAGGATCATGAAGGGTGGAAGGCTCCATCCAACGGCTGGATGGGATCCGTCGGGGATGATGACTGGGTGTTGATAGGCATGTGGGATGGTATGTACCTGAAAGTGGATCACGAAAACAACCGCTGGTTGTATACGACCACCCAGTTTGGTGCCCATCAGCGGGTGGATCAGCTGAACGGGGAAAGGGTCAATATTCAACCAAAAACCCCGGAAGGGAAGCCACCGTACAGGTATACCTGGAATACCCCGCTGGTTGTCTCTCCGCATAACAGCAGTATTCTATATACCGGCGGACAAATGCTGCTGCGTTCTGTCGACCGGGGAGAAAACTGGCATGAGATAAGTCCCGATCTCACCCGCAACGATCCCATAAAAATAGCCGGCCGGGGACATATCATGTACTGCACCATCTCTACGATTTCTGAATCTCCCCTTACAGCAGGGTTAATCTGGATTGGGACGGATGATGGCAAGGCCTGGATCACCAGGGATCATGGAAAGGAATGGTCCGGATTATCCGCGAGCCTGCTTAACACGGGAGCACCGGATGAATATTATGTGCCCCGAATTTTCGCCTCTCATCATGAAGAAAAAAGGGCTTATGTGGTTAAATCCGGATTCCGGAATGATGATTTCAGGCCATTTGTATACCGGACCGATGATTATGGTGCCTCCTGGACAGACATTGCTTCCACCTTGCCTGACCAGCCCATTTCGGCCTTCTGGGAGGATGACACAAATCCTGATCTGCTCTTTGTTGGCAATGATCATGGCGTTTATTTCACCTTGAATGGAGGACTGAGCTGGATGCCGTTGAAAAACAATATGCCACCTGTACCCGTCAAGGATATCCTGGTCCACCCTGAGGCCCGTGATCTCGTTGTTGGCACCTACGGCAGAGGGGTCTATGTCACCGATATTTATCCTTTTCTCGAGTTATCAGAGGATTTGCTTGAAAAGGACATGCACCTTTTTAATATTGAGCCCAAACCACAGCGTAACTTTTCAGAACAGGCCCTGTGGGGGAACCATGGTCCCTTTGCAGATAACCTGTACCGCACCTCAAATGAGGAGAATGGGTTGCATATTTACTACTATTTGAAAAGTGCACAGAAGGATTCAGTTAAGATTATGGTCAAGAACAAGGATGGGGAGGTTCTGGAAGAAATTCAGGGTGATAACAAACCCGGTATCCACAAAGTGATATGGAATACATTCAAGGCTGAACCCGGCGAATACCTGATCAAGCTGGCGTCAGGTGAGATCCGGATAGAGAAATCTGCAATCGTCCAGGAACGCTGGCTGTGGCCCGCTGGCAACAAGGCAAACCACCATCAATAAGGGGAATTTTCATTCCATCAATAAAAAAACATGTAAATTTTTTTGAGAGATGTTATATATTTCTAACTTTGTGTTAGATTTATATAACTAAAGTAAAATATTATGAAAACAAAAACACTGTTTGTACTACTGGTGGCGGGTGTAGTCACCCTGAGCCTGGGCGCCTGGCTTTACTATTCTCAGGCAGGGTCATTCGAACTCATGGATGTATTACAAATTGGGATCATATTGATCCTGGTGAGCTTTGCCCTGATTCTCGGCATACGGCGCCTGAAAAGTGAAAGGCGGGGGGAACCTGCCGAGGATGAATATTCCAAAAAGGTCATGCAGAAAGCCGCGGCGACGGCCTACTACATTTCGCTGTATTTATGGCTGGCATTGGTATTCTTCAATGATAAATTCAGTCTGGAGACAGAATCATTGATCGGAAATGGTATTATCGGAATGGCCATCCTGTTTGCATTATGCTGGGTTTATTACAAGCTTAAAGGAATAAAGTCATGAAAGCTAAAACATTTTTGGTCTTCTATTTTTCATTTTTTATCCTGGCATTTACTGGAATCGGGTTATACCAGAACAATGATCTTCCCCGCTTTATGGAATACCTGCATGTTTGCCTCATGGTTTTTATTATAGGAATCGGACTTTACCAGGGATACCTGATGTTGCGCGCAAAGAAACAGGGACAGCCCGCCGATGATGAGTTGTCCCTGAAAATGCTGAACAGCGCAGCCATGGTATCCTACCTGATCTCGCTGAACCTCTGGGCCGTTCTGATTTACATTGGCAGCAAGACAGAAATAGATACTGTAATGCTGTTTGGTATTGGTATCCTGGGCCTGGCCACTGTTTTTGCTGTCAGCTGGATTGTCATTAAAATCAGAAGGACAGGACATGCATAACCGGATCAAGGAACTTCGTGCCAGGCATGGTTTTACCCAGGATGACCTGGCAAAAAAGGTGGGCGTGCGAAGGGAAACCATTGTCTTCCTTGAAAAGGGGAAGTATAATCCGTCATTGAAACTTGCATACGATATTGCCAGGATGTTTGATGAAAAAATTGAGGATGTTTTTATTTTCGATTAGCTCCACCAGCCACTCATAGAATCGGCAGGATTTATTAACTTGACATAAGATTTATTACCAACTTAATCCTGTATTCATGAGAAATTTGTTTTGCATTGTACTGCTATCAGGTTTACTGGCTTGTACTGGTACCACAGAGAAGCAGGCAGATCCTGCTGAAAATACCGATCTTATCTATCATTACTCTGTCCTGAAAGCCCTGGATAATGGGGTCCTTGAAGGAAACATGACGGTGTCTGAGCTGAAAAAGTATGGTGATCTTGGCCTTGGGACATTCAACGGACTGAACGGGGAGATGATCGTGCTTGATCACCAGGTTTACAGGGTAGAACCTGGCGGCAAGGTGGTTCTGGCGGAAGATGATGTACTGATTCCTTACACCATCGTGAGCTTCTTCAACCCGGATAAAACGATAACCAGGGATAGTGATGGAATTCAGGACTATGAGACCCTGAAATCTGCGATGGATACCATGCTACCCTCTCAGAATCAATTCTATGCTTTCAGGATAACTGGTGAATTTAACTACATACAGTGCGGTGGTGTAAACAAGCAGGAGAGGCCTTATGATAAGACCTTGTTGGAAATCCTGGCTTACCGGCCAATTTACGAAAAAGAGGATATCAGCGGCACGCTTGTTGGATTCTGGTGTCCCGCATACATCGGTGATATCAATACCCAGGGATTCCATCTGCATTTTCTGGCAGATGATCGATCCATGGGTGGACATTTAATTGCCTTTGAAGCTAATTCCCTTGAGATCCAGTATGATATTAAGTCCCAGTACAAAATTATTCTTCCTGATACCGAGGAGTTCAAAAGCGCCAATTTCAGAGAATCGGTAGTCAATTATTAACCTGACTATATTAAAACCGCTGAACCATGAAAACAATCATTTTTCTGATCTTATTTTCATTCCCTTTTATTGTTTCCGGCCAGACCTGGGACGAAATACCAGAAGTAAAAACCATCGGTCAATTATCTGAAGAAGAGCTCATTGAGCGTGTTCGTCTTTGCCGCCCTGCTGATCTGTGCGATGCACTTGACGCCATGGGTGTGATCAATCGCGGTACTATGTCTCATCAAATGCGCCCTATTTGTCCGGGCATAAGTTTTGCAGGTTTCGCATATACAGTGAAATTTATCCCTACAAACCAGTCCGTAATAAAATGCAATTCTCCTGAAGAATATTTTGAGGAGCTGAATAATTGGAGCCAGAAGGTATACGGATACGAAGAAGGCATGCGAAACGGAGGAGTGAAGGATAAAGTCGTGGTGATGGATATGAGTGGTCAGTCCGCCGGTGTCTGGGGATCCATGAACGGGATCGGATGGACACATAACGAGGGCATGGCAGGGATTGTCATTGATGGAAGCATCCGCGATACATACGAAGCAAACCTGGAAGGAATTATGGCATTTTGTACCAGACGTACCTTCAACCACCCCTATGGGCGGATCGAACTCGGGGATGTCAACATTCCCATACAGTGTGACGGGATCCTTGTGAACCCGGGTGACATTGTTGTAGCAGACGATGATGGTGTACTGGTAATTCCCAGGGAACATATTGCAAAAGTGCTTTACCTGGCAGAAATCATTCTGGATATGGATCAGAAAGCCAGGGCAGGGGCTTATAGGAAGGCCGGATTAAAGCCCGATGATACGCTGGGTAAATACAAAGGCGAGGCAGATAATTAAATACGATTTTCTTTCATATCAAGGAAGTTTAAACGTCGCGGCATATTGTGCCAGTAGACACAAAATAAAGGCTCTTTATCAAACATCCTTGATATAAAACAAAGCCATATTATAAGTGATCCTGATGAAAAAAAAGGCCGTCCCAATTCGATTTGAGACGGCCCCAATATTTTTGTTTTCAGCAGACTACCAGCTGTGGAAAGAAAGTCCGATTGAAAAATTCAAATAACCAAGATCATTATTGATGGGCCTCACATTGTTGTAAAAAACATAGTTATATGTCACTTTGGCATGTAGGCCAAGATCCGACATTCCAAGGGGATAATACAATCCTGCCTCGGGTGCCAGTCCAAACCGCCAGTTTTTGAGATTCTCAATAAACATTCCAACCTGGGTTTCCTGCTGGATATAATAGGCTCCGGTTCCAAGTCCCACATAAGGCCGGATGGTTCCTTCCGGCTTAAAATTATACCTTGCATTGAAAAGCAGGGGCATTGTGTACATCTTGGCCCAGACCGTACTGGTAATAGCACCATCTGGCAACTCATAGGTATCCCGCGTGTATTTTTCGTAAAAGGTGTTCCATTGGAATGTCCCTCCCAGGGAGACTTTGTCAGTTACATATGCGTTGCCATTGATACTGAAACCCCTGAAGCTCGTTTTGCTGATATAATCTGTCATCGCTCCGAGCGGAAGTCCGATATCGTAGTTGATGGTCCATACATTCTGGGAGAAAGCGCTTGTTCCTCCTAATACAGCCAATGCTAAAATTATGATTGCTTTTTTCATTTCTTTCAGATTTTAATGTTACTTCTTCAGGTAGGGTGATTGTTCAAAAGCCTCATCCATACCCCTTTTGGCCCGGTCTGCGTTATAAGCCGCATCGCTGGAAATATAACCATCAATGCTTGCCATCCAGCGGATCGTAAGATCAGGGATTTCATCTGCTGTGGAGGATTTATATCCCTGCCCATGCGACTCACCAAAGGCAACAACATTTCTGAAAGAATCTCCATCAACCATTTCCAGGACTATGGTGCCTATCTTATAGGAATAATACTGGACATACCCGGGACTTCCCCACCCGTAGCCCGGGTAGCCCCACCAGCCGCCCCACCAGCCGCCGCCCCAGCCATAGCCGGGATAACCCCACCACCAACCGGGTGGATAATAAACAGC
>DAOWJB010000257.1 GCA_030640625.1 Bacteroides sp.
ATTACTGGTTCTGTTCCTCACAATCCTGGCAAATAAGGAAGCAGTGGTGGGCAAGCATAAAAGCACTAAATTCGTGAATGTGATGTGTGTAATTACATTTTTGTTTTCACTGTTTATGGCTTACCAGGCTTTTACGGGCCTAATGAATCTCGCAAAACAAGTATAAATTACCTGCTCCCTTAAATCCGATACATCATGAAAAACCTGTCTCTGATCTTATTATTTACCATAACAGTCTGTTCTTGCTGTCTTGATAAAGGGCCAGGCCTTTCCATTTACTGCGGACAGGGGAATATGACCGGTGAAATCAGTGATAACAGTGTGATCCTCCAATCCAGGCTGACCCGAACGGATACCCTGGTCGGTTCCGACCTGCCAGGGGCATCCGGTTTTGCAAAATTTGAGCTGGCAACAATGGATGATTTCAGCTCAGGGTTTAAAACAGCATGGCTTGAAGCGCTCCCCGTAAATGATTTTATAATCAAAGCAAAAATAAACAAGCTCGACAGTGATACCCGGTATTATTACCGGTTGATTTACGGAAAGGACAGCATCAATACACTTACCGGAAATACCTGCTCTTTTCAAACCCTTCCTGGAAGGGAAAGTGACAGGACAGTATCCTTTGCAATAGTAACCGGAATGAAATACGAAAGTTTTTACAACGGCCCTGAAAGAGAACCTGAAAGAGCCTACAAAGGCCCTGATAAAGAACTGGGTTATCCGGCTCTCAAAGCCATAAGGGAAAAGAACCCTGATTACATCGTTTTTACAGGCGACAATGTCTATTATGATGCGAAACCGGCCGCTCTAACCCTGGAGGAGATGCGCCGGAAATGGCATAAACAGTTCATTCAGTCCAGGTATATAGAACTGTTTGCCGAAGTTCCTGGTTACTGGGAAAAAGACGATCACGATCACAGGTTTAATGATTGTGATACACTGTCAGGCATCGAACCGAACAGCATTCTGGGGATCAATACTTTCAGGGAGCAGGTACCTGTTACCAATCCCCTGGATGAGAACGCAGTTACATACAGGACATTCAGGGTGAACAGGGATCTGCAAATATGGCTGCCCGAGGGACGAGACTACAGAAGTCCGAACTCCCTGCCCGACGGCCCCGCCAAATCAATCTGGGGCCGGGAGCAAATGGCCTGGTTGCAGGAGACATTGCTTCAAAGCGATGCAAAATTCAAAATACTGATCTCTCCTACACCCATGGTTGGGCCTGATGATGCCTATAAAAGTGACAACCATGTGAACCAGAAAGGGTTCAGGCATGAGGGAGACAGGTTTATGAATTGGCTAAAGGAAAATAACTTCCTGGACAAGGGATTTTACTTTGCTTGTGGCGACAGGCACTGGCAGTATCATTCCATTCATCCATCCGGTTTTGAAGAGTTTTCATGCGGCGCACTGGTAGACGCCAATTCCAGGGCCGGCCGCCTGCCCGGTGACCCTGCTTCAACAGATCCCGATGCGAAAGTTGTGCAACCCTACGTCCAGGGCAAGGGAGAAAATTCCGGAGGGTTCCTGTTTGTTACGGTAAAGACTTCTGACAATATTCCCACACTCACCTTTGAATTTTGCGACGAACACGGTGAGTCATTTTACAGCGCAATAAAAAATTAGGAAAATCCATACTCCCGGGTGGTAAGTTCCAACATCTGGCAGGAATAATGCGGATCTGTCTGAATATTTTTTCCCATCAATAATAAAAAATGTATTTAAAACATCTTGGCCATTGGTACTTCTAATTAAAACTTCCCCCCGGAAAGTCCGTTCATACAAGCATTGGCATATTCTATCAACGGACACAAGGTTAAATAATAATAGATCATCAAAAAGCAGCCTGGTTTCGAAATTACTAATGCAAGAAGAATTAGTGACACCAGAAACAGAATAATTCACGGATATAGTAGTGTTTCTGATGACATAATCTGGTCAATAGTAGTAATGGAGTTGTCAGGACTTGAAAATTTTACAGAAAAATAGTTGCTCAACTACATTATGTATGTCCGGATAAGTCCGGCCAATAAAAAAGCCGTCCTGCAATGCGGGACAGCCTCTTCATTAGAATCTTTTCGGGAATAATTCGAGCAAATGAAATTACATCAGGCTTACTGCAACAGTTACACCGGCCATCACAATGGAGACCATACTCATCAGTTTGATCAGGATATTCAGGCTTGGACCCGATGTATCCTTGAAAGGATCTCCAACGGTATCACCAATTACGGCAGCTTTGTGATTATCCGATCCCTTGCCTCCAAGATTACCGGCTTCGATATATTTCTTGGCATTGTCCCATGCTCCTCCGGAATTAGCCATGAAGATGGCCAGTACAAATCCGGAACTCAGTCCACCTACAAGCAAACCCATGGTCCCGGCAATCCCGAAAATAAAGCCGGTTATGATCGGAACCACAATTGCCAGTATAGAAGGAAGGATCATTTCGATCTGGGCACCTTTGGTTGAAATAGCCACACAGGTTGCATAATCGGGTTCGGTTTCTCCTTCCAGTATCCCCTTGATTTCCCTGAACTGCCTTCTTACTTCCTCAACCATTTTAGCAGCGGCACGGCCAACTGCATTCATTAACAGGCCTGAGAACATAAAAGCCATCATGGCACCGATGAACAATCCCACAAGGGTCTTCGGATTCATCAGGTGTACCTCAAACAG
>DAOWJB010000272.1 GCA_030640625.1 Bacteroides sp.
CAGGGGCAAATTTATAGTGGAAGGGGCCGTGGATGAAATCTATAATTACAATGCAAACAATGAACCCCTGGAGGTGATTGACCGGATCACAGATCCCGATACTGCTGAAAGATACTACCATGAAACTGGTGTGGACCTCATCGTGGCGAACCTGGGTACCGAGCACCGCAGGACCGAGGGGACGGTTGCCTACCACGGAGAGGAAGCCAGGTTGATTAGTGACCTGGTTGGACGATGCCTTGTCCTCCATGGTACATCCAGCCTGAAAGAAGAAGAGATTAAAAACCTGGCGGCCGACGGGATCGTTAAGGTGAATCTATGGGGAAACCTCGAATCGATACCCGGCAAAACCCTGGTAATGACCCTCATCCGGGAACTCAAACATCAATTATCAAAAAACCATGTAGAGGATCTTGTTTCCGCCGGATATCTTGACAAAAGCATGCTGTCCAGGGAATATAAGCCTTCCATCCAGTACCTGACGGAAAAATACCGCCGGGATGAAGTCTATCTACCGGAGGCAATCCGGATCATCCAATACTTTTACGAACAGTTATTTGCTGTCTCCTCGTAAGTTTTTCCGGCAGGTCAAAGATTTCTTCGTCCCTGACTTTATACAGCTCCACAAAGCAGAAACGGACGCGGTTATCCACTCCCTCATTCAGGAGTTATCCAACATTGTTGTTACACATTCAATGTTACTAACAAAACTGTTAGTTCAACTGCTCCGAAGTAGCCAGTGCAATCACCCTTCCCTGGTCTCCAACGGCACAGTAATAATGGTAAACAATGTCCTTGTGTTTGATCACCCAAGGTTTGTGGGCATAGGTGCTATCCCAGGGCTCCGACGGATAGATCAGGTCCTCTCCCTCCCATTTGTTCCAATTCACCAGGTCGTAGGAACAGGCGAAAGTATCAAACGCCTTCGGCCTGTAAAAGGCCCCGAAATAGAACATCACATAAACATCCCCGATCCTGGTAATCTGTGGATCACCCGAGATCCCACTGCCGTTATCGATCAATGGTTCATGCCCGTACCTGATCCAGTCCGTCATATTCTTTGAAACTGCCATTGTAATGCGCTCGTATGCATGCTCCGATTTGGCGTTGTAATACATGATATATGGATAACCCAGGCGCTTTTCAGGATCATGAATGATATTACTTTTGTACAGGGTCATTTGTTCGAAAGTCCGGGCATCCGGCTGTGAACCTGAGAGTACCGGGTCATCAAGTTTGTTCCATTCCCTGGGTTCGGAGGGATCATCGGTCCAGGCAATCCCAATGGACAGGGGATCGGTCTCGTATCCGCTCAATTTCCCACCTACATATGACATCCAGTATTTGCCTTTGAACTTTTCTATTTCATAGGAACCACCCCAGGTAAAATCCTGTAATGCGATGTACCCGGCTTTCTGAAGGTCATCCCATCTTCCTTTGCTGAATTGAAGGATTTTTCCCAGTTTTCTCCAATGTACCAGGTCATCGCTTTCTGCAATGGCCGATTCGTAACCTGTCCCGTCAAAAATAATATAGGTCATGTACCATTTGTCCCCATGACGGAATACACTGGGACAATCAACCTTTTTTCCTTCCTCTTTCAATACAACCCCAAACTTGTACGGTGTTTTGACCTTTTCATAGATCCCGGCCATCACTTCTGAATCCGGCACGGGTCCGGAACCAATTGCTTCTATTACTTGTCTCTCAGATGGAACTTTGCATGTAACCAGATAAAAAAGAATACCAATTGTCAGGATGATTTTATTCATATCATCAAAATTATCATTTTCCCGGATGAGAATCAATTCACAAAACAGTTCATCATTTGCATTTTTTGACACAGTTGATCTGACTGGATTTGGAAAACATCCCGGATCGATTACTTTTGTATCAATCCCCAATTATGGACCAGAAAATCTCAATTAATTACCGCTATATTCTTGGTATTTCTCTTGTCTCCGCAATGGGAGGACTTCTGTTTGGCTATGACTGGGTGGTCATCGGCGGTGCCAAACCATTCTATGAAAAGTTTTTTGATATCGTGGATTATCCAAGGCTGCAGGGTTGGGCCATGAGTTGTGCACTGGCCGGTTGTCTTGTAGGATCTGTGCTTTCCGGATTATTTAGCGACCGTTATGGCAGGAAAAGGCTACTGCTCCTTGCCGCCCTTGTCTTTATTGTCTCCGCACTCGGAACGGGCGCCTCCAATCATTTCACACCCTTTGTGTTATACAGGATCCTTGGTGGTGTAGCCATTGGCCTTGCCTCAAATTTATCACCCATGTATATTGCGGAAATCACACCTGCGAAGATTCGCGGAGGATTTGTATCCATCAACCAGCTGACCATCGTAATCGGAATATTGCTGGCCCAGATCGCTAACTGGTTGATTGCTGAACCCGTTCCGGAAGGTTCTACTGGACAGGAAATATTGCTATCATGGAACGGGCAACACGGTTGGAGGTGGATGTTCTGGGCAGAACTGGTACCGGCATCACTCTTCTTTATACTTATGTGGTTTGTACCTGAAAGTCCCAGGTGGCTCGCAAAGCGTAAAAAACATGAGAAAATGGTACAAATTCTATCCCGCCTCGGGGGCAAGGAATTTGCTTTACAGGAGGCTGTAGAAATTGAAAACACCTTGAAAAATGACACGGAAAAGGTAAATTTCAGGTCGTTGTTGTCCCCTGGATTATCCAGGGTCCTGATTATTGGGATCGTACTCGCCGTCTTTCAGCAATGGTGTGGCATCAACGTAATATTCAATTATGCGGAAGAGATATTTGCTGCGGCTGGCTATGGAGTTTCAGATACCTTGTTCAATATCGTGATAACCGGAAGTGTCAACCTTGTATTTTGCCTGGTCGCCATCTATACGGTGGACAAACTGGGAAGGAAAGTACTTATGCTCATGGGAGCGGGTGGCCTCGCCGGTATCTATGCCATCCTGGGCTCATTGTATTATTTTGATTTCAAAGGAGTTACCGTGCTGGTGATAATTCTTCTGGCCATAGCCTGTTATAGCATGACTCTTGCCCCCATCACCTGGGTCCTGTTATCAGAGATCTTTCCCAATCGCATCAGGGGAGCTGCCCTGGCCGTCGCTACATTTTCGCTCTGGGCCGCCAGTTTCATTCTTGTTTACACATTCCCCTTTATCAACAGGGCACTCGGTACTGGTGGGGCTATCTGGCTATACGGACTGGTTTGTATTGGTGGATTTATATTCATCAAAAAACGGGTAATTGAGACCAAGGGGAAATCCCTCGAACAGATTGAGAAGGAATTGGTCAACCCTTCGTCTTGATAGACTGGGTACTCAGAATTCTTAATGCTTATGATTAATTTAAAAGCATGATATGAACTAAAGCAGTCCTCCTCATTGTCACTATAATTCTACGCTGATATGGAGTTTTCCTCCCAAGCCGGTTTCAATAATCTTTCTTAATATAGAGATCCGGATATCACTGGAAGCCCTTTCTATTTTTGATATATAAGCACGGTTAACATTTAGCTTTTTCGCTAATTGTTCTTGTGTGAGATGGGCTTTTTTACGTGATTCCTTAACTAGTTCAGCAATCATATAGGCTTCTGCTTTTTGCTCAAATTCATAACGTCTCTTGTTACCTGATTTGCCATATTTCTGGTCAAGGAGCTCATTTACGGTCTTTGGATTCTTTTTCTGCATAATAATCCCTCCTTAGGTTTTTTGCCTGCTCAATTTCTCTGCGTGGTGTTTTCTTTGTTTTCTTCTGAAAAGCATATAGTAAAATTACCAACTTGCTTTCATCGAAGAAAGAGAAAAGTCTGAATGATTTTGTCATATTCAATTTTACTGTGCTAAATTGGTTACCCCTTTATTGTTCAACCAATAGATTATCATACACCTATCATTATTTAATAGCAGTAAACACCTTAGCATCACTCAAAACAGAAGATTGAATATCAGGGCTTTACGAGGATTGCAGAAATGTCTGAGGAAACCAGGACAGGGAATTGGGCAAGTATATTATCATCCAGTCCTAGCCAGGCAGTGGTAATAAACAATATATCGAGGTTGTGTCCGCCATCTATAAGGTTATTGATATTTACTTAGTCCTGGTAAGGGACAGGAAGAGCCAGCCGGGACCAGTCCATCGTCAGTTCCAGCAATTGCGAAGGTACCTCACCTTCCCATCCCTGGATAACTCCTTCATATTTCCCATTCTCATTGAGCCATATGGCAATATCCATACGATCATCGAGCTGGATCTCAAAATTGCCAGCCTTGAAGGATTTTAATCCACCAGCAGCCAGGGCCTCTAAAGCGCCTTCCTTATTCAGCCGGACAGCAGCCACACCGATGGCGTCGAAGGTGACGGGATGTCCATCTACCTCCTTTGTAGATTGAATCATATCACCGCTTACATTTTTCGTTCCGGCAACCTGGATCACCGTACCATCGATCAGGCGGCAAAAACCGCTTGCGGGGGGAGAGCTGGAGGATGGAAAATTTGATTCACGAAATACGGTGGCAGGTGTTTGCGGGACAATCCCCTGATTTTTTAAAGTTTCTAGCAGTTCTGGCATCAGAGAGGGGATATCATCCAGCGCCATCATGGATCCGGGCAGGGATCCATTCCCATCGAAATCCTGCCCGTTAAAATCCTGTGTCCAGTTTCCGATACGGAACATTTGGGTGGGTCCATCAGCCGCCCTGCTGAAAAATTCGGCCGTTGGGGGTTCTTCAAATTCCGGATGGTACAGAACGACGGCTGCATACTTTTGCTGGCCATATCTGATCCATCCATCTTCATCGATATCCAGCTGGTTGTGCTGGATTTCAGAGCTTGGTATCAGATCAGCAGGAAAGCCCAACTGCCAGAGGCTATCTACCAGTTCCATCCCGACATCATCATAGGCAGGTCCGGCCCAGTTCATGGTACAGGTATGCCCGAATATTACTGCAACCGGACAATCCAGGGGAGTCTTGCTGATATAGTTCAAGAGCCTGACCCTGCTTTCCGCCCGCATTAAATCACCCTTTAGCAATTCAAGGTCTCGATCTTCATAGATTCCCCTGTTCGGATAAACGGGGTGGTAATTGATCCTGCCACCGGCCAGGGCATGGGTCCAGACAGACCTCTCATAATCCGCCAGATTATCTGCATAATACATATTGTACCAGACCGGGCTCCCCCATTTTTTAGCCAATGATGTACGTACCGCAAACGGGGTTAACTCATCCGTTTGGGCCCAGTCACGGGTAGCGATCCACCAGTCAAGGCCATTTTTTTTATATTCACGAAAATCGGGGTAAGGATACCAGGTGGGATGTACCAGGACCAGGGCATCCGGACCAAATACTTCCTTAGCGGTCCGGTAGAAATCGTTTTCAATGGCTCCGTTTCGCAACAGGGACATCTGCCTGAAATGATTGATCGCCATCACCCGTTCCTTCTCCTGTCCCTCAATACCCAGGTACATCAGCAGACAATCTTTCAGCAGATCGCGCCCACCCGTCCGTTTGGCATAAGCTTTGGCATGGTGTTTTGAATACCAGAACTCATTAATGGTTGACTTGAAACAGGGTGGAAAACCCCATTCATCTTTGCTGATCCCATCCACCGGGAGATCGGCATAACGGTGAATGATCTCCCGCTGAAAACTGATGAAGTGAGGAGCAAATACATCGGCTGCAAGATGGGTGAAAGAAACCATGGCACAGGCATATGTTTGATTGCTTATATGATTGGCAGGGATCCTTAGCCGGATCGAATCCTTCGATGCAGAAAGAACGATACAATTCCCGGTAATATCTGAAAGTGAATTCGGGTCTATCCCATTGGCCGACCGGTTGTAGGAATATACCCGGAGAGGGGATCCGGAAAGGGGAATATAATTCGTGGTATTACCGGTATAATGATCAATGAGGTCCTGGCTGTAAACAACCGTCTCAACGTGATCATTTACGGAAAATGGTACCTCATGCAAGATGAGCATTTCCTGAAGCTCGTCTGGATACTTTGCCTGGAAGGCCCTACGCGCCAGTCGAATATCCAGGTCCACAGTCATTTTGATGCCCTTCTGTCGGGCATATTCTGCAGCCTGTTTAAGCTGATTGTAGACCTCATCATCCGTTACCTCTTTTTCAAAAGCCCTGGTGGATTGAACCAGCACATCGTATGGAGAATGAATGGTGGTTTTGTCGATAAAATCCTTATATCCATTATCATCAAACTCACCTCCTCTCCAGAACCAGCAGCCCAATACAGGCATGACGTGATCAGGCAGACGGATGCTTGCACCTTCATCTGTCTGTTGGGACAATACAGTTGTTGGGCTGAGCATCCAACAACAGAGGACTATGATAAAAACCTGATATTTCATTAAATGATTAATCATAATGTTTGATTTATTTAATTGTTCTTTGTTCAGGATATGGAACAGGAACACCGAGGCGTGACCATTTCTTGGTCAGTACCAATAATTCCTGAGGGACATCTCCCTCCCATCCCTGGATAACTCCTTCCCATTTTCCTTTCTCATTGAGCCATAAGGCAATATCCGTGCGTTCATCCAGGGAAAACGCTAAACCCGGAGCCTTGAAGGTTTTTAATCCACCAGCGGCCATAGCTTCTACCTTGCCTTCTTCGTTAAGCCTGGCAGCAGCTACACCGATGGCGTCGAATGTCACCTGTTGTCCTTCAATTTTAATGGTAGACTGAATCAGATCACCGCTTACATTCTTTGTGCCCGCCAGGTGGATCACCGTACCATCAATCAGGTGGCAATATCCTGTGGTTGGGGGCTCGATGAAAACATGGGTTGAATAGGTAAGGGTCCCTGTTGCAGGGGTTTGAAGTTGAATCGCCTCTTCATGTAAAAGCTGACGGACCTCCGATACAATGAATGGAATTTCCTCTATGGCAATCATTGCTTGGGGAAGTGCTTCATTCCAATTATAGGCCTGCCCGTTGAATTCCTGCGTCCAGTCCCCCATCCTAAATAAACCAGTACGGCCTTCAGCGGCCTTGTTGAAAAATTCAGCGGTAGATTTTTTCTCAAATTCCGGGTGGTATAAGATCACGGCAGCATAACGTTGCTGGCCATACCTGATGAATCCATCTTCATCAATCACCAGGCTATTGTTCCCGATCTCGCTGCTCGGGATCAGGTCCACCGGTATCCCCTGCCGCCATAGGCTGTCTGCCAATGCTAATCCTACATCATCATAGGAGGGTCCGGCCCAGTTCATGGTACAGGCATGTCCGAAAATTACCGCCACCGGGCAATCCAGTGGACTATGGCAGATATAGTTCAGGAGCCGGATCCGGCTTTCTGCCCGCATCAGATCACCTTTTAGAAGTTCAAGATCTCGATCTACAAGGCTTGATGGATTTGGATATATTGGGTGATAATTGATCCTGCCTCCAGCCAGGGCATGACTCCAGATAGAGGTTTCATAGTTCCGCTTATTATCCGCATAATACATATTGTACCAGATGGGGCTTCCCCATTTTTTTGATAATGCAGTCCGGACCGGATACGGAGTATGTTCATCCGTCTGTGCCCAATCCCTCGTCGAAGCCCACCAGTGAAGTCCATTCTTTTTGTACTCATTCAGGTCGGGATAGGGCCACCAGGTCGGATGGGTGGCGGATACTGCCAGGGGACCGAATACTTCTTTTACAGTATTGTGGAAATCATCTTCCAGTTCGCTGTTCCGCTGCCAGGACATCTCCATAAAATGATTGATGACCATCTGGCGCTCAGATTCCTTTCCCTCTATGCTTAGGTGCATCAGCAAAAGATCGCCAAGCAGTTCCCGTCCGCCGGTCCTGTCAGCATAGGCCTTAGCTCGGTGCATAGAATACCAGAATTGATTTTTTTTCGGATTCCCATCATAATTGGGGGGAAATCCCCACTCGTCCTTGCAGGCTCCTGCCAGGGGAACATCTGCATAGCTGCGAATGAGTTCACGCTGAAACTCTATCAAATGCGGTGCAAACACATCGGCCGCCAGGTGGGTGAACGAAACCATTATGCAAACATGACTTGACACTTGTTCATCATTGGTGGGTATCCTGACCTGTATTGAATCTTTCGTAACGGACACCAGCTCACAATTACTGCTTATATCTTTCAGTGAATTCGGCAGTATTCCTTCATCCGTTTTAACATAGGAATAAGCCCGCAGGAATGATCCTTTAAGCGGGATGTAATGGGTCGTCCTGAAAGTATAATGATCATTCAGATCCAGGGAATGAACTACCCCTTCAATGGCCTCACCGCCATTAAATTCAAGCTCCTCCAGCATGACCATTTCCTGGAGTTCGTCTGGATATGCCGACTGAAAGGCCCTGCGTGCCAGTCGAACATCCAGATCTACTACCAATGATAAACCTTTTTCCCGGGCATATTCAGCAGCCAGTTTTATCTGCTGATGAAAATCGTCCTCTGTTATCTCTTTTTCAGGGATCCTGAAGGAGGTAGTGAGTAAGTTATAGGGTGAATGACTGCTGACCTGGTCAAGAAATTTTTTAAACTGGGGTGCCTGAAGTACTTCATCAATCCAAAACCAGCAGCCCAGCACCGGCATGACATGATCGGGCAGGCGGATGGAGACATCCCCAGGATCAGACATCTCAGAAGCTCCCGGGTATTTTGGTTGTGGCTGATTGTTGCAAGAGATTAGCATCAAGCTGAAAATTGCACTAGAGAGAATAGCGTATCTCATTGGTAAAAGATTTTATGTGATTTAATTAGGGACTGGAGATCATTCATAGTCCATTTCCACCAGGTATTCCCCGGGACTGTAGTCTCCGATCATACTGAAGTCAGCCTCATGGCGGACGGCCTCAACTGTTTTTCCGTTCAGCAACAGGGAACCCCCATATCCGTATGTTGGGACAAAGATCTGGCCGGTTGAGTTTTCAGGGATATGGATCTTCCAGGTAAATTTGCCAGGCAGATTTTGCCAGGCAGATTTAATGGTCCCGAATCCGGATTCATAACTTGCATCAGCCGAGTCAAGGTACCGGGTCAGATAGGGTTTGAAGACAATCTTTTTAAAGCCAGCCTCTTCAGTTGTGGGATTGATACCAGCTATGCCCGAATAAAACCATGCATCGAATCCCGCCTGCATCGGATGGCTGTGTGAGCAGCGGGTCAATACACCTTCATCGTAACTGTCACTGCAGGGCAGCACCTCCCAGAGGGTAGTTGCATCAAAATGATCCCACATGAAGGCAAAACTGTTCTTTCCTTTTTTTGAAAGCAAGCGGTATGTCTCCTCCTCGTATCCGTTTTCACATAGCATCTGGAAAATACGTGCCAGTCCGAATATCCCGGTATTTACAAACCCATCGAATTCTTCATCAATATTCTTAACTATAGATCCGGCAACCTGTTTCTTGTACTGTTCCGGCACAATGCCAATGTCCAATGCCATTGCATCCGCGGTCTGGCTGCCATAGGTGAACATTTCCGTATCAAAGAATTTCCGGTTAAAATCAGCCTTCAACTGATCCAGCATTTCAGTATAGAATGCATGGTCTTCAGCAAGATCAAACAAGGCTGAGACCTGTTTCATAATGCTTACATCCAGGATATGGAACGCGGTTGAACTGACAGGCACCGGGCAGTCTATCATGCCATTGCCTCCCGGTGGACACCAGTCCCCCAACCCATGCGGAATAACTCCATCCTCTTTTTTAGACTGTATATAATCCACCCAAACCTTCATATCCGGATAGAAATTATCCAGGATCATCCGGTCCCCATAATACAGATACAAATACCAGGGAATCTGGATCATCGCCGTGCCCCAGTCCGGGGAAGCAACCCCGCTTGTCCGTTTACCCGGTACGATCATGGTAGGTATGCCTGCAGGCTTGGCAACAATGCTTCTGTCGTGAAAACTCTCCCCGAAATAGAGTTCATCTTTCTCCTCCCTGGCTGAAGAGCGCATGTCAAACATATACTTGCTGAAAAAGCGCTGCGAATCGAAATTATAGATCATGGCATGCACCATGGCATGAGCATCTCCGGTCCAACCACATTTTTCCCTATGGGGACAATCAGTTGGGATGCTGTGAATATTGCTTATGAGGGTCCACCTGGAAAGTTCATGCAGCTTATTGATGTTTTCCTCCGAACACTGAAAGGTTCCGGCATCCGGTACGGAGGAATATACGACTACACCGGTAAGTAGATCTTTATCCGGAGCCTGTGTGAGCCCGGTGACCTCTACGTATCGAAAACCAAAGTAGGTGAATCTTGGCTCCCAGACCTCCACTCCTTCTCCCGTGCAAATGTACTTTTCTGTCTGAATGACATAGGTCGCCCTCACGCCGGTAGTAATGGGATCAATATTCCCCTCAGCATCAAGTTCCTCTGTATGGCGAAGGGTGATTTCCTGTCCCGGGGAACCCTCTATTTTCAAGCGGGTCCACCCGGCGAAATTCTGACCAAAATCAAAGATATAGGTCCCGTCTCCCCTGTCAACGATCTTTGTTGCAGCAATACTGTCCATCACCCGGATGGGTTCTGCAAACTGCTCGAACAACCCGGTGGGATGATCTTCTGCAGGCAATGCTGCTTGCCAGTCCCCAGACACCTCTCCGGCTGAGGACCAGTCCCCCACCTCCCGCCATGCATCATAATACTCACCGGCATATACGTTGGTGAATGTAATCGGTCCAGCTGTCCACTGCCAACTCTCATCAGACGGTATGGTCTCTTTTTCTCCGTTACGGTAATGAATCACAAGCTGGCAGGTAAAAACCGGCTGTCCATAGGACATGTCAGGTGTCCAGACAAGGTGCTGGTTATACCATCCATTACCCAGCATCATGCCCAGCACATTTTGTTCAGAGAGGTCTTCCGGATCGATATTATAAGCCGTGTAATAAGTATAATCCTCATAGTTTGTCTGTCCAGGATCAAGCACATTTTTCCCGATCTTTTTACCGTTCAGGTAGGCCTCGTAATAACCGGGGGCTGCTATGTATAACCTGGCAAAATCAATTTCATCACTATCCTGGATCCCAAATGGCTTGCGAAAAACCGGCAATGCGGCCTCGGGATGATAGTCATAAGTAATCCATTTCGACTGCCAGTCTGCAGGATATTCCAGCGGGATCACAAAGCGGCAGGCCTCACTCCATGGTGAAGGTGAATCATCCTTGTCCCATACCCTGACCTTCGCAAAATATTGTTCACCCCCAAGCAGTTTTTCACCATCGTATTTCATCATCAAGGGATTATGGCTATTTTGCTTTTCAGAATCCCAGATATTACCATGGTTCCTGTTGATCTCCTGTAGATTATCAGAAACAATAACCTGGCTTGCGTTCTGGACAAACCCGGATTCACTGCTGATGGCCTTCCATGAAAAGACCGGATCGCTACTCAGATTACTAATAAATGTGACCCGAAGGTCCTCCATTTGAATTGCCGGCCTGCTACAACCCCCGGTAATCCATCCTGCAAGTAAAAGGACAAGAGAATAGTGTATACAAAGCTTTACATAAGGGGTCCAAGACTTATTCTTCATTTCTCCTCCTGATACGGTCTTACGGTCTCATCGATTGGAATGCCGAGATTCTTGTAACGCCTGGCGCGTCCTTTCTGGTCACCCTCCATAACCTCCCTGGCCAGATCACCTACCTGCATTGCATGTTCACGGGGCACCACGATCACCCCGTCACCATCGGCAACGATAAGGTCGCCCGGATAGACCAGGACACCTCCACAATTGATGGGGAAATTGTAAGATTCTATGATCAGCCTCCCCGGCCGGATCCCCCTTGTGCTGTAGGCATTCCGGCAATATACCGGGATCCCTTTTGTTTTGATGATCTCATCGGTATCCCTGGCACCCCCATTGGTAATGACCCCAACAAAGCCTTGCTCTGCCCATCCAAGGCTGTTATTGGAACCGATGTTCCCGACCTCTTCTATGCCATTCACATCCATCACCACGACATCCCCCGGTTTGCCGGATTGTATCCAGCCGGCATCACTGGCCCTTGCATACTGCTCACCCTTCCAGGTCTTAGCATCATCAATGTTATCAAAAGAGTTTTGACCCACCCGCACATCTGTTGGAACATAGCGAACAGTTATGGCAAATCCCAGAACCCTGTGGCTGAACTCATCCACATCTCTCCATAGTGGACGAATGTCTTTATGCAACAGGCCAATGTCCTGCATACCGATCAAGTCCATCCCGTCCAGTACATCTGTCACCCTTAGTCCCTTGTAAAGATCCAGAATCTGCTGCCTGGCCTCATCAGAATTATCGTAACTTTTGTTCTCAAGCAATTTAACACCCTCTGGTGAATAAAACTCCTGAGCCGCTACATTGAAAGTGGTCAATAATAACATTAGTATAAAAGTAAAACCGTTCTCTTTCATTTGGCATTAGTTTAATGTTTAATAAAGATACAAATACAGTATTAGAGATCACAATCTTTATAATTAATCCAAACCCGGTTACCGCATGGATCTTCTCAGGCGGAAGCCTGATAGTTCAATGAATTATTCGTATTCCAATAAGCAGCAACATGAGTTACTCCTCTGAACCTTAACGTAAGGTTTTATCATCAAATCTCTTCAGCGAGGTTTCATCGTTGAGGATACCTATCGTGATGATACAGAAAGTAAACACATTGGTGTTGGGTTCAAGGTGACCGCCCATCGCCAGCTCTTCATCGGAAAGGGTAATATGGGCATGCACCTTGCCGTCGATTACATAACCGCTGATATTGGTGACATCAGCCGGTTCATCTCTTTTGATAAATACATTTTCAGAGGGGAAGGTCTTATTGTCAACCGAATGAACATGGTAGTTGGTTACAGAACCGATACCGGTAAGAATTACGGCATTCTTTATCCCTTCTTTCTCAGCAATTTCTTTTAATCCATCCAGGATATCCGTTCCATGCTTCAATCTTGCAATAAGGATATTCTCAAATGAAGTAGAAGTGTAGTAAACATTGGGTACTGAAGAATTTCCTTTGAGATGGTCAGGGGCAATAATGTCAAAAAAGGATTCTTCTTCGATGTTCTGGCTTAATACTGTATTTAATCCAGTGAATATTAATACGGAAATAAGTAGAAATCGCATGATATTATGATTTGGTTATGAATTCAATGTTTAAATCTTCTGAAATTGCTTTCCAGCCCTTCCCCCTTTTCAATAATCCGCTCAATTCCTCAATGATTCCACTGTTCTCCGGATTATTGGAAATATTCATATTTTCATCCGGATCCGTTTCATGATCAAATAGATCCCGGGCCATCAGTTCACCGCTGCTCTCTTTGATCCATTCTGTATAACGGTACCGCTCAGTCTGAATACTGTAGCTCATAACCAGTTTCTCAGGATCATTTGGATAATGTGGCCAAACGGAAATGGCTCCTTTTTTCCATTGCCTCTCAGGATTATTGATAACCGGCGCAAAACTTGCTCCCTGCAAATGGTCAGGAAGTTCCAATCCAGCCAGTTCACAGAGTGTTGGATAGATGTCAACGAATTCGACAAAGGCATTTGTTTTTGCCGGCACCTTGGATTCTCCGGGTACTTTCAATAATAATGGCACATGGTTGTCTAACTCAAACTGGGTATGTTTGCACCACATCCCATGTTCTCCCAACTTCCATCCATGGTCACCCCAAAGAATCACGATGGTATTTTGATCCAGACCATTTTGTTTCAACCCATCCAGCAATCTACCGATTTGTGCATCAATGTAAGAAACGCAAGCATAATAACCATGCTTCAGATTCCTGGAAAGGGGTTCACCAAGCAGCTCCCACCCTTTGGGTATTCCGGCATAGTTTCTCAATTCACCAAAATTATATCTGAAATACTCGCTCACATTCTCAGGCATATATTGATTACCTGCCATTTCAATTTCATTTGGATCATAAAGGTCCCAGTACTTCTTTGGTGCATTGAACGGAAGGTGTGGTTTTTTGTACCCGACAGCCATGAAGAATGGCTTTTCACCGGATTTGTATTCAGCTAACTGTTCAATGGCCAGATCTGTGATTGCACCATCATGATAGGCATTATCAGCAACATCAGTGGATTCATATGCAGGACCTCTCCCGTCACCGGATTGCTTTTTCCATTCCTGGAAATAAGCATCATATTCCTCAACGATTTTAATGGCCTCTTCCGATAAATAACCTCTTCCCTGTGTTGCGAGTTTGGGTTGTATTCGATTTCCCCCCCATTGTACCTGGCGATCTATATCATGGTGGTAGACTTTACCTGATGCCCAGATTTGATACCCGTTATTTTCAAAATGCTGATTGAGTGTCAACACGTCAGGGGCAAGCTCATCTAACGATTTGTTATTATAGATCCTGAGTGTGTCCGGTCGTAAACCACTCAATAAGCTGGCCCTGGATGCCATACAAATGGGCTGCTGGCAATATGCCCTGTTAAAGAGGATTCCTTCATTTGCCAGCTTGTCGATATTCGGGCTCTTGATTACTTCATTACCATAACAGCCCAGTTCAGTCCGAAGATCGTCCACGGCAATAAAAAGGACATTTAGGCGCTGATTCTCCTTTTGACAACCAATTATAATCAATGATACAAATATGAACAGGAAATAATTTCTCATGTTGGATATCATAGTTTAAGGCTTTTCCCAAGCATCTCAAATATAATGATGTTTCCTGTTTTTCTGCGAGGGAATACATATTCATTTCTCTCTAAAGCCCTCTCCTTACCTCCTCATCATGGATGGAAATAGTATTAAAGGATTATATTTTCAAGGAACATTACTATTTTCATTATCTAAAAGTGCACATTAATGATCAAATCATCATCTAAATTCTATATAAAATGAACAGAACATTAGCCATTGTTTTTTTAGTGTTTATAAGCCTTGCGGGTTTTCCCCGGAGCATTAACTGGACAGCCAAGCGGATCACTTCTGCACAGGGCCAGAACGAATCGAACTCCTGGTTGAACTTCCGTACAGAAGTTGATTTGGACAGGGTGCCGGGAAAGGCCATTGCCAGCATTGCCTGCGACTCAAAATACTGGATGTGGATCAACGGAAAGCAGGCTGTATATGAGGGGCAGCTAAAAAGGGGGCCAAATCCAGATGATACTTATTACGATGAGGTGGATATCACACCCTTCCTGAAAGAAGGAAACAACACGATTGCCATCCTGGTCTGGTATTTTGGCAAGGATGGATTTTCACATAACAGCAGCGGTGAAGCTGGACTGGTATTCCAATGTGATGAGATCGGACTGGTTTCTGATGGGAACTGGCAAGCCCGCCTGGACATGGGATTTGAGCACACCGCAAGGCCCTATCCAAATTTCCGACTGCCGGAATCAAACATCCGTTTCAATGCACAGAACGGCAATTTTGACTGGATCCATCCGGGCACGGAATTACAGGGATTCCGGAATGCCAAGATCATCGCCGAAGCCGAATCACCGCCCTGGAATAAGCTGGTACTGAGACCAATTCCCCTATGGAAAGATTATGGCCTGAAGGATTACGTAAACAGCGCTGAGATCCCCTCTATGAGTGACGGGAATGAGATCATATGTAAATTACCCTATAATTGCCATATCAGTCCCTATCTCGAGATTGA
>DAOWJB010000318.1 GCA_030640625.1 Bacteroides sp.
AAGCAGTGATCGTAAGTGCAGTGCGAACACCCATTGGAAACTTTAACGGTTCACTGGGAACCATTGGCGCGACCCAACTGGGCGCTGTTGTGATTGAAGCGGCCATTGATCGGGCACACATAAGCAAAGATGATGTGAATGAAGTAATGATGGGGATGGCGCTCCCGTGCGGCTACGGCCAAAATCCGGCCAGGCAGGCAGCAATCAAGGCGGGTATGCCCTGGGAGGTTGAATGCCTCACCGTCAATAAGGTTTGCGGTTCGGCCTTAAAGTCGGTGATGATAGCGGCCCAGGCCATTCAGGTGGATGATGCGGTTGTCAGAGGGAGCCGGAGAACCTGGACGAGCTCGTCTATTTGAGGACGTCTGGTAGGTAAGCAGGGGAACCGCAGCCGGATTCTGATCAATGCCAATCTTGTCCCCGGGAAGAAAAGCATCCATCGACGTGCCAAATAGCGGGTAGGTATCTAAGCCGTAAAGGGATGAATCGAGATATTCACCGTTCACTTTCATGTTCTTTGCAAAGAACAGTTCATTACGGTAAATGTATCCATCCCTGTCTTTCAGATCCCAGGCACCCAGAATGAGGTTATTATATCCGGTAAAAGGGTTTTCCAATTCATCATTTACATGATAAAGTTCAGCCTTTTCATCAATCGTCATATCATAATTACCCATGGCACTGAGTGGCCACGTATAGTTGCAGTTACCCCCATAGGTTCCCCGGCCGGACAAAGCTTCTTTTCCTACCTGGATGTAGGCATATATTCCTTTTCCCTGAGCCGCTCCATGATCCAGATTGCCCCGGAGTTTCTGGTGATTTTCCAGCCAGATCCATTGTTTGTTGATCTTTTCGGATGGGTCCTGAACATAGGGTAATTCAATGCGCATAGCATCACCCGTGCTGACAAAATCCCGCAGCAAAAACTCATTGCTGCCATGGACGAAATCCTGTCTGTATGTAAGATCTCCTTCAATTTCATTCCCGGTAGAGGGATCACGGGCAGATATCTGGTACTGGTTTTCCGGGTGTGTCCAGCCCAGCCTCCTGCGATCGAAGGCGTTATAAACCTGGGAGGATCTGTCCCATGAACTCAACATGGCATAACCACCTGCGGAAGACATGAAGGTTTTGGTTCCTGCACCCGATCCTCCGGTGTGGAAATTATTGCCACCCAGCAGGAGGTGGGAAAATTCGTGTCTAAGGATTACGTAATTGCCGGCCCCTTCATTCACAAAATAGCTGTGGGCCATAAAACCTTTCATGGATTTAAACGGATAGGTGAAACGCGAAGGCATGCAGTACCCTCCTGATGATGAAGTGGTGATCTTCGAATTGACCCTCCAGATCACCATGACCATATCCATCAAGGAATCAGGCTTACTGGCCTTCGGTGTACCATGCCCCGATGCCCGGGAAAAGGCATCAAAATCTCCCGAATTGACGGAATAGCCATTGGCCGTAATTACATTTTCCCCGGTCTGCTGCATAATGGTATCGAGGACCTGCCGGAATCCCCTGCCATTCATTTTGTTGAAATCAATGGAGATTATCCTTGGATAATAATCGGCCAGGACCTGGAATTCTCCGAATGAGGCCTGGTGGTAGTATCTGGTTAAAATCCCTTTTGGTTGATCACCTGGCTCCAACCTGTGGTCAAAAAAATAGCCTGGATTACGGGGCAGTTTCCCGGGTTCCCATCCTTGGAGGAATCCCGGCTCATCCGGATCATTTAATACTTCGGCGTAAACCAGGAATATTCTCAATGTTCCTTTGACAGGCAGCCAGTATCCATTGTGGCTGTCCTGGGCCCGTGCAGTACCCCCGGCGATAAGAATATACAGGAACAGAAAGATTATCCTTATGGGTCCCCTGGCAGTCATTATGGCTATTGTATTATCTGGTAATCTCATCAAAAATACCCTTCAGCCGGTATATATTCAATATTCGGGCCAAAACTTTACAGGTCTTTTCATTATATTCACCCAGTAAATCAATATCCATCCATGTCTGGTTTCAAATTTAAGGAAGCTTTTACTGTCAATAATGCGCCCCGCATTGTCATCATTTTTTTACTGGTTTTTTATATTGCGACAAATTTTACTCACCATAACTGGACCAGGGATGATGGACCTATTCGGGGTGTCATCAAATGGGATGTTATCTCTTTCTATGGCTATCTTCCTGCTACTTTTATCTATGGCGATCCAAGCCTGGATTTTCTGGATGCAGGAATCATCGATAATGACAATAAATTCTGGTGGTCACCCACAGAAGATGGCGGTAAAATTATATACATGTCCTGCGGTCTCTCCATAATGTATGCCCCTTTCTTCTTTATGGCCCATCTGCTGGCGCCTGTTTTCGGAGAAGCCAGGGATGGATTCAGTTCCATTTACCAGTTTTTCCTGGTATTCGGCGCGCTGGTTTATGCAGGCCTTGGATTTATATTCCTGAAAAAAATATTGCTCAGGTACTTCACTCCCCTTGTCACTGCCATTACCTTATTGTTAATAGGCCTTGGGACGAACCTATATTACTATTCAACCCATGAGGCGGTCATGTCGCACTCCTATAATTTTGTGCTGATAACAATATTTCTCTACACGGTTGTGAAATGGTATGAAAAGGCTACCTGGCGAAGGACATTTTTGCTGGGGATGCTGTTTGGACTGATCGTGTTGATCAGGCCAACAAATATGCTGATTCTCATCCTGCTCGTCCTGTGGGGAGTCGATTCCTGGACTTCCTTCATGGAAAGGATGCGTTATCTCCTTCGGAACATTCCAAAGATACTGCTGATGATATTTGCCTTTATGCTGCCATGGATCCCCCAGTTTCTCTATTGGCATATGATTACCGGGCAGTTTCTGTATTATTCATACGGGCCGCATGGAGACCGCTTTTATTTTGACAATCCCCACATCCTTGAGTCCCTTTTCAGTTACCGGAAAGGATGGCTGCTATATGCCCCGATGATGATTTTTGCGATCGTGGGACTTGTTCCACTGAAGAAGATGATCAGGGGATCAACACTTCCCATCAGTCTGATCCTGATCCTGATGATCTATGTGATGTCCTCCTGGTGGACCTGGTGGTTTGGTGGCGGTTTTGGTGGCAGGATCTATATAGACATGTATGGCATTTTGGCCATCCCCCTTGCAGCATTTGTCGCTGCTGTCCTGGCACTGAAAAAAAGGAAGGTACGATTTGTCATCATTGGTTTTTTATCACTACTGGTCTTTTTTCAATTGCTTCAAACCAGGCATTATGTAAAAACGGCCATTCATTGGGATTCGATGTCGAAGAAATCCTACTGGCTTAATTTCATGCGCCTTCGGCATACCGGCGAGTATCATCACCTGTTATCCATACATGACGAGGAGTTATGCAGGAAAGGAATTTATGTTTATTATGACATGAGTGAAGACAGGTCATACCTGAAGGAATTGTCTGAGGAGACAGGAATTGAATTGATGATCAGGGAAATACAGCAGAGCAGAACCCTGCCGGGGGATATCAGGCGTTATGCCAGGCGGATGGATATCACTGTAGAAGAAGCAAGCAGGATGACCGCGGAAAGAATGTTCTATATGAAACGCGATCACCGTTTCTATTGACCGGTGACGATCAGGCAAAAGAGGAGACGTCTTTTCCGGTAATTTCCTTGCCACACAGAATGATCAGTCTTTCAATCACATTCCGGAACTCCCTGATGTTGCCTGTCCAGGAAATTTTCTGCAACTCCTTAATGGCGTCATCTGTAATATTTTTCTTTGCCATTCCATGTTCCCCGCAGATCTGTTCGTTGAAGTGATCTGCCAGTAAAGGGATATCTTCGGATCTTTCATTTAAGGTAGGTACCTGTATGATGATCACGCTCAACCGGTGGTAGAGGTCTTCCCTGAACAGTTTTTTTTCAATTTCTTCCTTGAGGTTTTTATTGGTGGCCGTGATGATCCGTACATCCACTTCGATATCTTTATCGCTGCCCACACGGGTGATCTTGTTTTCCTGGAGGGCGCGCAACACTTTTGACTGGGCCGAAAGGCTCATATCGCCAATCTCATCGAGGAACAGGGTGCCGCCGCTGGCCTGTTCAAATTTACCCTTGCGTTGTTTATGGGCTGATGTAAAGGCTCCTTTTTCATGCCCGAACAATTCACTTTCAATCAACTCGGAAGGAATGGCAGCACAGTTGACTTCTATAAAGGGACTTGCAGCACGATTGCTTTTCTCATGCAGCCACCTGGCAACCAGTTCTTTGCCTGTTCCATTATCGCCGAAGATCATCACCCGTGCATCGGTAGGGGCAACCCGGTCGATCATTTCCTTGATCTTCATGATGGCCTCTGATTCACCAATCATTTCATTGGTTTTACTGATTTTCCTTTTGAGCACCCTGGTTTCGGTAATCAGGTCGGATCTTTCAAGAGCATTCCTGATCGTGATCAGCAGCCTGTTCAGATCAAGGGGTTTCTCAAGAAAATCGAAGGCACCTTTTTTGATGGCTTCAACGGCGATCTCTATATCTCCATGTCCTGAGATCATGATCACCGGTACATCCTGGGGTTGTTCAAGTATTTTTTCCAACACCTCCATGCCATCCATCTCCTGCATTTTGATATCGCAGAGGACAACATCGAATTTATTATCAACGAAGAGTTCGAGTCCCGAGGGACCATCTTCTGCAGAGCTCACCTGATGATCCTCCGCCTCAAAAATTTCTTTCAGTGTATTCCGGATACTTTTTTCGTCGTCAATTACTAAGATATTTGCCATGTTCTATGGATCTGTATTATATTATTCGGTTCTCTAACTATGCCGTATCCATTTAGCAATTTCCTTGTAGCTTGTCTTTTTCCCATACATCAGGATACCGGTACGGTAGATCTTTGCTGCGAGCCAGGTCATACCAATGAAGGTTATGATCAGGAGTGCCATGGATAATCCCACTTCCCAATTCTGAACCCCGAAAGGGAGCCTGCCCATCATGACGATGGGAGAGGTAAAGGGGATAATGGAAAACCAGAATGAGAGGGAGCTGTCAGGATTATTGATTGTATTGATCAGTACAAGCAGGGCCAGAATTAAAGGAATGGTAAGTGGAAGCATGAACTGCTGGGTGTCTGTTTCGTTGTCGACAGCTGCCCCTATAGAAGCAAATAAAGCTCCATACAGCAGGTATCCTCCCAGGAAATAAAAAATAAATGACCCAAGGGTCAGCGCGAAATTTATTTCTTTCAGGTTGGAAAGAAATCCCAGTAATTCATCCATTTCCTCCGAGGGAGCTTGCGGATTTTCCTCTACAGGTCCGGATGACATAATATCCTGTGAGATCACCTGCTGGGTTGGTGTCATGTTCAGTTCAGGGAATAATACAGCAGTGGCAAGTGACACGAGGACAAAGGTGGTGACTATCCAGATCAGGAACTGAGTGAGGCCTACCATGGCAATACCGATGATCTTGCCCATCATGAGCTGAAAGGGTTTGACCGATGAAATTATGATTTCGACGATGCGGTTTACCTTTTCCTCGATTACTCCCCTCATAAGCTGGGCACCGAAGAAGAATATAAACATGTAGATCAAAAATCCTCCCGCATATCCAACCGCCATGGCAACCCCGGTATGACTTTCCTTTTCCCTTCCTGTTTCCGTAATCTTAATGGTGCGGATATTGATCCTGGTTCTTACTGATTTCAGGATATTGTCGAGATTCTCGATCTCATAGGTCTTTAGTTTCTGATCCCGGATGTAATTTTCCATGGCTTTGCTGATATGCATCTTGGTAGCCAGGTTGGGTTGCTTGTCAGAATAGAAAATGACCGAGTTTGGTTCAGAGGCGACAATGTGGGAAATATATAATACACCGTAATACCCCCCCGCTGAATAGGTTTCTTTAATATCGTTTAATCGGGCATTATGCAGGTAGTCAAATTTCAGGTATTTAGTCTCCGGGATGATATTCATAAACAGATGTGAGCTGTCTACAATGGCGATCCTTTTTACTTCCTGGTCTTCCGACATCGCGATCAGGGCCGGTACCACCATCAAAGATGCAAAGAGTATCGGTCCCAGTACAGACATAACGATGAAAGACCGTTTCCTGACCCTGGTAACATATTCCCTTTTGATGATCAAACCGATTTTGCTCATATGCTTAATTGTCTTTAACCACCCTGATAAAAATTTCATTCATACTGGGATATACCTCGTTGAATGATATTATATGTACTGCCGGAATGAGCAATGAGAGGAGTTCATTCTCTGTGGTATGATGCAATAATTTAATCTTTGCATTCAGCAGGTCACCCTCACTGCTTGTTTCGAGCAGCTGGTAATGATTGTTTAATGCTTTCCCCAGTTTATCATGCTCGCCCTGAAAACCAACTTCGTAGGTATCTGACCTGTACTGGTCCCGGATGTCTTTTATATCCCCTTCGATCAGGGTCCTGCCTTTGTCAATCAGGGTGATATGATCACATAATTCTTCTACTGATCCCATATTATGGGTGGAGAATATGATGGTTGAACCTTTTTCCCTGAGCGCCAGGATTTCCTTTTTCATCATATCGGCATTAATGGGATCAAATCCGCTGAAAGGTTCGTCAAAGATCAGCAATTCCGGTTCGTGCAGGACGGTGACGATGAACTGAACCTTTTGTTGCATTCCTTTGGAGAGTTCCTCGATTTTCTTATTCCACCAATCAAGTATTTCGAATTTGCCGAACCATAATTTCAAACGGCTCATGGCTTCTTTCTTGGACAGGCCTTTCAATTGTGCAAGGTACAGCGCCTGTTCACCGACTTTCATTTTCTTATAGAGGCCACGTTCCTCAGGGAGGTAACCTATCCGGTAGATATCCTCGGGACGCAATTTATCACCATTAAACAGCAGGCTTCCCTGGTCCGGTGCTGTGATCTGGTTGATGATCCTGATAAGGGTTGTTTTTCCGGCTCCATTCGGTCCGAGTAAACCATAAATACTTCCTTTGGGAACACTGATCGAGACCTGGTCCAGGGCAAGCGTATTAATAAATTTCTTAACGACCTTTTCAGCCTTAAAGATCTCCATGTGCTTTAACAGTTTTGGTTTCTTATGTAGCACTTCCAGGTGCTATCAAGCGGAACGTTTCGCAGCTTACTTAAAATAACCCCTCATCCTCTCAAAGAAGTTTTTCTCACTACTATCCGGACGCGGTATAAAATTAGGAGAATCTCCGAATTTTTCAATAAGTTTTTGTTCATCTCTGGTCAGATTCTTTGGGATCCAGACATTGATACTGACCAGCAGGTCACCTTTTCTGTAACCATTTACATCAGGAAGGCCTTTGTTTCTTAACCTCAGGATCTTTCCCGGCTGGGTACCCGGTTCAATCTTGATCTTCACTTTGCCTTCGATGGTTGGGATCTCAACGGCTGCCCCAAGGGAAGCCTGGGGGATACTGATATGCAGGTTATACAGCAGGTCGTTGCCATCCCGGATCAATTCGGGATCGGATTTTTCATGGATCATTAACAGCAGATCTCCATTTACACCGCCTCGTCTGGCTGCATTTCCCTTGCCGGAAACAGTCATCTGCATGCCCTCTGCGACACCGGCGGGAATACTGATGGGAATAACCTCTTCATCTTTAATGATCCCTTCTCCATAACACTTGGTACACTTCATTGTGATGTTTTTACCTTCTCCACCGCAGGTTGGACAGGTTGTCACTGTCTGCATTTGTCCCAGAAAAGTATTGGATATCCTGGTGACCTGACCATTTCCATTACAGGTACTACAGGTGGAAAAACTTGATCCGTCCTGAGCGCCCGTACCATCACAGCTGTTACAGGTTACATATTTATTTACCTTGATTTTCTTCTCGGCACCATTGGCAATCTCCTGCAGGTTAAGTTTTACCTGCACCCTGAGATTTGATCCTTTACGCATGGTACGGGCGGATCTTCTGCTGCCTCCAAATCCACCAAAACCACCGAATGCATCCCCAAAAATATCCCCGAAACTTGAGAATATATCCTCGATGGTCATTCCCTGTCCACCATATCCGCCACCGGCAGCACCTCCAAGACCAGCATGTCCGAAACGGTCATAACGCACCCGTTTATCATCATCGCTCAGTACCTCATAGGCTTCTGCCGCTTCCTTGAACTTTTCCTCGGCAGTTCCATCACCTGGATTTTTATCCGGATGATATTTCAGTGCCTGTTTGCGGTAGGCTTTCTTAATTTCCTCCTTGGAAGCACTTTTTGAGATGTCCAGTATTGCGTAATAATCTCTTTTCCCCATTATTCTCCTATAACGACCTTGGCATAACGCAGGACTTTCTCATTCAGAAAATAACCTCTTTCAATAACGTCCACAACTTTTCCCTTAAGTTTTTTATCGGGTGAGGGGATCTTGGTGACTGCATCATGCACATCCGTATCGAAATCCTGGTGCATTGCCTCTATTTCCTTGACGCCCTGTTGTCCGAGATATTCGGTAAACAAATTATAGATTAATTGCATTCCCTCCTTGACTGCCTCCAGGTCCTTTGCCTCTTCTATTGACATCATGGCTCTTTCAAGGTTGTCGAGTACAGGCAGGATCCTGGCAAATATCTCTTCACCGGCCTGTTTTGTCAACTCAATTTTTTCCTTCATGGTACGTTTACGGTAATTATCAAAGTCTGCCGATAACCTGAGGTATTTCTCCTTTTGTTCCTGCAATGCTGCTTCGAGTTCCTTTAGTTTGGCAGACTTTTCGGGCTTTTTCCTGGTCCTGGCAGATTTTGGCTTAACCTCGGCACTTTTTTGCTTCTGACCATCAACCGTCTTCTCTGCTCCGTCTTTGCTATCTGTTTCCAAAGAATCCTTGATATTCTCTTTATTTGCCATTTAAAAGCTTGGTTTTAATAATTAAATCTACGTTCCCCATCATAAGCAAATGTTTTGCCAAGATTGATTTCAGGACAAATTGACATGCCGGGAATTAGGGATTGGAATTTTGACAGAAAACCGAGATTACTTCTGCAATTCAGACAGTTTTGCATGAAGCTTTTCTCCACGGAGATTTTTCGCAATGATGACACCGTTGCCATTGATCAGATAATTATCCGGGATGGAATTTACCCCGTATTTTATGGCAGCTTTTGAATTCCAGCCCAGGAGATCGCTGACATGGTATGGCCAGGCAAGCTTATCTTTATCAATGGCATATATCCATGATGTTTTGCTTTTGTCAAGGGAAACACTGTAAACGGTAAATCCTTTACCATTCTTGAAAGAACTGTCCTTAAATGATTGATAAGCTTTTACAAGGTTTGGGTTCTCATAACGGCATGGACCACACCAGGAAGCCCAGAAGTCAATTAAAACCATTTGTTCCCTCAAAGAAGAAAGGGAGATTTCTTCTCCTTCGGGTGATTTATATTTTAATTCCGGGGCTATATCACCGATGTTCAGGCCAACCGGGGATCCGGTATCTGCATTGCTGTCATTGGGAGAACGAAGAGCCAGGGAAACGATGGCAATGCCCACCAGGACGGAGGCTGCTAAGTATTTTATTTTATACATATGTACAATTTTGTAGAATCAGCCAAATATAGGAAAAAATTATTTGCGGGTAATGGAGGCTCCGATATTATTTAATCGCTGTTCGATATTCTCATATCCGCGGTCTATTTGTTCGATATTATGGATGGTGCTGGTTCCTTCTGCTGAAAGAGCAGCAATCAGCAGGGCTACGCCTGCCCGTATATCGGGAGAGCTCATGGTGGTGGGACGCAGGGGATATTGCCTGTCAATACCGATAACCGTAGCGCGGTGAGGGTCACAGAGGATGATCTGGGCGCCCATGTCGATCAGTTTGTCAACAAAGAACAATCTGCTTTCAAACATTTTCTGGTGAATCAGGACACTGCCTTTTGCCTGTGTGGCCACCACCAGGAATATACTCAGCAGATCGGGTGTAAGTCCGGGCCATGGAGCATCGGCAATGGTCATAATTGACCCGTCCATAAAAGTATCTATCTCATAATGTTCCTGCCGGGGAATGAAAAGATCATCTTGTTCCTGCCTGATCTCGATACCAAGTCTTCTGAATTGTTCCGGTATGATTCCGAGGTTATCTATTGACACTTGCTTGAGCGTCAGTTCTGAACGGGTAAGTGCCGCCATACCAATAAAGCTGCCCACCTCGATCATGTCAGGCAGAAGGCTGTGTTCACAGCCATGCAGGGAATCTACGCCTTGGACGGTAAGCAGGTTGGAGCCGATCCCTTCGATTTTTGCGCCCATGCGGATAAGCATATTGCTCAGCTGTTGGATATATGGTTCGCAGGCGGCGTTGTAGATAGTCGTTCTGCCCTTTGTCAGAACTGCACACATCAGGATATTTGCTGTTCCTGTGACAGATGCTTCGTCCAGAAGCATATAGGCACCTTCCAAGGATGGCGCATCAACGGTATATAAACTGGAGGAATGGTCATAGGTGACTGTTGCCCCGAGATGCTGAAAGCCAATGAAGTGTGTGTCCAGCCTTCTGCGGCCAATTTTATCACCCCCGGGTGCTGGCACATAACCTTTTCCGAATCTTGCCAGGAGCGGTCCCAGGATCATAATGGATCCCCTCAGACTGGTCCCTTTATCCCGGAAATCATCACTTCGAAGGTATTCTAGATCGATGTCCCTGGCATAAAATGTATATACCCCTCTGCCAGGGTTGATAACCTCGACTCCCATGGATCTGAGAAGGGAAATCAGGTTGCTTACATCCCGAATATCAGGAATGTTCCTGATGGTGACGGATTCATCCGTCAGTAAGCTGGCGCAGATTACCTGTAATGCCTCGTTTTTGGCACCCTGGGGAGTGAGCGTACCGGAAAGTGGCTTCCCACCGTTCACAACAAATGTGCCCATGCAGGTTATTTCTTTTTTGGCGGTCTTTTCTTCTTGCTTTTCAACAGGATATCCCTGGTGTCGGAAAGCTTCAAATCTTCTCCGGCAATGATTTTTCCACCTGACAGGTTCTTCAGGTCTTCGAAAATAGTCTTGTCATCCACTACATCCCTGTTCCAGGTGACATAGCATTTCTTCATATGATTGGCGATCAACCTGATCAGTGCATCCTTTTCCTCACCTTCCTCAAAACCGGATGCTTCCTGGATGAGCAGTTCAATGATCTTTCCGTAATGCTTGTATTTGATGGTATTATTCTTATAAGGGACCTGTTTGGGTTTTTCAAATAAAATATCCGGGGTTGGCTTCTCATAAGGGGAATCTATATCCAGTTTAAAATCTGAGATGATAAATAGGTGGTCCCAGAGCTTATGTTTAAAATCGCTGACGTCTCTTAGATGGGGGTTAAGGTTACCCATGATGGCGATGATGGCCCGGGCTGCCCTGTTTCTCTCTTCCCGGTCCTCAACCTGCACGGTGTATTCGATCATTTTTTGGATATTCCTCCCATATTCCGGGATCACCATCTTTGTCCGCTGAGTATTATAATCGTATTCCATTTATATAAATTTAATGCAAATGAACACAAATCTGTGGGGAATTCAAAATGTTTTGGATCTATGCTAACGGATGATTTTTAATTTGGCAAACTTTAGCAGGAGTTGTTTTTGTCCATGTTCCTTAAAGAATACTGTAGCCTTCCTGTTTGGCAGTTCACCCTCCAGGTTAATGATCTTGCCTGACCCAAATCGCAGATGTTCAACCTGCATGCCTGTCTGGATTTCAGCGGGGTTATCCGCTGTAAAGTCATTCCCTGAATGGGGATTAGGAATCGCCTTGGAAACTGGCTTCATCCTTTTTATCTTTCCGTTTGAAACCGCTGCGCTGTTTTCCTTTTTTTGAAAGGAACGCTTTGAAGGCTGATATGAGTTGCCAGGGATTGTGTTTAATGTGGAATCAACCGGGGTTTCTTCCAGGGGCTGGTCGATATATGCTGGTTCAATTTCCCGGATAAAACGGCTGGGGACAGCGTTCACAGGAACTCCCCAGCGATAACGGGTGCTTGCATAGCTCAGGGTTACCTGTTCCATGGCACGGGTAACAGCCACATAAAATAACCTTCTCTCTTCCTCCAGTTCTTCTCTGGTAGAAGAAGACATGCGGTTTGGGAACAACTCCTCTTCCAGTCCGGTTACATAGACAAATTTATATTCAAGTCCCTTTGAAGCATGTGTGGTCATTATGGTGACCTTGTCCCTGTCCTCTTCTTTTTCATTATCTGCATCGGTCAGCAGGGATACACTCTGGAGAAACGCATCCAGGCCTGTGTTCTCAGCCTCATCCTGTGCTTCCACAAATTCCTTGATCCCATTCAGGATCTCCTGCAGGTTTTCATATTTGCTCAGGTTTTCAGGTGAATTCTCATAATGCAGGTCCTTCATGATCCCAGAACTTTCTGCAATGGAATAAGCGAGATCAAAAGCTTCCATGGTTTGAAGATTCTCCCGGTAGCCATTGATAAGGGTGGCGAATGCCTTCAGTTTACGAATGGTTCCCTGGTTAAAAATGTCAGCATGATGATCAATGGACAGGAGGATGTCCCAGATCCTTTTATCCTGACTGGCTGCGATCTCCTCAAGCCTGGATACAGTTGTCTGACCGATCCCACGAGCAGGGTAGTTGATAATTCGCCTGAGCGCCTCCTCGTCATATGGATTCACCGTCAGCCTGAAATATCCCAGGAGATCTTTAATTTCTTTACGTTGGTAGAATGAAAGGCTGCCATATACTTTATAAGGAATGTTCATTTTTCGAAGGGCTTCCTCAAAGATCCTTGATTGCGCATTGGTCCGGTATAAAATAGCGATATCCCGGTGATGCAGTTGATTTGCATAGACTGCATCCTGGATCAGGTTTGCGATGAGGTATCCCTCTTCATTATCAGTGGCGGCCCTGATGAGTTTGATTTTTTCCCCGGTTTCTTTTTTGGACCAGATTTTCTTGCTGATCTGGTCGCGGTTCCTGGCAATAATGCTGTTGGCAGCCTCCACAATATTTTGGGTGCTGCGGTAATTTCTTTCCAGTTTAAAAAGACTGTAACCGGGATAATCATGCTTGAAATTCAGAATATTTTCTATCCTGGCTCCCCTGAAAGAATAAATGCTCTGTGCATCATCTCCGACAACACATATGTTTTTATTCCTGGAAGATAACTGGTTGATGATCTTGTACTGCAGATAATTCGTGTCCTGGTATTCATCCACAAGGATATACCGGAATTGCTCCTGGTATTTGGCAAGTACTTCCGGGAAATCACGTATCAGAATATAGAGATTCAGCAAAAGATCATCGAAATCCATGGCATCGGATTTCTTGCATCTGATGGCATATAATTTATATATGTCAGCTATCCTGGGACGCCGGGTTCGTTTATCCATTTCCGTCAGCTGTGCACTTGAAAAATATGCCGAAGGCGTAATGAGGTTGTTCTTGGCTCTGGATATCCGGCCGTGAATTTCACCGGGCTTATAGATCTGGTCATTCAGGTCCAGTTCCTTGATGATCTTTTTAACCAGGCTTTTTGAATCAGACGAATCATAAATGGTAAAGGTGGAGGGATAACCAAGCAAATGCCCTTCCCTTCTCAGGATCTTTGAAAAAACAGAGTGGAAAGTCCCCATCCAGAGATACCTGGCAAGTTCAGGTCCGACAAGTTTACCAATCCTTTCCTTCATTTCCCTGGCGGCCTTGTTGGTAAAAGTGAGTGCGAGGATCCTGTTCGGGGGGATGTCCTGGCTGAGCAGGTAAGCTATTCGGTAAGTCAGGACCCTGGTCTTCCCGGAGCCGGCACCTGCAATGACAAGGCTCGGACCGTTAAAAGCCAGGACGGCTTTCTGCTGTGCTTCGTTCAGATCTTTGATGAAATCTTTCCCCATAATCTTTCTGGTAACTGGCAAAATTAATGATTTTTTCTTCTCGGAGATTATATATCTTTGCCACTTTAAATATTGAATTCATAATAAAAGGTAAGCGAACCAAGTTATTAAGATTATATCCCTTTCAAACCTGTTAATGAGTTCAGCAGAGGTATTCATATCACGCATTTTCTTTATATGTTTTTTCGCCTTGAATGTCAGTCTTTCAGAGGCGCAAATTACCTCTCCCACTGCAAATTTTTCAGATACCCTGAACTACCCCGTTTTTCCGGCAGCTGATAAATATTTTGTATTCCATTCGACTGTCCCGGGAAGCCAGGTTCAGGGTACGTTACTGGCCACACCGCCCTACGGCACCCCAGGATTTGATTTTAGCTGGAGCCAGTATGATACATCCATAAATGCATTTGATCCACCATTCTTCACGGAATTGGGTGTAGCTACATCCACAGTGGATAACCTGGCAGCAGGATGTTACCAGGTCCATATCACGGCAGTTGATCTTGATACCGTGTTCAGGGCATGGGTGTTTTCCAATGATCCAAATGTAGAAGTGGAAAAAGACCAGGATGGCAAAATAAAGCCATATAAATTCACCTGCGATTATCTGATCCTGAATGGTATAGCTGATGCAGATACCATAATCTATTTTGACTTGGCCAATGGTAATTCCGTAAACCTTCCAAACGGGATGACCTTTGAGTGGACTTCTGACGATCCTGATTATGAGATTTTCGGTAGTGACAGGTACCTTGACCTGATTATATATAACAGTCCCCCTTCTTCCCGTCCGCCAACCAGTGATACCCGATTTACGCTGACAGCAGTAGACAGCTTTGGCTTATCCAGGGCTGACGATGTGTTGTATGAAACTGTTCATGTCAAGGCTGAATTTTCTGTTTTTGTGGAGGATGAAGAGGATCCGGGTGTTTGGACAGAACAGGAAAACCCAACGGGGGAAGCACCGCTTGAGGTAAGATTAATCAACCTGTCTGAAAATGGAATTGAGTTTCATTGGACACTCGTTGACAGTGCCAAAACCGGGGATGAAGAATCAGAAATCATCACCGAATCAATGGAGGACTCTGTGGAATACACTTATTATACTCCAGGCCGATATTACCCCACCTTGCTTGCATACAGTGAGGCAGGCTGTGTTGATTCCTTTCCACTGGTAACGAGGATAGAGATACAGGTCGAACCATCCGAACTAAAAGCTCCCAACGTTTTTACACCTAACGGGGATGGGGTAAATGATATTTTCCTTGTCCAGGCCAAGTCACTCAAGGCCTTCAGGATTACCATCTTTAGCCGCTCCGGGAGAAAAGTATATGAATATGAGCAGACCGATGAGAAGTTTGAGTGGGAAGGCTGGGACGGAACGATCCAGGGAAAGGGGGAGAATTTTGCCAATCCCGGAGTGTATTACTATGTAATCGAAGCCCTGGGATGGGATGCTGAACGCTACCGCGGCCACCCTCCATACAAAGGGTTCGTCTATCTTTACCGCGAAGTCGAGTAGGTTTTCAAATGGCATAAAAAAACTGAGCTGAATTTTGTGCCAGTAAGCACAAAATAAGGCCCAGTTTTTTATGCCATTTTCAATAGTAATAGGAACAGAGCTGGCTTTTGTGCATACACAGGAAGTAGGCCCTGTTTTGATTATGTCCCGGTCGATCTTAATATAATAGTCACCCTTAAATATGCCTGACAAATTGAAAATGCCACATTTTTCAGTTATCGTTCCAGTAAAAAGACTTGAATCAGCGGAAATTGTATAAAGCAACTGTTGCATATGCTAGGGCCGTGTCCAGTTTACTATCCAATACCATACCCTCAATACTTCCCGGTTTTGTAGCCTTCCCCGAAATTTCAACAGTTTAGAATTACACAAATCATCAGAAATGACTGAGTTTCATCCAACCTGCAAATACAAATTGGTGATAATAAACGTTCTGTATTCTATTTTTCAAAACCGTCAACGAAATCATCAACCCCATTAAAAAAGTCCCCGCAGATCATTGACCTGTAGGGACTTTTTCTTAAGGAATTTCAAACTAACACTCACACCCATGCTCATACCGTCATGTGGTACCAGCTACACCACTTATTGCTTTACGGATTTTAATTGATTTTTGTGTGGAGTATTAAGAATTCATCCGTTATACGTTTAAAATCAACTCATTATTTTGCTTCCGGATTAACCTGTGAAAGATTATTTGTAACTTGAATTATTTCCAACTGAATATCTTATACTACGAATCGTTGTGCGTATTACTGGTTTCTCTTCTAATATCAGCTATACAGAAATAATTAATAAACCACGATATTAATATGAAACGCCATGATTCAAAAAAATTGACATTTTGGGGAGCATCACCAATAATTTTTGTGATGACAATTTTGTTTGCAATTCCAATAGCAATCATTAATTATTTTTATAAATCTATTTTTGAAATTGATTTTATTCCATATGAAATCATGATAATAATAGCAATCATATTACTATGCATTGGAATTCCTTCATATATTACAACATTAAAGGTACTAAGAACGGCTTATAAGAAACAAGAATTAATATCAAATGGTATTTTTTCCATATGTAGAAATCCTCTTTTTGGAGTAGTAATATTTCTACTTCTTCCTGGAATAATATTATTCTTTAATTCTTGGTTATTGTTAACTATTCCATGTTTTATGTATTCCATGTTTAAAATATTTATAAATAAAGAAGAGTATCTTATGGAGAAAGAATTTGGACAGGAGTATATTAAATATAAGAACAAGACATCAGCAATATTTCCAATAATATGGAAATATAAAAAATGACAAACTACCCTGAGTTCAAGGAGAATAACGGTACAATAGCTACAGAAAAAGGAAAGAGTCCATCACTATTAAAAAGATTTAAGCATCTACTTGGTGTGGGGCCACTCTTGCTCCTATTGGGTCTTCTCTTTGAGGGCTTAGCTATAGTTATCCGACGATGGATTTCTTTTCCTATCTCACTAACCTTTGAAATGCAAGTCATCTTATCCGTGCCTTGCATAAGCGTATGCTTGTTGGGCACGATTTGGTTCAACCGTTCATTAAACTTGATCAAGGTCAACCTGCTAGATGAGAAGAACAAGCTAATCACACATGGCCCTTTCGACTACGTGAGACATCCGCTATACTCTACACTCCTGTTGACAATTCCGCCAATGGTAATAATTTGGTTTTCTGACCTTCTGTTCCTTATACCTTGGGTGGTCATACTTATTCTTTCTCATTACGTAGTTTCTCTGGAAGAGCGAGAACTGATTAAGATATTTGGTAAAGATTATGAAAAATATCAAAGATTCGTTCCACCGTTATTACCTTATAAAGGCGCTGGCGGCAAACAATATCGTAAGCACTACGAATAATCCAACTTAGAAATATATGGGAGTGACCTCCCCCCTTAAAATCAGACAGTAATAGATTATACAATTTCATAGTATTAAAATGCATAATATTCTGGTCTACAGTGGATTGGATACCGAAACTGAATTTCGCCAACGAAATCGTCACCCCTAAAAACAAATCCCCGCAGATCATTGACCTACAGGGACTCGTTACGGTTTGGCGTGATAATACACCTACCATCTGAGTGTTTATGGATTTTCACAGAACAACTTTGTAATTCTTCAGCTAAATTCGGACTTTCAGTAGTCTAAAAATAATATCCCTGAATGTCCAGGTTTGTCAAACCTTCCTGTCTTGCCCATTCCACGACCTCTGTGTATTCCTCCCTGCTTATCCTCCGGGCGATTTTAGGATAATCCTTGGCCTTGTACTGGGGCCGGTACTGTGACATAATATTTACGTACGTGTCTTTGGGAAGATTACCGGCTATCCAAGAGACCACTTCCTTCGATCCGCCAACGTTGTTTGGCATAACCAGATGGCGGATCATAAGACCCCGGTGCATGAGATCATCATTTGCGGGCTTTGCAACGCCCACCTGCCGGTGCATTTCAAGTAGTGCTTTCATTGTAAGTTCCGGATAAATAAGCGCACCCGATGAGTACCTGGCTGCCATCTCTCCATCCGCATACTTAAAATCAGGAAGGTAGATATCCACGATCCCTTCAAGTTCCTTTAGTATTTCCACGCGTTCCCATCCGCAGGTATTGTATACAAGCGGAATATGCAGACCCTTGCCTGCGGCAATATCGACCGCAAGGACGATATGGGGGGAATAATGGGTGGGTGTGACAAAGTTAATATTGGGGCATCCGCGATCCTGTAAAACAAGCATCATGTCCGCCATTTCCTCAAGCGTCCGTTTATATCCCCTTCCCCCCTGGCTGATCTCCCAGTTGCAGCAGAAAACACATCTCAGGCTGCAATGGGTCAGAAAAATGGTTCCCGAACCACCCCTTCCCACAAGGGGTTGTTCCTCTCCATAATGCTGATGAAATGCAGAGATCATAAGCTGTGAATCGGCCCCGCAAAATCCCTTCTCGCCTTTGAGCTTATTGACGCCGCACATACGCGGACAGAGCCTACAACTTTCCATGATCTGCCATAATGCTTCCCCTCTTTTTTGTAATTCCCCGGTTCTGTGCAGTTCCAGATAGGAAGGTTCAAATATCGGATCATT
>DAOWJB010000179.1 GCA_030640625.1 Bacteroides sp.
ACCTCAATCTCCCATCGCTTTTTAACTGGTTGGTTGCCTTATGGAATGCTTCATTTTTCAAATCTTTGCTTGAAGATACCATGTGCATTTGCAAACAATCCAGGTAATCGGTTTTCATCCTTTCCAGGATACCTCTGATCTGGGTAATTACATCCTCTTTCGTAGTATCTTCCCTGACCCGGTACTTTGAAGAAATAAACAATGATTTCCGGTTGTAATCCTTGATTACATTGCCGATCATGATTTCATTTTTCTCCCCGTATGCGATGGCCGAATCGATATAATTCACCCCGGCATCCAGGATTGCTTTAAGAACTTTTTCATGGGTAATTACAGCGGGACCGCAACCAATATCTGATACGTTGAAACCTGTACGTCCCAGTTTCCGATAAGCTTTAATACTGAGAGGATCCGGATCATGAATTGCCTGAGTATCAGTAACTTTTTTGGTATCTATCAAAGCGGCACCCAGTATTCCGAGAGATGAATTTTTTATAAACTCTCTGCGATCGGAGGTTTTTGGTTTCATAGACTTTCTGTTTTAGGGGAGTATGGCTTTTGTACTTTAATAAAGATACACCAGTATGCGTAGAAAGTCAATTAACGCCGGATGAAAATAATGAGCTGATTCTGCTGTGAAAAGCTTATTTTTTAGAGACAGCAATCATATGGTTTATGGTTCTGAAGAAAATGATTTTATCTGTTATGGCAGGTGTGGCCATACATATTTCTCCGAGATCATTTTCCGCGATCAGTTCATAAGCTGAACCGGCACTTAGAACATAAACCATTCCTTTATCATCTGTTACATATATTTTTCCGTCAGATGCCACTGGTGATGATATATAGCTGTTCCCTGAACCGGCTTTATGCTTCCAAACCTCCTCACCTGTTTTTGCATTATAGCAGCTCACAGAACCGTTCCATCTGGCATTGTAAAGATATTCATCATAGATCAGCATGGTCTGCATATAGGCTCCACCCCTTGGGATACTCCAGCGGACATACGCATTGGTTGTTTCATCTTCATCCAATGTCAAATCACCTCTTGCACTTACATGAATTGCATATATGGGTGATTGTCGCCCGTGGGCACTGTTAAAATATATCAGGCCATCATGAACGATTGGGGTTGGTATTTGTATATCACCACCTCCAGACATTCTCCATATTTCCTCTCCTGTCTTGAAATCATAAGCCCCCCTGTGTTTAAATCCATTCAGCACCACCCTGCATTGATCCCCGTCATAATAAATATTGGGTGTACACCATCCCGGATATTCATCTCTTGCCATTCTCCAGATCTCTTTCCCTGATGCAGCATCATAAGCGGCAACAAATGAATTTTTCAGCACATCACTCTGGATTATAACCACTCCGTCATGGATAATTGGTGAGCTTGCAAATTCCCATTCGGCATCTTCCGCAACAAAAAATACCGATTTTAGCACACCAAAGTCCTTTTTCCATAGCAAATTCCCATCCATATCATAACAATACAACCCTTCGGATCCAAAGAAAGCCACAACATGATTGCCATCTGTAGCCATCGTTGAATTGGCATGTGATGATTTGGGATGCCGCTTCTGTTTTGGAACTCCTGTACAGGCCGTTTCTTCCCATATCAGCTTGCCAGAAGTTTTATCCAGGCAAAAGATCTTCCACTCATGTAGGGATTCATCTTCAACTGATCCAATGCTTCCATACATCCCTGTTTTAAAACCCCCATCATCCTGTTCGCTGACGGCTGTAGTAATAAATAATTTATCTCCCCAGATTACGGGGGAAGAAAGTCCCAGTCCAGGAACCTTAAACTTCCAAAGGATATTCTCATCATTCTCCACGTTCCAGGTATCGGGTAAATTTGCATTGTCAAGTACTCCGTTTGCATAGTATCCCCTGTACGAGGGCCACTGGCGTTCAGGATCAGGATCTGTTCCCTGGGATTGACATGAAAGAAAAGTAAATAAAACTACAACCGGAAAGACCAAGGATTTTTTCATGCTGAAATTTATTGATTGATACGATCTGTTTAAAAATACAAATTATCTGCATTTATGAATGAAGTCCCCGTACTAAAACAGTATCACACTTTGCGGCTTTTAGCCTATGCTGGAGAATTTTTTGATAATCATCCGATCCATACCAGGCCTTAAAATCTGATTTACTTCCGAATGTGATTACCACCGTGCGTGTATAATTCCAACTCCCCTCTAATACCAGCGGTTCATTATCAACAGCCAGGTACTTACCTTTATATTTCGCGAATACCTCTGCTGATTTATCAATGTATTTCTGATACTCTGATTCATCATTGATCCTGATCTGGGCAATAAAATAATAACTCATGGTTCTAATTTATTAAAATTTAATTTTATAACTTAACTGAGTTCGACATCGCAGATATAGCGGAATAACATTCTCTGAATTCTCTAGCATTTTGAATTAATAATATTGCTAACTTCAATTGAAAATAAAATCAATTACAAATCAATCCTTTTAATGATGAAAATAAATCTATTAAGCCTATTAATTATTCTTTCCCTCACTTTTTCCGAGATCGTCCATGCACAACTTCCCGATGATTTTCCGGCTATTACCACCGAGGTATCCGGCACAACAGGTGAAGGGTATGTCTTCCTGGCAGTAGCAACAGAGGTTGAGGGGATCGGATATTACCTGATCATCCTTGATAATGATGGGACGATTGTCAACTATAAAAAGCTTGACAACGATTATGCCTATGACTTCAAGGTCCAGCCCAACGGTCAATTATCCTATGCTCAATTCCTGAGCCATCATTCCTACACAGGTGGTGGAAATGTGATCCATATGATCATGGATCAGGATATGAACACTGTTGACAGCGTTCAGCTGAAAAATGGATATATTGCTGAAGCCCATGATTTTCAAATACTTCCAAACGGGCATTACCTGGCCTTTGGTTATTATTTGACAAAGGTAGATATGAGCCAGATTGTTAAGGGAGGTCATCCTGCTGCTTTCGTTTCAGGCGGAATTGTTCAGGAACTGGATGCAGATAAAAATGTTGTCTGGCAATGGAGGTCCTGGGACCACTATGATTTTGATGAATATCCCTTCAATGCGAGACGATCAACGCGAGAATATGTAAGTGCTTTTCACCTGAATACCATCGGCCTGGATTTTGATGGTCACCTGTTACTGGCCACTCCATCTTGGGTTAAAAAGATCAACAGGCAGACCGGGGAGATTATATGGGATCTCGGGGGGGACTTCAATGATTTCTCATTTGTTGGGGTAGACAGCGTGGATGCGGTTGACCATTTTGAAGGGCATGCCATTTACCTGCTGGAAAACGGGAACTATCTCATGTACGATAATGGTGGTCCAAGGCGCAAAGATCCTTCTTCCGAGGCCCATGAATATACGCTTGACCAGACAAACCTGATTGCCACGCATGTGTGGACCTATGCCCGTGAAAATGACTCAATCCCTGCATGGCATCGCGGGAATGCCTACAGGCTCCCTAACGGTAATACCATTATTGGCTGGGGCGGAGCCGATGGGAATCCGATACCGACCTGTACTGAAGTTGATTCAGCAGGCGATATCGTTTTTGAAGCATTCTTTGACGAACCGATGGTGGAGAGCTACCGGGCTTTCCGCTTCCCGCTTGATGTCGATGTACCTGCTGCGCAGGTAATGGAGATCAGTGTTTTACCCGGAGAATGGGAATTTTCTGATGGAGATAGCAATAATACAGGTATTACCATCAATATTGAAAGTATAACCGGAGACGGATACAATTCGATGACGGTGTCGAAGTATCATTATGCTCCAATGTATCCTGTTTTTCCGGAACGGGCACCAATGGTAATGGCAAAAAGAGTAATGGTTGAAGCAACCGCTATAACTACCATTAGCGGGCAAATCATATTTGATGTAAATGAATTCAATATTTCAAATCCAGGGGATATTACTATTTATAGGAGGGATTCAGAAGGTCAAGGTTTATTTTTGCCTTTATCCACGGATTTCAACGACGTAAAAAATGTAATCTCCGCAGAATTTGACACGTTGGGTGAATTTATCATTACCTGGCCTGATATAGGTGTGGTAGTGCAGGCAGCTGAACCGGTGTTGCCACAAATGGATGAATATGTGAATCAGGACCATGCTGTTCAAATTGAATGGGCTCCCAACGGATTTTTCACTGGTTTTCACTTGCAAATTTCCATTGAGGAAGAATTTTCCAGCCTGGTTGTGGATTCATTGATTCACAACACAAGTGTTTTTGAATTTGCCGACCCCTCCGAAAATACTAGCTATTACTGGAAGGTAATGACCCTGAACGGGATGGACGAAAGTCCATGGTCAGACACAGCCAGATTTCATGCCATTCCACCAACGGTTTCCATTTCCACACCAAATGGTAACGAAGAGTGGCAGGTTGGACTGGACTACTGGATCTTATGGGACGACAATATTTCAGAAGATGTGATATTGGAACTTTACAAGGCGGATATGTTTATGTCTGTGATTGATACCACATCCAGTACCGGGGCATTCAAATGGAACATCCCGGACGATATGGAAACAGGTGATGATTATACCTTTGTTATTAAGAGCATGGATGATGAAACCGTAATTGATGCCAGCGATATTTATTTTTCATTAATCGATACGGTTACTTCCATTGGTCCTGTGAATTTGGCTGAAGATCAAAACCTGGTTATATATCCCAATCCTACTGACAACCAAATAACCATTCAATATCATTTGCAGGATTATGAAAAGGTGGCCATAAGGATTTTTGATTTAACCGGACGACTATTAAATACGATTGTTGATGAGAATCAAGTACCGGGAGATTATCATGTTCAATACAATCTGGGTAACCTGAACCAGAACCTGTTCATCATAGAATTACGGGCTGGAGAACAGACAATTCACCGTAAGGTAAGTTTAATAAAATAACTACTCGAGAAAAGGGGTTATGCCAGTATAGCCCCTTTTCTTTTCAGGATATATTTTGATCCGTTCTGCCCTGTAATTGATATCGAATCCACCCCATCCCGAACCGTTAACCAGCATATTTTTGTAGGTTAAACGGGCCTCGAAAACAACGGTCTTTTCAGGATGTGTCACTTCAACGATAGTTGAATAGGCAGGAACACCAGAAATAATGCCGGCGGTAATTAACCTGTTTTCCGTTTCGGGTAAGTAATCAACGTCGCTGACAATACGTGAGAAGAAATCTCTTCCCCTCTCCTTGCCATAAGACCATGTCTGTTTTAAGGTCATTCCTTTCTCATCAACCTCATATTCGACCCCGCGGCTGTACCTGTTTTTATTTGAAAAATTCCTGTACATACCATTATCAAAAATAAATAAATTCCCATTTGGCAGATACATGGCAGCATGCTGACCCCATACCCAGCTGAAATCATCCGCATCAAAATCACCTGACTGGACAGAATCAGGATAAGGCAAACCCTCATGGTTCAGGGCAGTGAGTAAATAGTCCGAGGTTTGAAATCCGTCCCCATCCTTTCCTGACTGCCCCCATCCCTTATGCGGAGCCAGTATCCATACCGGGTCATTTTCATAATTTACTTTTATCATGCCCTGGTTTCTTCCGGAGATGACCAGGCAGTTGTCCTCGGGGGAATACCAGACTGAATTTATATGCAGCCAGTCAAATGAATCATTAACAAACGCAGATCTGTCCACATCCATCACACTCCGTAAATCCCATTCATTGATGATATCACCGGTATTTCTATCCAGTTCAATGATATGATCATCTTTCGTCCCAATATTAAATTTTTGAATTGGAATCAAAAAATTCCCATCCGGTTTTTCTATGATATCATGGGTTTGGGAACATCCATGCAATTTCCATGTATTCTCTTGCTGACCCAGCAAACTGTATTCATAAATGGTATACCCCAAACCAAAGAATAAATTTCCATTTCTTAGCCTCTCAACCGGTGTAATCCACCCCAGACTCACATTGGGGAATGCCAGATACCATCTTACTTTGCCGTGGGTATCGAAAATAACCGGATAGGATGCGTAATCCTCTCCCAAGCCTATGGCCATGGAGCACAGGGTCCAGCCGGGCTCCATCAAGTCAATTTCTGCGGCTTTAATACTGATATCCGGGAAGAATGAAGGTATGGTATCTGTCCTGATTTCAAAGGTATCTGCAGCATACCCTAGATTCCTCTTGGTCAACCCGATGACAATCCTGTTAAGGGTATCCGGGTATAGTCCCAGGATGGGTATCTGATGACTTGTCCGAAAAGTACCCCAATTTTTCTTGAGCGGTTCCTCACCTAAAACTTCCACGGAAACACGTACTTTTTCGTGGGTCTGAAAAGTTGTCAATGCCGTTAACGGTGCAATTCCGTAAGGATTTAATTCAACCAGGATTTCCCCATCGATTACCTCATCTAGACTAAAATCCTCCGGATCGGGCTTGAAATCATCATCACATTGAATTACGATGACAGAAACCAGGAAAAATAGACAAACACGGATAATCCTTTTCTTACTCATATTTACTGAAATCAGCTTGAAAGTTAACAATTCCTCCTAAGTGTTTTTGCCTTTTGTTTTACTTCATACCCTCTTGGACACTTGACATCCTCCCTTCCGTGAACGAAAGGGATTCCATTGGCTTTAACAAGCCACGGACAGTACTTCCTCGCGGTTTCCTGCAGGTTCCTGCTGCCGACCGCTTCTGCGGTTCGCTTGACAGGCCATCCCCGTCTGTCCGACGGTTAAAATATTCTTCGCAGCATTGACATCTGCATTTTCCTCATGACCGCAGGCCAGACATCTGAAA
>DAOWJB010000070.1 GCA_030640625.1 Bacteroides sp.
GAAGATTGGGAAACTGGTCAACTTTTTTGGAATTGTCTGAAAAGGCACGATGGAAATGAGAAGAAGGCGTGCGAGGATGTAAAAAAGAAATACTATGATGATTTTTCAAAAACGAAAGACCTATACCTGTATCTCGGCTCGGTAAAAGATTGGCATAATGTATCACAAAATCCTTTTGTAGTAATAGGAACTTTCCATCCCAAGAAAGAACCACAATATCGTTTGTTTTAATCAACAAATAGTTTTTAATTAAAACGAAAACGATTTTTCCTTAAAAGACACTGAATGAGACACTGGAAACGCGAAACCCCCAGTAAACACTGAGGGTTTTGTAGCTCCACCAGGACTCGAACCTGGATCTAAAGTTTAGGAAACTTTTATTCTATCCCTTGAACTATGGAGCCATGCGTGCATAAGAGTGGGTGTGCATATATATTTTGGAAATTTGGCGTACAAATATAGCCATATGTTTCATTCCTGTCAAAGTTTTTTTATTTTTGTCAACTCAATATAAATCAGCACGATCAGTAAACACAAATAAACTAACCTATGGGAAAAGGAGACATTAAGACAAGGCGGGGAAAATTATTCAGAGGATCTTACGGGATTTCAAGACCAAGAAAAAGAAAAGTCAGGGGGATACCCGGACCTGAAATGGCCCAGTTGAAAGATACTGCCAAGAAAGAAACCAAACCAAAAGCCAAGGCCGAACAGAAAAAAGAGGCTGAAGTTAAGGAAAAGATAAAACAGGAAGCTCCGGTTGTTGAGCAAACTCCTGAGGTCAAGGAAAAAGCGGAGGAAAAAGTTAAAGCTGCGGTAGATGCAGCCAAGACCACAAAAACAGCTAAAGAAAAAGTTGAAACTGCGGTAGATGCAGCCAAGACCATCGAAACAGCTGAAGAGAAAGTTGAAACTGCTGTTGAACCACCCAAGGCCACAGAAACAACTGAAGATAAAGTTGAAGCTGCTGTGGAACCACCCAAGACCACCGAAACAGCTGAAGAGAAAGTTGAAGCTGCTGTAAAAGAGCCAGAAAAGAAGGAAGAAAATAAAGAGACAACCGATGTAAAAACTGAAGCTAAAGAGAAGGTTGAACCAGTGACTGAAAAGCCAGAGGTGAAGAAAGATGACGTGGAGGCTCCTGAGGATAAGACAAAAGTTGAAAAAAAGGCTGAAGCTGAAACGGAAACCTCTGATACGAAAAAAGAGAAAAAGAAACCCATTGCAGATAAAGAATCTCCGAAGGCTAAACCGGAAGACAAAGAAGCAAAAGCTGAAGAAAAGCCTGTTGAGAAGGAAAAAGTAGACACCAAGGCAAAAGAGAAAAAGAAACCTGCCCCAAAAGCCACAGCTGCCAGAAAGAAAACGGGAGAAGCAAAAGAAGAAAAACCAAAAACAACAGCAAAAAAGACTGCACCGGCTAAAGCAAAAAAACAGGCAGAAAAGACGGTCGATAAGGATGATAAAAAAGAGGAAGAGGAGCCTAAGAAAGAATAACCGCTCAGATACATAATATAAGGGGCTGCTAAGAGTATTGGCAGCCTTTTTTTATTTTCCATAGAAATGATGAGGTAAATCACCCCAAGCGGTTAAACTATCCTATCTATTTCACGTATAAATGTAGACCAATGGTATATTATATTTATATGCCTTGTTGTAAATGTTTGTTAATTAAGTGATTAACGTCAAAAAATTAACATACTGGCTAACATTATAATTTATCAAATCTCATGATCTCATTTTCATGATCTCATCGAAAACACAATTCAAATTACAGAAGGAGACGATAAAATTCCTATATGGCCTTGTAGAACAAGGGGGGCCGAAAACTCATGAATATCAGACATTTACTGACATTGTTAATCATCTTAAACCAGAACAGGTTGACTCATTCAGGGAAATTATCAAGCCTTCCCTTAATGAAAACACCCTCATCGGACATGGCTTTGTTAAGCCCTATGGGTATCCCGGGGACTTTTACCTGATCCATAATATTTATGAACAAAAAGCTAATCCGGATCCAAAATATAAATCATGGGATGATTTTTTTCTCAGCCAGCCGGCAGCTCATGCGGTAAGGAACCGGAAAGAATTTTTTCTGAAAAGTTGCAGGCGGTTGGGAAAAAATGGAAAAGATGAGGCCAAGGTACTAATCCTTGGTTGTGGACCAGCCACAGATGTGAAACAATACATTACCGAAAATCCAGACAGCAGGATTCGATTTGACCTGATTGATTTTGATCAGAAGGCTATTGATTTTGCCAGGTCTCAAAACGACCTGCCGAATGGAAGTATTGAATATTTCAGGATCAATGTTTTGCGGTTCAAACCATATATGTATTATGACCTTATCTGGAGTGCGGGTCTGTTTGATTATTTCAAAGAGAAACACTTTATCTACCTGATCAATAAATACCTGAAAAATCTTGCGGAAAATGGTGAATTTATCATTGGAAATTTTTCACATCTCAACCCAACCAAACGATTGATGGAAGTTCTGTCTGACTGGTATATAAATCACCGTTCCAAATATGATCTTCTCAGAATGGCTGTGGAAGCTGAAGTAGATGAAGACCAGGCAACTGTTGAAATGGAGGAGTTGGGGATAAATCTATTTCTACGGATTAAAAACTCCATAAACGGATCAACCTGAAGAAAATTTAATTGAAAAAGGAGTATGCATTTATTTAAAAATTCATCGGCCAATTTGTTTGGTTTCCATACGGAAGCTAGTAAAGAATGGCTGGTAAATAGCTTAACACTTAGATTTAGCGGGAATCTTCATGGGATGGAAAAAGAGTTCCTGGATGACTATTTTACACGGTCCATCAGGCCCCTAAGAACTTCTCTGATTCTGGCCATCTTTTTCTATGGTATTTTTGCAGTGCTCGATGCCTTATTGTTCCCGGAATTAAAGCAACTCTTCTGGTTTATCCGTTTCGGCATAGTCACACCGGTGCTTATAGCTGTTATTTTGTTTTCCTTCTCATCCGCTTTCAAAAAGTATATGCAGGTTATCCTGGCCGGGATCATGTACCTGACGGGATTGGGAATCATCATTATGAGTGTATATGCAGCAAACCTTGCTGAGGATTATTCATACTACGCTGGACTCATTCTGATATTCATTTTCGGCTATACATTTATCAGGGCAAGGTTCGTCTATGCTTCCATTGCCGGCTGGTCAATCGTTGCCTCCTATGAGATCGCTGCCATGGCCATTTCAGATACGCCCTTTGAGATCCTGATCAATAACAATTATTTCTTCGTATCCGCCAATGTGATCGGAATGTTTATCAATTATTTCATGGAGCATTCTGCACGCAGGGATTTCTATATGAGAAAGTTGCTTCAGATAGAACAGAAAAAGGTACAGGCTGCCAACAATGCTCTTGAAAAAAGGGTGGAAGATCGTACCAAGCAATTGACAGTAGCAAATAAGGACCTGAAAAAGGAGATTGAGGTGCGTAGACATCATGAGAAAGAAAAGACCAAACTGGAATCCCATCTGCTGCATTTACAGAAGATGGAAACCATAGGAACCCTTGCCGGGGGTATTGCTCATGATTTCAATAATATCCTGACTCCCATTCTGGGGTATACAGAAATGGCCCTTGAGGAGCTTTCCGATGAAAGTACCCTGAGATATGATGTAGAACAGATCAATAATGCCGCCGTCCGGGGAAAGGACCTTGTCCAGCAAATTTTAACATTCAGCCGTCAGGTGGATTTTGACAAGAAACCATTGCAACTTCACCTGGTAGTCAAGGAAGTGATGAACCTGATCAGGGCATCCTTTCCATCGAACATAGAAATCAGGCAGGAGCTGGATACTGATTGCGGAACCATTCTTGCAGATGCAACGCAGATGCATCAGATTATTATGAATCTATCTACCAATTCATTACATGCCATGATGAATAATGGTGGGATACTTAAAATTAAACTCGATGCCCTGGAAATCGATGACAAAAAATTTAGGGCAGCTGCTAAAATCAAGCAAGGTAAATACGTAAGGCTTACGATATCCGACACCGGTGTCGGGATGGATAAACAAACCATAGACAGGATATTTGAACCCTTTTTTACCAATAAAGAGGTGGGGGCTGGATCCGGTTTGGGCTTATCCGTAGTTCATGGTATCGTAAACAACAATAACGGGGCCATCCAGGTGAAAAGTAAGCCGGGTCATGGAACCACTTTTATGATTTACCTTCCCCAGTATAGTACTCTTGGGACCAAGGATGGTCAGATTGCTGAGAAGACCAGGAAAGGAAAGGAAAATATACTCTTCGTAGATGATGAAAAAGAAATCACCTACATGGGGAAAAAAATGCTCGAGAGCCTTGGATACACTGTTGACATACGTACTGACGGTTTTTCTGCTTTACATGAAATCCAAACCAACAAACACAAATATGATCTCCTGGTCACTGACCAGAATATGCCTAAAATGCTTGGAACAGAACTCGTTAGGCGAGCAAAAAGATTCAGGCCTGACCTGAAAATAATCCTCATCACCGGATATAAGGATTCGATCCAGGAAGAGGCTGCCAGTGAGTATGATATTAGTGAGATCATAATGAAACCATTGATTATGAGCGAATTCAGCAAGATAATACGGAATGTATTAGATGCCAAAAAAACTCAAATAGCATAGTCATGAGAAAAATACTGATCATAGATGATGAACCTTACATCCTCCTGATGCTCAAGAAAATGCTTGAAAGAGCGGGTTATGAGGTAGATCTTGCCTCCAATGGAAAGGAAGGCATGGATCTTTTTGAGAAAGAAACAGCTGATCTGGTAATTACGGATATCATTATGCCGGACAAAGAAGGACTGGAGATTATTCTGGAGATGAAAAAACAACGTCCTGATCTAAAGATCATCGCCATATCGGGCGGGGGCAGAATCTCCCCTGAAAGCTATCTGGAATGTGCCACACATTTCGGTGCGTCCAGGGTTTTTCAAAAGCCATTTAAGCAAAAAGAGCTGGTTTTTGCAGTAAAAGAATTGATAGCCCAATAAGATGTTTCTTGCCTTTAAAATAGAAAGAAGGCGGAAAACAGGGTCGTGGCAATAATGAAGATCCGGTAGGCTTTTTCAGGAAAAAAATTTACCAGCCATATTCCCAGAAATGCACCCAGAGCAATAGCCGGGATCATGAGGACATCAAACAAGATGGACTGCACGGTGATGGTTTTCCAGATACCAACATGAAAGGGGACTTTTATCAAATTTACAATAAAGAAGAACCAGGCTCCGGTACCAATATAGATATTCTTTGGAAGCCTCATCGAAAGCAGGTAAAGAGCCATTACAGGACCTGCAGCATTCCCGATCATGGTGGCAAAACCACCCAGTGATCCCAGACCCACGGAAAACCACCTATTTTCAGGGATGCTAATCTTCTTGCGGATATCCTGCCAGATCATCAAAGCAATCCCAACAATGACAATGGCTGCCAGCAGGCGATTGAAAACTGAATCAGAGATAACCCGTCCAACCAATACACCGGTTGCAATCCCTATCAATGCCCAGGGAAGTAATCTTAAAATATGTTTCCATTCGGCATGACGGTTATAGTAACTAACCGCAAATACGTCTGCAAAGATCAGGATGGGCAATAAGAGTCCAACCGAAGGACGGCCCCCAAACACAGAAGCAAGAATAGGCACAACCATGAGTCCGACACCTGAAAGTCCGGTTTTAGCCATGCCGATCAGCATGGCGCAGAGCAGTACAATCAGCCATTGGAAAGCAGAAAGGTCATATTGTCCGATCAGTTCAATCATCAGGTGAAAATAATCACTTTATCTCACTAACACACTGCATTTAAAAAATTAGTCACTACCCGGCTTGAGAATAAATTTCATTTGATTAACTTTCCTCTATAATTTTTTACCTGCATTTTTATGCAGTCTGTTTATAGTTATTAAACCCCCAATAATGAAAAGAAGATCATTTATCCAAAACGGTGCAGTTTCTGCAACTGCATTGCTATCCGGTTCAGCAATCTGGGCATCACCATCGATTCGCACAATGACCAGGGAACTACCTCCGAAACAGGATTTCAAGCTTAAATATGCTCCTCATTTCGGGATGTTTAAGCACAATGCCGGGGAGGACCTGCTTGACCAGGTCCAGTTTATGGCAGATGCCGGTTTTACTGCTATGGAAGACAATGGTATGAAAGGACGCGAGATCGGAATGCAGGAAAAAATCGCCAGTAAAATGGCCAATCTTGGAATGGAGATGGGTGTTTTCGTGGCACATAGCATTTACTGGAAAGAGCCAAACCTGGCCAGTGGAGATCCTGACAAGTTAAAAGAATTCCTCACCGAGATCAAGGAATCTGTGGAGGTAGCCAAACGGGTGAATGCCAGGTGGATGACTGTCGTATTGGGACATGTTGACCTGAAAAAAGACAAAGGTTATCAGACCCGTAACGTGATCGAAGCCTTGAAAAGAGCGTGCGAAATCCTGGAACCCCATGGTCTTACCATGGTTCTTGAACCATTGAATTTCAGGGATCATCCCGGATTGTTCCTGAAAAAAATACCCCAGGCTTACCAGGTCTGCCAATCCGTCGGGAGTCCCTCATGCAAGATCCTGGATGACTTGTACCACCAGCAAATCCAGGAAGGGAACCTGATCCCGAATATAGACCTTGCCTGGGAAGAGATCGCATACTTCCAGGTGGGCGACAATCCAGGTCGCAAGGAGCCGACTACAGGAGAGATCAATTACCTGAATGTATTCAAGCATATCCATGACAAGGGATTCACCGGAATCCTCGGCATGGAACACGGCAATTCAATGCCAGGTAAGGAAGGGGAAGTGGCACTGATAGAAGCCTATGCTGCGGTAGACAACTTTACCACAGACTAAGAAAGAGACCAAGTATTAATATTATCGGACCGGGTTACAATCCCTATTCCGGAGATGAACCTGGTATTGGAATAATAGCTTCCATGCCTACGGGACCCATGACGATTTCTTCTGGACCGATCTTCAGGTCTGAACTCATCATCTCATCCCAGGTTACTTCCTTCCCGGTATATGCTGATTGCCTGCCCATGATGGCAGTCAGGTTGGATTTGGCTGTTGTTTCAGCCTGAACTACCTGTTCTCCCGTACGGATGGCAGTGACCAGGTCGATATGTTCCTGAACGAGGTGGTTATTGCCACCGGTTTTGTCAATTTCTCCTTCCGCATCCAGTGGGTATTCATATTCGTATTTGACGGTCTGATCCGGATTCCAGATGGTATCCTTACAGTTGGTATATCCTTCCGTTCCACGAATATGTTCACTCACATTATTGGCGCAATCGTCGATCTGGCGGCACATGCTGTGCATATGGACCTCATCATCATATACAAAATCAACACTGAAATTATCAAAGCAATCACCTGTAAGTCTTCTCTGCCTGGATCCCATCCCCACAGCCTTTACAGGAAATTTTCCAGTAAACCAGTTGATTACATCAATATTATGGATATGCTGCTCAACGATATGATCCCCAGACAGCCAGGTCCAGTTAACCCAGTCACGGATCATGTACTCCATTTCTGTCCACCCGGATTGCTGCTCACGAAACCATAAATGGGCCATGTTCCAGTAAGCATTCGCTGAAACGATATCCCCCATGGTACCCATCTTAACCTGCTTATATATATCTGTGTAGTTCCTGCCATGTCTTCTTTGCGTACCGGTCACCACACATAATCCGGCGGATTCTGCCTGTTTTGAGGCAGCCATGATGGCACGTGCACCCACCGGGTCTACGGCCACGGGTTTTTCCATGAATACATGTTTGCGAGCCTCCACGGATGCAGCAAACTGCTCCGGCCTGAAATATGGCGGAGTGGCCATGATCACCACATCAACATCCGTTTCAAGCAATCGCTTATAGGCATCAAATCCAACAAAAACATTGGCATCATCAAGTTCCACTCCTCTCTCATCTTTTAGTTTTCCCCGAAAGGTGTCAACCCGGTCCTGGAAAACATCTGCCACAGCATGAATAGAAAGGTTTGGTCCCGCATCCAGGTAATTGAAGGCAGCACCGGTCCCCCGGCCACCACAACCTACTACCCCTGCTTTCAGGAGCTCCCCGTCCGGGGCCTCATCCAGAAACGGTTTTAAATCCAGTTTAACACGCGGTTTGCAGGATTGTAAAAACTGGCTCATCCCGACGGCGCCCAGGGCGCCCAGGAGTGCTGAGTTCTCAATAAATTTTCTTCGGCTGGTGTTCTTTGGCTTTTCCATTTTAATAAATTTAATATCTCATGAAGTTAATAATTTACTCATCAAATTCACAAACCACCCTGAATCCAACATAAAAGCAATCAGAATACCACCATATGCTTTTGGGTATCTGAGGGTCGGTTTTCAGCCATGAATCTGTTTTGGTATAATTCCTCGCCGCACTCCTGACCCTGTCAGCTTCATCCTTATAGGAGCCCCCGCGGACTACATATTCTGCTCCTTTTGCGGGACCTGTGGGATTATCTACCCTCCCGGCAGGATACATTTCATATGCATCAGCAGCATACCAGTCTGCGCAGAACTCAGCCACATTGCCCAACATGTGAACCAACCCAAAAGGATTTCTCTGTGTATTTCCCGGCAGGGTTGACTTGCCCATGCTGTTCAGCCGATAGTTCACATTGGATGATATATTGGTGGTATCTACCCCAAAGATCTTTCGAATAAATCCTCGTTTTGTATACTTTGCCGGATCTCCTTCAAAATAATATGGGGTTTCTGTCCCACCCCTGGCGGCATATTCCCATTCAGCCTCTGTGGGAAGCCTGTACTTCTTATCCGTCACTTTCGAAAGCCATTGGCAGTAAACCTCAACGGCATGATGTGTCATGCTCATGGCAGGCATTGTGCCTTTGCCCCAGCCCTGGTCGGGGGCTCCCCACGGGGGAGTAGGTCCGGAAATCGCATCAACTTCCCCAGCCTGCTTCACATTCAGGTAAGCGTCCGAAGTTTTTCCCTGAACGCCCGTCTGCTTGAAAAAGGCAAGGTATTCTTCCCAGCTGACTTCCATCCTTCCCATAAAAAATGAGCTTACTTTCACTTCGAGCCGGGGACCTTCATCAGCTGATCTCAGCGGTTCCGTTTCAGGGCTGCCCATTAGATAAGTTCCACCTGGGATGGCAACCATCTCAAAACTCACTTTGGTATCCGGTATAAACTCGGTAAAATCATTAAGTCCATCAATGATTCCAGGTTCGGTGTATACTTGCTTATCCACGGTAACACTCATTCCAAAATCCACATTTTTGGCATGTATTTGATCCTGTGAATAATGCCCGACAGCGATATGGCAATTGATGCAATGCAATTCCGATGCGTGTTGTTCATAATATAGGTGGGCCTCTTTCCCTTCCACGGATAATCCCAGCGGGAAATTGTTCTGATGGCAACCAATGCAGGATAATTCATATACATGATCCTTCGCGTATTCCAGATGGGATTTCTCCTCCCAGTTCAGGGATTCAACATCCTTGGTGATTTTACCCCAGACATCCCGGATTCCTGTTATGGCCTTTTCTTTCAGGTATCCATGGCCTTTGGGTGGCAGATGGCAGTCCACACAATTTACCAGTACCCCTCTCTGGTTGTCCACATGTGTGGATCTTTTCCATGTCTGTGTGGCCTGTGGATGAACATGACAGGCAGCACAAAATTCGTTAGTTGAGGTTTTTACCACCGCCGTATTCCCGGCAAATATCAATATTATGCCCAGTAATATTCCGGACAGGAAGATCAGCCTATTATATCTTTTACCTTTCTTTCGAGGAATCCCGGTCATCTGGTGAGTAGAAGCTAAGAATAACTTTATAATCAGCGGGTTCAAAGAAACTAATTTTTAATCAATCTTTCAATCCAAAGCATCGTCCAGGCCACTATTTAAACAAATTCTAAGGACACATCATCTTAGGTGGGTTAAAACAAACTTTCATCACATAATCACGTACAAATCAACAATAACTTACCAAGTCATGGCACTATGAGAAAACTTATACTTTTATTCTTTTTGCTGTGTAGCTCAACCGCCTATCTTTGGTCCCAGCTCACCATCCATATTTCAGACAGCACAAATCTCAGCTGCCATGGTTCCAATGATGGAACTGCTACGGTTGCTATTTCTGGTGGGACTGAACCATATCAGGTCCTCTGGGATGATGATTCAAGTTCGACCGGTTTGACTGTCACCGGACTTTCAGCTGACAGGTATTACCGGGTCAGTGTTACAGATTCCACCATGACAGTGGAGACAGACAGTGTAATGCTCTCTCAGCCAGAACCGGTAAGTATTAGCCTCGATTCCCTCAAATCAAATCCCTGCCTGGGTCTGCAACAGGCCGCTATCTATATCAGTGCCAGTGGCGGAGAAATTCCTTATCAGTATAGTTGGACCGGACCGGGAGATTTTACAAACCCGATGGAGGATATTGAAAACCTTACAGAAGGAATGTATAACCTGGATCTTACAGATGCCAACGGATGTATTTCAAATTTCAAGCAGGCAATCTTAGACGAGGATCCAATCTCTGTGGATTATACGCTTTCGGCACACGAACAATTCAACCTTGAATGTTACGGAGACCAAAGTGGAAGCATCCGTATCGATACAGTTACCGGTAACGGATCTGACTGGAGGAATTATACCTACATATGGAACGGGCCCGGTGGCTTCAAGGCATATACCTACGAAATTGATTCACTGGAAGCAGGAAATTACCATTTAAATGTATTTGATTCCCTGAATTGCCGAAGCGACGTTAGCATCACGCTTACTGCGCCAGATCCTATTTTTATCCGCTACGATTCAGTAATTAATAATCCCTGTATTGTCACTGATAAAGGGGCAATCTATATAAGCCCTTTCGGAGGTGAGTTGCCCTTTCAATTTAATTGGTCCGGTCCGGAGGGCTTTACCAGCACAGAGGAAGATATTGAAGATCTGGCCAAAGGCAGATACTTCCTTCATGTTACCGATGCCGAAGGCTGTTCAGTCAACAGCGATACAAACCTGATCCTTTCAAGTGGTATCACAATGGTGATTGAGACTTCATCTTATGGTGACCATAACATCCGGTGTTTTGGATTTTCGGATGGTTATATCAAAATACGGGAAGTGGCAGGATTTGGAGACATCAGCAATTTTTATTTCTATACGACCGGACCCGATGGATATACTTCTCCCTTCCGTTTCATGGAAAATCTTGCTGCAGGATCCTATCACTTAAGGGTAACTGATTCACTTGGATGTATTGGAGAAGAGGATGTTACACTTTCCGAGCCACCCAGGGTACAAACCCCGCCCATTGTGGGATCAGAAACATTTATAGAAGATACGAATTACATCTATACGGTAAATGATAGTTCAAGCGGAAGCAGTTTTGCCTGGTCCATAACTGGCGGAGAGATCTGGTCGGGACAGGGGACGAAATCACTTGAAGTTGAATGGAGAATTTATGGGACAGGCACACTGGAAGTGATAGAAACGGACGAAAATGGATGTATAGGAGATCCCATTGGTTTTGATGCCAGTTTCCTGTATGCATCTAACCAGGATATAAAGCCCGGATCTATCCGGATTCATCCGGTACCTACCTATAGCACCTTGCATATCAGCGGAGTAGAAAATATGGCGGGCAAAATAGAGATTTACAGCCTTTTGGGACAAATCGTATTACATCAGGATCTGCAGGGGATCATTCATCTTGAGTCCCTTGAAAAGGGGGTCTATTATCTCCGCATCAGGGATAAGAAAGGTCAGGTAATTAAAACCCGGAAGATCGTTAAGAGGTAAATATGGGAGAGGCTGTCAATATCCGGCAGCCTGTCCGTCTTTCCTGCTTTCCGAAGCCCCGTAATATACGCCGTTCCCCTCATCATACAGGATGGCCTGGTATCCTCCGTAGCCACCCACATCGAACTGGATCCTGTGTCCCATTTTTACCAGTTCCCTGATCACCTCATAACCAATGCCGGTTTCCAGGTGTACCGTTCCACCATCCTTCATTTTGCTACCTGTTGGTTGTGAGGAACCGACATGCTGGATCCTGGGAGCATCGCCTGCTTCCTGCAGTTTCATGCCAAAATCAATCATGTTAACCAGGATCTGTACATGTCCCTGGGGCTGCATACCTCCTCCCATGACTCCAAAACTCATATAAGGTTTCCCATCCTTGGTGACAAAAGCAGGGATGATGGTATGGAAAGGCCGTTTCCCGGGGGCAAAACAATTGAAATGTCCTTCCTCCAGACTGAAAAGTTCTCCCCTGTCCTGCAGGATAAATCCAAGCTCATATGGGGTCATCCCGCTGCCCATACCCCGGTAATTACTCTGGATCAGGGATACCATATTCCCATACTGGTCTGCCACGGTCATGTAAATGGTATTCCCCTGTTCCAGTTCCCCTGCGGCATAGGTGCGGGCAGCCCGGTCAGGATTTATCAGTGCCCTTCTTTCGGCAGCATATTCCTTTGATATCAACTGCTCTACAGGTATGTCATTAAATGCTGGATCTGCATAGTATTTTGCCCTGTCTTCATACGCGAGTTTCTTGGCTTCTACAAATGCATGGATATACTCCTTGCTGCCAAATCCCATGGCCGCAATGTCATAATCCTCCAGGATATTCAGGATCTGCAAAGCGGCTGTTCCCTGTCCGTTCGGTGGAAGCTCCCAGAGATCATACCCACGGTAATTTATCGAAAGTGGTTCCACCCACTCAGAATGGTGATCTGCCAGATCGTCATAGGATAAAAAGCCTCCCTGGTCCTTCATATACCGGGCAATGGTCCTGGCAATGTCTCCCCGGTAGA
>DAOWJB010000199.1 GCA_030640625.1 Bacteroides sp.
GGAAGATTCACCGTCAGATAAATCCTGCAGTTCATCCGGATCTTTTTCCAGGTTGTATAGTTCGAACAGTACTTTACCATTTGCATCCTGAATCCGATGAAGCTTATAGGGCCAGTCAAGCCAGGCTGAGTGGCCGGGAAGGGTATCCTTGGAATATTGTTTGCTGATTTCACCTGCCCTAATATCTAGGAGAGAAGAATCGATTGCTGCTCCGTCTTGCTGCTCCAAAAGCAGCGCTGTCATCAACAAATGTGAAGGCGTTCTTTTCCCACCGACCGGGTATTGCCAGAAGCCCATCGGGGCCGGTCTGCTTACCATTTTATCTTCAATCAGTGGCAACAGGCTGATCCCGTCAAGGGGTGGTTGATTTTCCATACTTACACCGGCTATTTCAATAAGGGTTGGGTATATATCAAAAGTGTTACATGGTACATTAGTTATCCCTGGTTTCTTCACCTGAGAAGGCCATTCAATGATGGCAGGTACGCGAAGCCCTCCTTCATAGATCTGTGCTTTGTGCCCGCGCCCCCCGGTGGATCCAATATTCGGGAGTCCGCCATTATCACTGCAATACCAAAGGACAGTGTTTTCATGAATGCCCAGGGTTTTTAATTCATCTCTGAGCTTTCCAAAAGCACGGTCCATTCCCGTAATCTCACCATAAAAATGTGACAGCCTCTGTTCCTGATCAGCATAGAGGGCACTATCCTCTGCAATGGCTAAATGCGGTCCATGTGGTGAGCCGAACCACACCACAGCCAGGAATGCCTGATCCTGACCGGCCTGTTCACGGATAAACTCCAGGGCTGCATCGACCGTAACCATGGAACTCTCTCCATAGGTCTGAGTAGCCATTCCCTTATCACATAATACAGGGTTGTTATCGAAAAAATTAGGCGCTGATAACCATTCATCGAAACCGCTTTCCCCGGGGTTAACGGGACTACCCATCCGAACGGATCCAAGATGCCATTTTCCAAAATGACCGGTCACATACCCTGCTGTTTTAAGGGCTTCAGCTATGGTAATTTCCTGTGGACGAAGGGTATGTCCCCAACTAAAGCATCCAAAACGGTTGGGATTGCGCCCGGTCATTACACTTCCTCTGGTCGGCGAACAAACCGGGGCTGCTGCATAAAACCGATCGAAACGGAGTCCCATATCAGCCATATCATCAAAATTTGGTGTCATTAAGACAGGGTGCCCGTTATAGGCCATATCACCCCATCCCTGGTCATCAGCCATACATAGAATAATATTGGGTTTTGTTGCAGTATCCTGTTTGCAGCCGGCCAGATGTATCAATAAAGCAAAACATATAAGGGCCATGGCATTCGTGAATAGTTTTTGATGCTTCATTCTTTTTTATCAATTTATTATTAGGTCCAAATTTATTAGTGTGCATCCAAATCCCAGATCCTGAAATTTTCATAAAACCCTTCAGAATCATATACCTGCCGGATACCAAATCTGCCCCCTCTGTATGGTTGCCCGCCAATGGTCCCGTCATCGGTGTAATTCATAAACTCTTTTTGATCCACTTCCAGGCTAATATGCTTGCCGGTTTTTTTGAGAACAACATGATGGGCGCTGCCGGCAGACAGTATGCCGGAAAGTGATTGCTGTTTCAGCAGGTTCCCCGTTTGTTGTCCCGGATTTTTACGCAGGTTAGAGGTTGGACTGTCATTTCTCCGGTATGATATATGATAACCGTTAATCTCTCCACTGGTATATTTCTCAAACAGGGAATAGCTGGTGAATTCATTATCAATATGATCCAAAATATCGCTCCGGTCACTTTTTTCCACACAAAAGAACAAGAGAAAAAAACCACTTTCAGATACCGGAGTAAAGTCATACTCCAACATGAAGTTTTTAGGCAGGGGGTTTTTGCACCATATCATCACACCGTCCACACCCTTCTTGGTGCTCACTTTCATCCTGTTGCCTGAATAGTCTACATCCACTACATCCCTGTTAAATTCTTCTATTACCCAGTTTTTCAGTCCCCGGCTAAAATCATCCTCAAACACAAGCTTCCCCTGTCGTGGCCCGTAATGCGGCAGTGCCTGTCCCGCTTCATAGGCACCACAATCCGGTGCAGCTCCCCGGAAATTATCACTCATATTGGGAATCAGAATCCCTGCATCAATTACCAGGGAACCATGCTTTGGCCTCAGGTCAGGCACCTCCCTTTCAGGTATGGGCGGATTTGGGAATGCTATATTGGCAAAAGTCTCTTCAAGAGTAATTCTTTCAATACCGTGTTGTTCCACTTCTGAAAAAGGGAATCCCCCGATTTTGGCGATGTAAGGTACCTCAAAAACACCCACTGCATCATAATCGAAATCGCTGTGAATCCCCGGACCGATAATTTCTGCTGCATAGGGATTCCCTGCTCCATAATCACCCCAGTTTACACCGCCTGTGGGTCCGCCAATGGCAAGGTTATTCCGGAAATAAGCATAATTCATGGTATCGTTGCCTCCCAAACCTGTTCCCACCTTAATGACGGTATTATGAATGGCCACATCACCCTGGCTGAAACGCTTCAGCTTGAATGCTGCATGTACAACATTATACATGACATTCCTGTAAAAGTAGGTGGGGCCTCCCAATCCGGGTTGAGAGCTCAGACCAACATAACAATTGGTAATCCGGTTGCGGAATATCCTGCAATTTGAGAAGCAGAAATCTGCTTCAATGGCATCATCTGGTGCTCGGTAAATATCATTGTTATAAATGTCAATACACGTCTGGTTGGTGACACGCTTGCCTTCCATGGTTGATATGCAATCGCGGAATCCTGTTACACGGTTATAACAGATCACGTTCCCCGGACCAGTAAGCTGAATGCCTTCGCCAATATTGGCGCCGTGTGCACCCATCGTAACATTTGTCCAAGCACAAACTCCGGTGACAACATTGTCGCTGATATAACAATTCTCTGCACCCGGTTTATAGGAAACAATGCCGTAAACTGCATCAATCTCACAGTTTCTGATGACACAATTCCTGGCACCGTTAAACTGGATACCAATGCCTTTATGATCGAAATTAATAATAGTCAATCCTTCAATAAAAACCCAGTTCCGCTTATTGAGATCGATGTGGGTAAAAATAGCCTTACCGCTCCTGCAACGGTACACGACCGGTTTATCAGCGGAACCGTCACGTGTGAAAAGGGTATCATGCGTTCCGGGCTCTAATTCAATGATTTCTGCATATTCACCATATTGGGGGACCGGCCTGGTTTCGGCTTCCACCATTCGCTCTGCTGATCCTCCGTCCGGATCCTCAAGTTTGAGATTAATCTCATATTTAGTGCCGGCTTGTAAGTCAAAAATGCTCCCTGAATGTTTATTTTTCCATGTAAAACCAATATTTCCCCCGGCAGGAACCCTCCGTAAAGGCATGCCTTCCTTCCATGTTTTTTCTCCCTTTTCCCGGAACTGTACTGTCACGATCCCATTTTGATTATCATCACCCTGGATATTCCATTCTACAGCAAGATTTATGATGGTAGGATATGGAGTAAATACCTCGCCCGGAATGGTGCTGTCATGAGCGAAGCCGCTTATCCCCATCAGCACAATTATCATCAGGAATAATACGCTCAGGTATATTTGCTTGCATTTTTTTTTAATTAGATTGGCCATCATTAAAAAGTTATCGTAAGCTAATTCATTATTTTTTTCCGGAAAGATCTAAAAAAGAAACACAAAATCTTTCATTTGGTTTCATAAACAAATATAAATATTATTTTTACTTTTTGTTTAATGATCCTGTAATAATAAATGTGAAAATGCTTGTTTATAAAATGCCTCTGATGATTGCAGCATTAATGCTGATTACCGGCTGTCAGAACAATAATAATCCCGGGGAAAATACCTGGAGGGTAATCGGACCCGGTGGAGGCGGTGGTGTATTGAAACCAACCGTCAGCCCCTTTGATGAAAACTTTGTCATGACACATTGTGACATGACGGCTGCCTACCTGACCCTGGATGGGGGTGAAAGCTGGAAGATGAAAAATTTATGGACTGTTCCCGAAGATTTTGAGTTCGATCCTGTGGATCAGCATACGGTATATGTCGCTACGCGGGGTTATCGTCACAGTGAGGACAGGGGATCCGGATTAAGCATGCTGTTCAGATCAGAAAACCGGGGGGATAGTTGGCGCATTATTTATCCTGAGCTGGATAAGGCAAAAAAGATTGAACGTTTGCAGAACACAGATTATCTGCCATCTGAGATCATTGACGGAGCCCTTGATGGCACCATTGACAAAGTCAAGGTAGATCCCGCCGATCACCGGCGCATCTATTTAGGCCTGGCACCTTTAAGATTTTATATTGGATCCGGCAATCAAAATGATGATGATTCTGCCATGCTGGTCCGGTCTGTCAATTATGGCCACAACTGGGAGTTGTTAGTCAACATTCCCGGCAAAAATGTCAAGGCTGTTTTCCCCTGCAGCATTTACGGCCATCCCGGTGAAGTCATTGTATTCACGGAAAGCGCCTGTACCAGAGTGAATGAGAATACAGGAGCGATCACCAGCCTGCCCTTGCCTGTCGAAAGTATAATAGCAGCAGAAGCAGGTCATGATAAGGATGGTGCGCTTTTCTATATCCAGTCCAGGTTTGAGAATGGAAATGGAAAATCAGAAGGTGGAATGTATGTAAGCCGGGACCTGGGACGAAGCTGGACTCCTTCCAATAATGGATTATTCAAAGATGTACCTGAAGGCATGGTCCCTTCCTTCAGGCAAGGCCTGGCTGTATGTGAAACAAAACCGGCTGTGGCCTATATATCCACCATGAGTCCGGTTAAAAATGCAGCAGGAATTTTAGAAACGATCTATTGTATATTAAAAACAGAAAGTGGAGGAGACAAGTGGAAGCCGGTGCTTCTTTCCTCAACACCCGGAGGATATATCACGAAAAACTTTGAAGGTTCATGGATGGAAGAAAGTTATGATCCGGGCTGGGGAGGAAGCCCCATCGATCTGGCCGTCGCACCCGGAAATCCTGATATATGCTATGCAGGAGATAATGGCCGGGGTTATAAAACCATTGATGGAGGAAAAACATGGAAACAGGTCTATAGTCACAAGCTGCCGGATGGTTCATTTGCCAGTGGCGGACTTGATGTAACTACCTGTTATGGCGTTCATTTTAACCCCTTTAATAAGGATCATTTCTTTATTTGCTATACTGATATGGGATTATTCCATACATTCAATGGAGCTGAAAGTTGGTTCCATTCAATAAACGGAATACCCAGATCCTGGCAAAATACCTGTTATGATCTCACTTTCGACCCGGAAGTAGAAGGCAGGCTCTGGTCGGTCTGGGCCAATGCACATGACCTGCCCCGGACCAAAATGTTTGGCAGATGGGGATTTGACCGTTTCAAAGGGGGTGTTGCCATTTCTGAAGACCATGGTCTGCACTGGCAGAAAAGCAATGAGGGCATGCCGGAAAATTCAATCTGTACGAATATTCTGCTGGATGCAAGCACTCCTGTTAATTCCAGGTCACTTTATGTCAGCGTATTTGATAAGGGGGTATACAAATCATCAGATGGGGGCAAAAGCTGGGATGCTGCTAATGTGGGACTGGGAGATAACCTGTTTGCATGGGAGGTGCGACAAAATGCCGAGGGCCGTTTGTTTTTGCTTTGTGCACGCGGAGAACGCAACAGAGAAACGGTGGATGGAGTCATCTATTACAGCGATGATGCCGGATCCTGGAGCCAAATGGACCTGCCTGAAGGAGTTAACGGTCCCCATGACCTTCTCATTGATCCGACAAATCCTGAAATAATGTATGTTAGCTGCTGGCCCCGGAAGGACGGGGACAAAGATGTACATGGCGGTGTAATCAAAACCGAAGACGGGGGAATGAGCTGGAGACAGGTGTTCGACGAGAGGGTCCGGGTGAATGCTGCCGGCATGGATCCTGACCGGCCGGAAATTATCTTTATTAATACATTTCAGAATGCTGCCTACCGGAGTGATGATGCCGGCAACTCATGGAAAAGGCTGGAAGGATACCGGTTTAAATGGGGACAAAAAGCTGTTCCCAATGTCAATCATCCCGGGATGCTTTTCCTGACTACTTATGGTGGCAGTGTTTTCTATGGGCCGGCAGAAGGAATTCCCGGTGCATTCGAAGATATTGAGAACATGCCGGAGGCATGGTGGTAATTTAATAATCTTGTGTAATTTCAATCCATGTACCGTAAGCTTAAAAATATTCTCAAATCAGTTGGACCTGGTTTCATAATCGCCTCTGTTGTATTGGGTCCGGGCAGTATTACCGTTGCCTCAAGAATAGGCTCAGAATATGGATATGCATTTCTATGGGTGATTGTTATAGCCACCATCTTCATGATTACCTATACTTCCATGTCAGCACGATTCGGGGTCATTAGCAGCAATTCTATTTTACAGTCCATAGCGGATAATTATGGCAGATGGTTTGCCCTGTTGATCGGTATTTCAGCATTTCTTTCCACATCAAGCTTCCAGTTCGGCAACAACCTGGGAATTGGTATTGGCATGCAGGGTATCACAGGAATCAATGAACGTGTCTGGCCCCTGATCTTTACCCCCCTGGGAATTATCCTTATTTTCTGGGCGAAAAATCTTTATAAAGTGTTGGAAAACCTGATGAAGTTCATGGTGATGATCATGATCATAGCATTCTTCATCAATCTTATCCTGACCAAACCTGAAATTGCTCCCCTTGCCAAGGGATTTGTCCCTTCGAAATTCTCCCCGGACAGTCTGAATGTTGTCTCTGCATTGATGGCCACATCTTTTGCATTGGCAGCCGCATTATATCAGTCTTATCTGGCACAGGACAAGGGCTGGAAAAGGGAGAACCTGAAGCGTAGTCTGAAAGACACCTATATTGGAATTTTGTTTCTTGCCCTGATATCTGCTATTATTCTGATCACTTCCGCAGCAGCCTTACATCCCAAGGGGATCCTGGTTAACTCGGCGGCAGATATGGCCATGCAGCTGGAAGCCCTGTTCGGGGCTTATGCAAAAGTTATTTTCAGTGTGGGACTTTGTGCCGCAGCATTCTCATCGATGATGGTGAACTCTGTGATTGGAGGCGGCCTGCTTGCTGATGGGCTGGGTATTAGCCGTTCAATGAATGATAAAAGGACAAAAATATTTATCGTTGCCATATTGCTGATAGGCATGTTTGTGGCAGTTTTCTTCAGGGGAAATGTCATTTATGCTTTGATCATGGCCCAGGCTTCCTCGATGTTGGCGGTTCCTCTCATTGCTGTTGGATTGTTCCTGGTGCTTAATAACAAAAAAGTGATGGGAAAATACAGGAACAATCTCCTGCAGAACATAATCGCTGTAGCAGGTTTTCTTGTTGTAAGCCTTATGGTCTATTTTATGTATCAAAATATCCTGGCTCAAATCCGGACAACCTAAATGTTATGATATGGCTCATATCGATGTGATATCAATATTTAAAAACATACTATTAAACAGGAGGAATTAAAATGAATGGATATCCGGATAAAATAGCCAGCGAAGCTGTATTGGAAGATATATTGTCCACGCCGACTGCTGAGTCTGTTAAGATGTTTTCAGGCCTGGAAGGGGATATTATGTTCCTGGGAATAGGAGGGAAAATTGGCCCTACGCTTGCAAAAATGGCCAAAAGGGCAATTGATGCCGCAGATGTTGAAAAACGTATTTATGGAGTGGCTCTTTTCGAATCGGAGGAACAGCGCAAGCAGCTTGAGCATATTGGCATTGAAACCTTTCATGGAGATTTACTTGACACCGAATTTATTAACAGCCTGCCAAAAGTTAAGAATGTCTTTTTTCTGGCAGGTATGAAGTTTGGTTCTGAGGATAACCTTTCCCTGACCTGGGCTGTCAACTCATATATGCCGGCGCTGGTTGCCGAGTATTATAAAGATTCCAATATTGTTGCATTTTCCACTGGTTGTGTTTATCCCCTTGTATCTGTTGCCTCGGGTGGATCCCTGGAAACTGATATGCCTGAACCGGTTGGTGAGTATGCACAATCCTGCCTGGGAAGAGAAAGAATGTTTGAATATGGGAGCAAGCAACATCAAACAAAGGTATGCCTGATCCGCCTGAATTATTCAGTGGAATTACGTTATGGCGTTCTGGTCGATATTGCACTTAAAGTGAAAAACCAAATGCCCATTGACCTGTCCATGGGATATTTTAATGTTATCTGGCAGGGTGATGTAAATGATGTGGTACTCCGCTCTCTGGAAATATGTGAAAGTCCGGCAAAATTCTTAAATATTACTGGTCCGGAAATTTTATCTGTTCGTGAAGTTGCCGTGGAATTCGGAAAATTATTCAAAGCAGAACCCGAATTTGTTAATGAAGAAGCCAAAACCGCCCTTCTCAATAACTCCGAGCAGGCTTTTGAATTGTTTGGCCGGCCGAAAGTGTCAACCGGACAGATAATCAAATGGATTGCTGACTGGATAAGTGAAGGCAGGGAATTGCTGGGCAAACCAACCCATTATGAAGTGAGAGACGGGAAATACTAATAAATCACCATTCAATGAATCATAAGGAATTACCCGAAGATGTCCTGAAAACCCTGCATAAGGGGGTTGTTATCCCGGCAATGCCGCTTGCATTGGATAAAGACCGGAAGCTGGATGAGAGAAGGCAGCGGGCACTTATCAGGTATTACCTGGATGCTGGTGCCGGAGGAGTGGCTGTAGCCGTTCACACAACCCAGTTTGAAATCCGGCTGCCGGAAGTAAACTTGTATGAACCGGTTTTGAGAATTGCCAGCGAAGAGTTCGATAATTTTGCCGACAGAACCAAAAAACCGCTTATCAGGATTGCAGGGATCATCGGACAAACTGAGCAGGCTGCAAAGGAAGCCCGATTGGCATTATCACATGGCTATCATGCCGGTTTGTTGAGCCTGGCTGCCTTCCCGGAAGCTTCCAATCAAACAATTCTGGAGCATTGCAGGGTCATTGCTGACATTATCCCTGTGGTAGGATTCTATCTTCAACCTGCAGTGGGGGGAAGAATACTGGATGTTGATTTCTGGAGGGAATTTGCACAGATTGAAAATGTAATAGCCATTAAGATTGCTCCCTTTAACCGGTATCAGACACTGGACGTTGTGCGTGGCGTAGTTGAATCAGGACGGGCGGATGAAATTGCTCTTTACACCGGGAATGATGATAATATCCTGCTTGATTTATTAACTGAATTTAAGCTGTCATCAGGTTCAAAAGTTATCAGGAAAAGGATCGTTGGTGGCTTATTGGGTCACTGGGCCGTGTGGACCCGTTCGGCAGTTACATTGCTGGATGAAATTCAGAAAGGAAATCTTCGTGGGGACATGCAGCAACAACTGGACCTGGGGATGCAGATAACGGACAGCAATGCTGCGTTTTTTGATGCAGCCAATAGTTTTAAGGGTTGTATAGTCGGACTTCATGAAGTACTGCGGCGCCAGGGACTGATGGAAGGATTATGGACCCTGAACAAGGATGAGCTGCTGTCACCCGGACAAAAAAAGGAAATTGACCGGGTTTATGAAGCTTATCCTGATCTTAATGATGATGACTTTGTAGCCGAAAACCTGCATAATTGGTTGTCCTGAATAACACCGAGGCAGTGATCAGGGATATGCAGCCTGACGACATAAGCGACGGGATGAACCTTTCCAGGGTCGAAGGCTGGAACCAGACAGAAAAGGATTGGGAATTATTGGTCAGCAATCCTGACAACAGCTGTTTACTGGCAGAGATCGGGGATCAGGTTGTCGGGACAGCGACAAGCATGAATTATGCCAATGAAGTGGCCTGTATCGGAATGGTACTGGTCGACCCGGAATTTCAGGGTAAAGGGATCAGTACCCTGCTGCTCAGCACCTTATTTGAGAAACTGAAAACCTGTAAAGCTGTTAGGCTGGATGCTACCCCTGCCGGCCTGGATTCAAGCATGCCGGAAAAAATTCAAGCAGAAGATATCCAGGAGGTTGTGGAGTTTGACAGATATGCCTTTGGTGCCAACCGGACATTCCTTATTGAATCCCTCATCAAACAATATCCTGATAAGTCTCTGATATTGAAACGGAATAACAGGATCTCAGGATTCGCACTGGGTCGAAGTGGTAAAAAATATCATCAGATCGGTCCCCTAAGCGCTTCCTCGGTACAGGATGCTATACACCTGATAGCAGGGGCATTGAAAGGATTACGAAATCAACCTGTGGTAGTGGATATACTTGACGATAAGCAAGACCTCATAGACTGGCTCGAATCAATGGGCATTGAGCAGCAACGTCACTTTGTGAGAATGTACCTGAACGAGAATCCCCGTCCGGGAATAATTAACAAACAGTTTTTGATTTGTGGTCCGGAGTTCGGATAAGGTCATCTGGAGATAACACCGCTTTTATAATGCTGGAATTTTATTAATTTACAGCACATTTTTTCGGCATGTTATATTAAAATGATCGTCAAACAAGCCAGGTTTCTGAAAAGCAGTACAGAACTGAAGGGCTGTCCACCGGACAATCTGCCCGAATTCGCGTTTATTGGCAGGTCGAATGTCGGGAAATCATCGCTTATCAACATGCTGACCAATCGCAGCAAGCTGGCCAAAACTTCTTCCACGCCGGGAAAAACACAATTAATCAATCATTTTCTCATCAATGAGCAATGGTACCTGGTCGATTTGCCCGGATACGGTTATACCAGAATGCCGGCTACAGAAAGAGAGAGGATGATGAAAATGATCCGGGAGTACACACTGAAAAGACAAAATCTTGTTTGCCTTTTTCTCCTGATCGATGCACGTCTGGATATGCAAAAGGCCGACCAGCAATTTCTTCATTTTCTTGGAAGCAACCAGGTTCCATTTGTCCTGGTTTTTACCAAAACAGATAAAATTACAGGCAACCGGATCCGGCAGAATATAGCCGCTTACAAGAAAACCCTCCTTGAATCCTGGGAGTCTCTTCCACAAATATTTCTGACCTCTGCACTGCATAAACAGGGCCGGGAAGAACTGCTTGAGTTTATACAGGAAACACTGAGTTAAGATAAAATTAATTTGTACTTTTAACGCCGATATTTACCAGTAATAAACCCGATTTTTTTACGGATGAGACCCAATTCCCCCATCAAATTTTTCGCCGGCACAAAATCCATATACCTGGCGGAAAAGATTGCGAAAGCATTTGGCAATGAACTTGGCAAAACCAATGTCCTGCGCTTCGATGATGGTGAATTCCAGCCTAGTTATGAGGAATCAGTCCGGGGTTGTACTGTATTTATCATTCAATCAACTTTTCCCCCGTCTGAAAACCTGATGGAATTGCTGCTGCTTATTGACGCTGCCAAGCGGGCCTCGGCATATAAAATTGTAGCCGTGATACCATATTTTGGTTATGCACGGTCAGACCGTAAAGACCGGCCCAGGGCTGCTATCGGCGCAAAACTTGTCGCCAATCTCCTGACAGCAGCAGGAGTGGACAGGGTGATGACCATGGACCTGCATGCCGACCAATTGCAAGGATTTTTTGATGTACCGGTGGATCACTTGTATGCCTCTTCCCTGTTTGTTCCTTACCTTAAAACCCTGAGTCTCGACAATATGACCATTGCCGCCCCGGATATGGGAGGGACAAAAAGGGCCAATGCCTATTCAAGGTTCATGGAGACCGAGATGGTGATCTGTTACAAGGTCAGGAAACAGGCAAACAAAGTGGAAGATATTAAGGTGATTGGCAACATTAAGGATAAGAATGTGATCATCATCGATGACATGATCGATACTGCCGGTACCATTTGCCTGGCAGCGGATATGCTGGTACTGGCAGGGGCCCAATCGGTGAGGGTCTGTGCCACCCACCCGGTTTTATCCGGAAAGGCCTATAAAAAGATTGAGAAATCACTGATCAAGGAAGTCATTGTAACTGATACCATCCCGCTTCCAAGGGAAAGTCCAAAGATCAGAACCATTTCCGTAGCCGAACTTTTTGCTGATGTGATTAATAAAGTATACAATTATGAATCCATCAGTTCGAGTTTTATACAATAAAGTATTATATTTGCGGGTCTTTTTTGAGGGATAATTTCTAAACAATTGTGTGATGGGGAATTAGCACCCTCTAATTCTGAGTAGCACTTAAAAATTGTTAAAATGAAAACATTGGAAATCAAGGGATCCATTCGCAAGGATCTGGGGAAAAAGGAATCCAGAGACCTGAGAAAGCAAGAGTTTGTTCCCTGTGTGATGTATGGCGGAGAGAAGAACATCCATTTCTCTGCTCACGAGAATCAATTTAAAAAACTCATCTATACACCTGATGTATACATGGTGAAACTGGAGCTTGACGGCCAGGTTTATGAAGCCGTAATGCAGGATATTCAGTTCCACCCGGTCACTGATTATATTTTGCACATCGATTTTGTACAGGTCTTTCATGACAAAAAAGTAACTGTTAATCTGCCTGTCAGGTTAACCGGCAGCTCAGTCGGCCTCCTTGAAGGTGGAAAATTAAGGCAGAGAAGGCGAAATCTCAAGGTGAATGGTTTGATTAAGGATATGCCAGACCTGCTGGATATCGATATTTCAGACCTGGGCATCGGTGAAAGCATGAAAATTGGCGATCTGAACTATGATAATCTTGAAATCCTGGACCCGCCAAGGGCTATGGTAGTAGGTGTGGTTTCATCACGACTGATTGCGAAAGGGTTACGCGAAGCCCTGCCCGAAGAAGTTGAGGAAGTCGCTGCTGAAGAAGTCGAAGAAGGAGCAGTTCCTCCGACCGAAGAAGCTCCTGCTGCCGAAGAGGAAGAATCCTCCAAGGAAGGATCCTCCAAGGAAGAATTCTACAAGAAAGGATAAAATACAGTTCCCTTGAAATACCTGATTGCTGGACTCGGCAATATTGGAGAAGAATACTCTGGTACAAGGCACAATATAGGTTATACAATATTGGATGCACTTGCCAGTGCATCCAATGTTTGTTTTCAGGATACACGCCTGGCATTTTCCACCAGCCTGAAATACAAGAGCAGAATTTTTGTACTGATCAAACCTACTACTTATGTTAACCTCAGTGGCCGGGCTGTGCATTACTGGCTGAAAAAGGAAAAGGTTCCGCTTGACCGATTACTTGTCGTAGTAGATGACCTGGCTCTCCCATTTGGTACGCTCCGCCTGCGCCCGCATGGTGGAGATGGCGGACATAATGGCCTGGCACATATTAACCAGATCCTGGGAACGCAACAATATGCCCGGCTCAGGTTCGGCATCGGAAATGAATACTTTCCAGGCAGCCAGGTAAAACATGTCCTGGGTGAATGGACAGAGGAAGAAGAACGAGATCTTGATGATCGGATTAAAGTTGCTACTGAGATCATCCTGAGTTTCGGGGCCATTGGTATGGAACGGACCATGAACCAGTTCAACAACCGGTAGAGAAACCTTCCAGAAACCTTTATTCACAGGCCTGTTAAAGATTTGTTAAAGCCTGAATGTCAGCCTTTTTTACCCGTATATTTGTCCGGGCATCAATAGACATGCAAAAATCCCATATCTTCATTATCATCCTGGCTGCTTCCATTTCATTGGTAGGCCTGACCATTACCCAGTCATTCTGGGTATGGAATGCCGTCAATCTGGAGGAGAAGCAGCATAACCACAGGATTGATATGGCACTGGATGAAGTAATCGAAGGAATGCTCAATGCCAGTGATGCAGATTTGAGCCGGTCACAAAATCCCTTTTATGCAAAGGCCCAGCCAGAGATCGCTTTTTTTGAAGTGATCGATACTATGCTGTTGGCATCCCTGCTCAGTCAATATATAGATTATCACAAACTCGATCCTGACTTTGAATATGCCATTATTAAGACAAGAAATGACTCCATTATCCATTCATCCTCGGAGCACATTCCAAAGTCAATGAAAAAGAATTGCCACAAGGCATGCCTTTCCTGCCTCTGGAAGGAAGAATACTTCCACCTGGAAGTCTATTTTCCCTCCCAGCGAAAAGAGGTGTTGGTGGAAATGTCAGTCTGGCTGATCTTCACAGCAATCTTTATCCTGATCGTCATATTTTCTTTCATGTATATCATTACCACTATCATAAAACAGAAAAAATTATCCGAGATCAAGAATGATTTTATCAACAACATGACTCACGAATTCAAGACCCCGATCTCCACCATTTCACTGGCATCAGAGGTACTGTTGCATGCCGATGCTAATGCTGCCCCTGAAAGGATAAAAAAGTATTCGAGGATTATTTATGATGAAAATATCCGTATGAGGGGACTGGTTGACCGTGTCCTGCAGGTTGCCAGGCTTGACAGGGACGAGTTCAGTCTTACCAAATCAGAATTTGATCTGCATCAACTCGTTAAAGACACCGTCCAGAACCTTTGTTTTGAAAAGTGTGAAGAACAAACAACCCTGAATTACAATTTGGATGCGGACCAATACATACTGAATGCAGATGAAATGCATATTAAGAATGTTGTTACCAACCTGGTTGACAATGCCATCAAATACTCCAGGAATGGAACCATCATAAATATACAGACACAGAATAAGCAGGAGGGAATTGTATTATCCATAGAGGATTATGGGATCGGCATGTCGAAAGAAACGATCAGGCACATATTTGATAAATTTTACAGGATCCCTACGGGAAATATCCACAATGTAAAAGGATTCGGACTGGGATTGTATTATGTTAAAAACATGGTGGATGCCCATGGTGGACATATACAGGTAAAAAGCGAAATCAACAAGGGTAGCCGCTTTGATGTGTACCTTCCTCTTGATACGCCCATTTAATTTCTTTAAATTAGCTGTTCAAGCTATCTACCATGAAGAAGAAATCCAAAGCAAACATCCTTCTTGTCGAGGATGATAAAAATCTGGGCTTTGTACTTACAGATTTTCTAAACATGTCAGGATACAGCGTGCAGCATGCTGAGGACGGTGTAGCCGGACTGGAACTATTCAAGAATGGCAAATTTGATATCTGCATACTGGATATTATGATGCCCCTCAAAGATGGATTTACCCTGGCAGAAGATATCCGGGTGATCAATGATGTCGTACCCATTATTTTTCTGACAGCCAAAACCCTGAAGGAAGATAAGATCAAAGGTTTTAAGATCGGAGGAGATGATTATATGACCAAACCATTCAGCACAGAGGAACTGAACCTGCGTATTGAAGCCATCCTTCGTAGAACCAGGCTCAGCCTCCTGAACGGGGAGAAAGAAACGGTTTATGAATTGGGACAGTATAGATTTGATTACTCCAATCAATTGTTGAACGGACCCAAAGGTGAGAAAAGACTTACCAAAAAGGAAGCTGAAGTATTGCGGCTGCTGTGCATCAATAAAAACAAGATACTCAGGCGCGAGATTGCCCTGAAAATGATCTGGGGGGAGGATGATTATTTCATGGGACGCAGCATGGATGTATATATTACAAAACTTCGGAAATTTCTTTCTGATGATCCCAAGGTGAACATCACCAATATACACAGGACAGGCTTCATGCTCGAGGTGAGTGCGTAAAGTGGAGGATTGTAAATATGCTGATCGATAAGCAGATCAGGGTCGATAAATGGCTCTGGGCCGTCAGAATCTATAAGACCCGGAACCAGGCCGCGGAAGCCTGTAAAAAAGGAAGGATCCTGATCCAGGACCAACCTGTTAAACCGTCCAGGGTACTTAAGATCAACGATATCATCCAGGTTAAACGACCTCCGCTTGTTTTTTCCTATAAGGTAAATGGTCTGCTCGCAAAAAGGTTATCAGCCAGACTGGTTAAGGAATATGTTGAGGATATAACCCCGGAATCGGAACTGGAGAAACTGAAGGTAAAGGAAACATTTTTTATCAGCCGGGATAAAGGAAGCGGCAGACCCACGAAAAAGGAAAGAAGAATTATGGATAAACTGAAAGGAAAATAAGTATTCAGCCTATGATTATTGCACAGGAAAAACGGAAATCAAACATCGCAGAATTCATCCTCTATATGTGGCAGGTAGAGGACATGATCAGGGCATCAAGGTTCAACTTTTCACATATAGATAAGATCGTGATAAGCAAATTCAGCCTGCCCGAAGAAACCCTGAATGAAATTCGTACCTGGTATACCAACATGATCACCCTGATGATCGATGAGAATATCCAGGAAAAAGGGCATATGTTATTTCTCAGAAATCTCATCAGGGAACTCAATGACCTTCACCTGCGCCTGCTGCAATCTGCTGACGAGAAAAAATACCAGCAACTCTACCAGACAGCCAGTAATAATATCAAGAGCTTTATGGAGAAAAGTCCGGAAATATACGCCTCTGAGATTGAGGCCTGCCTGACCGGACTTTATGGTTATTTAATGCTCCGCCTGCAACAATCCGAGATATCTTCTGAGACAAGGGATGCGATGACCAGTTTCAGCAACCTGCTGGCGGCTTTGTCAACCCGCTTCCGTGAAATAGAGGAAGGGCTGAAGGAAATCCCCTGATACCAGGGGACGATGGACTGTCAGTCCCCCTGAATATGACGGCTTAACGTTTTACAGCAAAATGGCTTTTATGCCCATAATTTCACAAAATGCAGCAAGATCATTGTAAAGATGATTACCGTAACCCAGTACGGCATATTCATTATTCCAAGCTTCTGTGAGTTCATCCATGTCGCAGTGGGCGTTTACAAAAGCATGAGGCCAGAACGGGATCCCGCATTCAAGCTGGCGCTTTTCGAGATCTTCCTTGCCGGGTTCAAAAATGGTGCAACGTGCAATAGCCATTTCGAATTCACCCTTATTCCGTCCCAATCGGGCAAGGATCCCCTCTCCCGGTTTACAAGTCAGTTTCACGGACAGTCCCCCAGCTTCACCCTCGGTCGGAATCCCGTGCTCGGCAAACCCGGCCGGACCTGCACTGCCTGCAAGTGAAGGGGGACATGCGCCATCACCAATGATCTTGATCTCATTGGTGGACTTATCAATATGCTGAAGGTCTCCGTAATAGACAGGTTCGGTGCTCAGGTCAGTCAGAAGTTTAACGGTCATGGCGGTATTGAAATCACTCAGGGTGGATGTACCCACCCCGTCATTCAGCATCATGCTCTGTGCAAAGCAGGTAGCACTATAATCATCAGCCATGCCGGGAAAGGACTGGATGGTGTAAAAATCCCATTGCTCCTTGTTCAAAATCTTTTTAATGGCAAGGTATAGACGTATAGATCTTCCAGAAATCTCATCAGCGGGGATCGTATTTTCGAAAAATGGCTGGATCCTGGCTCTGGCATCTTCTATCTCTTTCCCCGTGATTTCTTTCGCCTTATTCAGCAACTCTGTGGTATCGCGTGAATCTATATCAACACCAAAGACTTTCATCCACTGTGAGGGATCGGCGACTCCGCATGTCTGTCCCATGCCGCGACCACCGAATGCTCCGATCGTGCTCATATTCAGCCTGCTCCTTTCATGGCATGCCCTGCAATAAGAAACAATCCTGCTGATTTCTTCCGGATCATCATAGCTGCCGTAAACGTATCTGTGAGGAATCCCTACCTCTTTCAGGGCACCCTGCATTACCAGTCCCCCGACCGGCCGCCATCCCTGCGAACCCGGGTTGGTCCATAAAACTATGCCTTTCCCTGAAAAAGAGAAATCTCTGATCGCTCCGATTAAATGTGCCGCCCATACCCAGGTTCCGGAAAACAGGATAACAGCATCGACATCATCCATCTTTTTAAATTTGGCAAAACAGTTTTTTGCTTCCTCTTTGGAGGCAATAATAATCTCATATTCAACAAGATCGATGCCTGCATGATGAAGTGCTGTTTTCGCATTGAATATTAACTCATCATCAATAAAAGGCGTTCCCATAGGGTCATTTAACCCATCTTTATGAACGCCATACACGATAAATCCAATTTTTGGTGTGATCATAATATCTGAGTTGCTTAGTTTTTATTAATAATTTGCATTGATTATCCGTTCTCTTGTTCAATGGCCAGCAGGAAAGCCGCTATCACGGCAAGTAACCATTCATCCAGTTTCCTGTTTCTGTCTAATGCCAGGGGAATTGCGGAGATCACAAGTCCTGGTGCAAATCCGGTAATATTTTTTCCATTTGTGACCGATATCAAATGTATTAAAATTCTCTGTTTTTTACAGCCTAATTCAGTCTTTCCTGGTGTATAAATTCAAATTTCCCGGTACGGATCATATCCAGTGTTTCCAGCAAACAATGTTGAAAAGAAGACTTGAATATGAAATTCGATAACAACTTTGAAATGATAAAAGTGTCTCTTAATTTTAAGCTGTCGAAAATCCGAAGCGTATTCAATGCGGAAAAGTGGCACAGAAAGCAATATTAATAGAATAGGAGATTCATATGATAAGGCAGATAAACGATGTGGTGACTGAAAAAAATATCATCATTCTTTCTCCACACTATGATGATGTTATATTGATATTTGGAGGCTATCTGGATGCGCTGGTTGCAAACCAGTTAATTCATACGAAAAATATTCACATTATCCAGATTTTTAGCCGGACCAATTACCAGGCACGCGATGATGTAGGCAATAAGGACCACTCCCTGAAAAGGATTCAGTATGCCACCGGGATCCGGCTGCTGGAAGATCTGAATTGCCTGGATGATTTAATTGGACACGGAAATTATTCTTATGAACTCAAAGCTGAACGGGAGTGTGTTGTGCGACAGAAAGGTTTGAAGTCAGACGAAGCTTTTGAGTTTCCCCAGGGAAGCAAAGACGACTTTGACAGTGAAGACCGGCAAATATACGACCGGATCAAAAAACATGCCTGTAAATGGCTTATTTCCGAAGAGTGTGCGATTTTGCTTCCTCTGGGGGTAAAGGAACATATTGACCATATCATACTGCGTGAAGCCGTAATGGATGCAAAGAATGAATTAGCACATAATACGAATGCAGTAGTCTGTTTCGGTGAAGACCAGCCTTATACCGGATTGGCAGATAAGAATGATTGGGATAAAGCCAGCGCCTTTTTAAATGAGATGCCTGTTATAAAGATCAACTACAGTATTGATGAAGAACGGAAATCGAACCTGGTAATGAAACACTATCCCTCGCAGGTTGAAGAAAGTTACAGAGAAGGCATTCTAAATCGGGCTGCCCAGTTAAAACAAAAGTACGGGACTGATACAGGGGTGGAACGATTGTACCAGATAAAACCTTAACTGGTTTTCATCGTTCAAGCCATAACAACAAATGCCCTAACACCATTTTATCACTCATTCCGCTGATCAGATCAAAATTCCCGGGAACACCTTTTTCTGAGTACACTTTGGTAGGGAAAAGAATGCTCTCTCTGGCTTTTATTTTATCAGCTATTAAGCCATCAGCAGATATAGGATCTATGATTAGCACTTTCCGCGGACATAGCCCTGCAATCAGATCAGGCAAATCATATTCCTCGATTGCTCCCGCTACGGTAAAAGGAATAAATGCTGGTTTATAGAACCGGGTAGTGGCAATATCAGCATAACTTAAAAAAGGTTTAATCAGGCATATGTTTCTAATGTCTTGTTCGAATGTAGCAGCATGCAGCAGTTCACTGCCAAGGGGTCCGATGGCAAGTGCTGAAATACCTGAAAATTCTTTGAGACTGTTCTTTGCAAAATAGACTACCCTGACAATGTCTTCAGCCCTGAGACCCACATTTGATTTCCCTGTCAGGACCGCGGCAAACCACTGGTTATAAGAAGTGCTGTCGATATAGGAATCACCCTTCAGGTAACCCGGTCCCATGCTGCCAATGCCAGGAAGATCCGTTAATAATACGGGATAGCCTTCACCAAGCAGGGCATGAGTCAGGTTAAGCTGATTCACAGCATGTTCCATGCCTTCCGTGTGCACAATCAATATGATCTCATTTTTTAATTGGCCGATTGGCTTAAGCAATATCACGGGAAGCACGTAATCACCACTGCCCGGAATCAGGTACTTTCCCAGCTTATAATCCGGGTTCACATAACGTCCTGAAAATACAGGTTTCCCGAATTTGTCCGGATATTCAAATCCCGAGTACCAGGCAGCAACAGATGGTATCTTTTCAAGATGTCTGACTTGATCAGTCCGTGATATTTCCAGTTTTTCCATTTGATTTTGCACCACTGTCCTGTTCAACGAAAACACTGACTGCCCATTGAAAGAGGTAAGCAGTTGTCCGGTTTGGGATACCTGTAATTCCTCAGGGACGGGAACTTTCACGTTGAGGTCTTCCGGGCTGCCTGGATTCTCCAGATATTTCTGGAAAAATGCATACATCGCCTCCCGGTTTTTTTTAGTCGATCTATGCACTGTGTCATCTTCCACCATGATCAGCTTTTCCGCTGCACCCAGGGCATCGTACATCCTTTTGGATTCTGAATAACTTTCCCTGGCACCCTGTATGCTGAAAAAATCGCGGCTGGTACCGATGACCATGGTGGGTTTTGGTGCCCTTGCTTCAATGAAATCTGCATGATCGAGTCCCTCACAGATCATTTTGTAAAGATTCTGTTCTGCACACTGCGGACCTATTGATTTGTAGATATATTCATAACTTGTTATGTAACATTCAGGAGCTGTTGCGAGGATACGATCGTCAAGGGCACCTAAATAGGCCGTTAGGTTCCCCCCTCCAGATCTACCGGTCATACCTATCCGGTCCGGATCTATTTCGTCACGGGTCAGCAGGTAATCAATCCCCCGGATGACATCCCAGATAAAATACCTTGCCGTTGAATATCCCGAAATCAGGCACTGAGCACCTGCATAGGAATGCTCATGATCCGGGATTGGGAATCTTGGTTCTCCTTCCTGTTTATCCCAATACTCATACCGCTCTCCCTGCCCCATAGGATCGATGGTAAATACCACAAAACCTTTTTTTACAAGATTGATGATGATATGCTGATAAATATCGGCCCTGAATCCGTCCACACTGTGTCCACATGCATAGAAAATGGCAGGAGCTTTGTCCATAATCCCATCAGGAATATACAAAGCGCCCGTAACATGATAACCTGGGACTGATTCAAATATGATCTTTTCAATGCTATAACCATCATTCTTAATCTTCCCTGTAACCCTTGTATTCAGCGGAGTTTTCTCAGGAAATGGGCCAATAATCTCTGATAATTTCTTCCGGACCCGGGATTGTCTTTCCAGCCAGTCTGTTTTCGTTTTCAGTTTACTTATCTCTGTTTTTCTTGATTCAAGCTGTTCATAGGCGACAGAACAGAAATGCTTGTAAAGTGAGTTTTCAACATCAGAATAATACTGCCAATAATTAAATAAACTGACGTAATCCTGAGCTTGTAGTGTTTTAAAGGCGGCTAAAAAAATTAGCCAGGTAAAAAATAAGTGGTTTATTATAA
>DAOWJB010000097.1 GCA_030640625.1 Bacteroides sp.
CGGAGATCTTTCCCTGTCCCTGAGATGGATTGCCATCATGGCTGAACGAGTGGACTGTGACCTGGCTGCTTCTACAGGGATCCATGATGGTTCGGCAGTAATCAAACAGATCCTGGCCGGGGCCAGCGCAGTCCAGGTAGTTTCAGCTATCTACAAACATGGAGGGGAAAAGATAAGCGAAATGCTCTACCAGCTCGAAAACTGGATGGATAAACATGATTTTCCTACCATCGACCAGTTCAGGGGTAAAATGAGCCAGAAGAGCAGTGATAATCCTGCTGCCTTCGAAAGGGTTCAATTCATGAAATATTTTCGCGGTTTCACCGGGGAAAATATATGAAAAATCCCGAATGAGGAATGATGTTATCAACGAAGAATTTATTACTGCAGTCCGGGATTATGCTTATTTATTGAATCAGCAATATCCCCGGAGAACCATTCTTAAAATTGTTGGTGACAGATACCTGTTGAATGCTTTCCAGCGGATTTTATTAAGCCGGGGAATTTTCAGAAATGATGATATTCTGCTGAGAACCCAAAAAACCGTCAGCAAGATCCATTCTCAATCAATCTACATTGATGCATATAATGTATTATTCACAATCTCAAATTACCTGCTGGGAAGGATCGTCTTTATGAGCAATGACAGGTTCCTGCGGGATGCCGGTGAGGTATACGGAAAACTTCACAAAGACCCGGTATTTGACAGGGCCATAGACCTGACAATGACTTTCCTTAAGAAAAAGGAACCTTCGTATGTGGAATTCCTGCTTGATAAACCAATATCCCACAGTGCCGAACTGGCCGGAAAGCTCAGAGAAACTCTTGAAACAAAATTGATCCCGGGTGATGCACAGATCGATAAGAATCCAGATGCTGTCCTGATCCGGCAAAGCAGCGGCATAATTGCCACATCAGATTCCGATATACTCGATGAAACAGATCTTCCAATAGTCGACCTGGCACATCTCATACTGGATGATAACTTTAGCCTGAATCTTCCTGACCTGGGCAGACTGCTGTCTTAAACGGATGTTAAATCAAGCATAACATAAAGATTTAATCATCCTCTATTCTTAATTTAGCTGCACAGTACGTTTTTGATTAATACGCTCTTGCTATAAAAGAATAGAATAATGGGGAATTTGTGGTTTTTTGAGAAAGTCAATCTGTTTTCCATCTTTTGCCCTCATAAATTTAAAAAGTTCAGGGAGAACCATCAATTCAAGTATTATAAGAAAGGGGAATTCATTTATTTCTCGGATGATCCCTCCAACAGTATTTATTTACTGGCTGATGGGAAGATCAAGTTGCTTTATTATACCGAGGAAGGAGATGAGATGGTTAAGTCAATCCTTACCAGGGGTGAGGTCTTTGGTGAACTCGCCCTGCTGGGAGAGGATAAAAGACAGGATTATGCCCAGGCTGTAACTGATAAGACATCCGTTTGCCAGCTTACCCTGGAACAGATGCAGGAAATCATGAAGGACGATGTCCCATTTGCCTTGAAAATTAACAAGCTGATAGGTTTGCGCATCCATAAGCTGGAGAGAAGAATTGATTCACTGGTTTTTAAGGATGTCCGGACCCGGATGGTTGAATTTTTAAAGGAGTTTGCCATGGAAAAGGGAGAGAAAAACGGACCGGAATACAGGGTTGATCATTTTCTCACCCATAAAGATATAGCTGACCTGATCGGAACCACCAGGCAAACCGTAACCACATTGTTGAATGAGTTACGGAATGAGGGAAAGATCGATTTCTCCAGGCGCAGCATATATGTCGCCAATATTGATCAACTCAGTTGACCTGGCAGTGCTGAAATTGTCACCTGGCTGACATTTTCCCGAATCACAGATCATTAATTTTACAGATGTCCAAGCAAGGAGGTATAAATATGATTAACAGATTGAAAATGAGAGTCGAAGGCATTGTGCTTTTTGTCCTGATCCTGATCACCACACCGGTAAGATCACAGGGGAGCGTATATGATTTTAGTCTGAAGGATACAGATAACCAGAGAGTAAGTCTGTCAGAGATTAAAGGAGAGGCCCTTACCGTTATCGATTTCTGGGCCACCTGGTGCCAGCCCTGTATTCGTTCACTGCCCAAAATCGTTGAACTGAACGAGGCATATCAGGATCAGGGTGTAGGCTTTATCGGGATCAGTATAGATAGTCCCAGAAACCTATCCAAGGTAAAACCCTTTGCCCGGTCAATGGGTATCCGGTATCCTGTATTGCTCGATTCGAACGGGGAATTAATGGGAGAGTTGAATGTAATGGCTGTGCCCACCTTGCTGATCATAGACAGTGATTACAGGATCCTGTATATGCACGAAGGGTTCAATGCCGGGGAGGAGGAAATCATCCGGGAGGAAATTGAAAAGCACCTGGTCAGTAGTGGACATTAATGTTTGCAGGAAATTTAAAATATTCAGTACTCATAGTTTTGATATTCATGTCAATAGAAGGACATAGCCAGTTTAGCGGGAACAACATCATGGAAATACTTGTCGGGAACGTCCCTGACACAGATCCACCTGCACTTGTTTCCAACTATGACCAGTTGAACCTTAATTACCGCTTCAAGGGATTCAGGGCTTCCACAAAGCTGGAGTACTTTATAAACGAGTTTGAGGAACGCAGGTATGTAGACCTGTCCCAGCTGCAGCTTCGTTATTCAACCAAATCCCTTCAGTTCACTGCCGGCCATTTTTATGAAATGCTTGGGAACGGATTGCTGCTGAGGGCATACGAGATCCCGGGCACCATTTTTGAGTCCCAGGGATACCGGGTCAGGCATGGATTCTACCGCGACCTCCTGGGCGTTTCCGGGGGCTATGAGGGGAAAAGATTTCACCTGAAAGCCCTGTATGGTAAACCGCTGGTAAATGTATTGCCTCCAACTGTAGATTTCAATGAAAGAAGAATCGATAAAATATATGCGGTAAATACCGGTTATGCTGTATGGGGACAAAACTTCAGTATTAACTACCTGCTTAATGCACCTTCCGGGATGCATCACCACTTCGGGTCCGTCAACCTGTCTGGCAACCTGCCTTTCGACTTTTCTTATAATACTGAGGTTGCAGCTGAGTTTGGAACGGGACAGCCACTCTTTACGGGCGATCGGTCCACGCATGCTATTTATGCTAGCCTTGCATACGCAGGCTTGAATTTTGGCGGCAGCCTGGAATGGAAAGATTACAGCAATTTTTTCCTGGGTTCAGGATTCAATGATCCGCCTACCCTCATTAAAGAACATTCATATAAGGTATTAAACCGTTCCACTCATGTTACACAGTTAACCAACGAAAGGGGATACCAGGTGGAGGTATATTACCGGTTCAATGCCGGACAAATGCTTACCCTGAATACATCCAGGGCCAGGAATGAGTTCTCTGAAATTTATGTATTCAATGAATATTTCGCTGAATTATACGCTCCGGTTGGGGAATCGGCATCCATCAAATGGTTTATTGATTATGCAAGGGATCCTGTCAAAGAAGAACCCAATCGCTATGCCACCGGTGGAATATACGAAACACCCTTCCCGGGCAAGTGGAGTTCCCTGATTGAACTGGAATACCAGTATTTTGAGCGGGATGGACTGATTGGGGGAGTTGTACATAATGCAGTCCTGATTGCAGGTGTTTCCAGGAGATCAAACTTATCTTTCAGTGCCACATGGGAATTAAGCACTGATCCTTATATGACAGACAACATAAATACATTTGAAATAGAAAGACAGGCCAGACATTGGATAGGCCTTGATGCCAGGTATAAATTTAACCGGCACCATACCCTCACCATATTTGCAGGGCAACGGAGAGGGGGACCATCCTGTACTTCTGGTATATGTTATGAAGTCCTTGATTTTCAGGGAGTAGAAATTCGATTAACAAGTAAATTCTAAAACATGGAGGGATTAATGATGTTTAGCAAGAGAAAACTTTTCGGTTTAGTTATGGCAATTGGTATTTCGGGTACCTTTTTGTCTGCACAGAACGTGGGAGATGATGCTCCTGACTTCAGCTATCAGAGCCTGACCGGAGATACTGTAGAACTTTCCGATTATAAAGGGAAGGTGGTCTTTCTGTTCCTTTTCGGGAACGGATGCTCGAATTGTGTATATATCGGGAATGATACCGAAACCAAGGTGCATGAAGTCTATGGCGGCAGGAATGATTTCCAGGCCCTGGGACTGGATCTCTGGAATTCAACTTCTTCGGTAACCACCGTCACTGCATTTAAATCAACTACCAAGATAACTTATCCGCTCTTGCTTAAGGCAGGAGATATGGAGGAGAAATATTCAACGACCTATGACCGCGCTATTGTAATTGACCGGGAGGGTAAGATCAGGCATAAAGGCACAACCATTGTGAATAATGATCTGGGAAATGCTATATCAGTCCTTGAAGGATTGTTATCCACTACTGGTACCGGAGTCCTTTCAGGAGCAAATGCATCCCCGGGGATACGAATCTATCCAAATCCGGTGGATGAAAATTCAAATATTCACTTCAACCTTGAAAGCGAAGAATCAGTGGATATCCGGATCTTTAACCTGGCAGGCCAGGAAGTCATCAATGTTGAGAAGCAGATTTATCCTGCCGGAAAACATACGAGGGAAATCCCTGTGCAGGATCTTTCATCCGGTGTTTATGTGCTCCGCCTGGTAATATCCGGAGAGGTTTACACCGGTAAAATGTTGGTTAATTAGACCAGGTCTTTTGCACCCTGCGGCTTCCAGTGTGAATCCATCCCTTCCCATTTGATCGTACAACCAATAGGATTGGTGAGCGGAACACTGATCTCTTTCCCTTCAGTAAGTTCAGTAAGGGTCCTTTCCAGGTCATTTACCGATATTTCCGAGGCATCTTTTGGATTGTCAACACCGCGGCCTGTGTAGACCAGTTCCCGGTTTTCATTGAACACATAGAAATGCGGGGTCTTGAGGGCGCCATAAGCCTTTGCCACTTCCTGGCTTTCATCATAAAGGTATAGCCAGGGGAATGAATATTGTTGCATTCTTCTGACCATATTGTCAAAACTATCGGACGGATAGGTATTGGCACTGTTTGAATTGATGCCGATAAATCTTACACCTTTGGCCGCAAAAATATCGGCGGTTTTCCGGGTTACCTCATCTGATCCGATTACATAGGGGCAGTGATTGCAGGTAAAAAAGACAACCAGGTATTTGTCATTCAGATCTGACAGGCTATAGGTTTCTCCATCTGTTGCAGGCAGGGTGAAATCCGGGGCTTTTTCCCCGCGTTGAAGTGTATATGCCATGATTTTCTGTTTTTAATTTTACATTCGGCACAAAGTTATTTAAAATAATTCTAAATAATGCGAAGATCGGGAGAAAAATATGATTGCAATCAGGAAACGATTTTAAGTTTTTTCAGGCAGTACAGGATTTTATCGTAGGTTCTTTCGATATCGTTATCCAGTCCGACAGAAAACCGCGTAAGTCCATCCGACAGGCCTATTTCCTTCTGTATCTTGGCGGGGACCTCGGACGAGGTGCTATGGCCCGAGCAAGAGAATAAAGTTTTGAAATAACCCAGGCTGACTGCCAGGTAACCGACGTCCTCATCCTGCATCATCTGCATGATTTTATTAGATGTATGGTGATCCCCAAGATCAATGGTCAGCATCCCGCCATAGCCAAATTCTTTATTCATGAGCTTTTTCATCAGCAGATGCTGGGGATGGCTTTCCAGTCCGGGGTAAATCACTTTCAATCCAAGTTCACTGAACCTCTCTGCAAGATACATGGCATTGTAGCTGTGTTGTTTGATCCGGATATGAAGGGTATGAAGGTTTTTCAGGATGCTTGATGACCGGAGCGGATCGAGTACCGGTCCCAAAAGCATCGCCGTACCAGTATTTACATCTGACAGGTCGTTAATAAAATCAGTGCTGGAGCAGATGGCACCGGCAACACAGTCATTTTTCCCATTGATGAACTTGGTCATGCTGTATACAATAATCTCAGCGCCAAGCCTGGCTGGTGAGATGATCATGGGACTAAAAGTATTGTCCACTATTAATTTAATATTATGTCTCCGGCTGATCTCCGAGAGTGCAGGAAGATCAGATACCTGCAGCAGTGGATTCGTCAATGATTCCGTATAGATCAGCCTGGTGTTGGGTTGGATGGCCTTTTCCACACTTTGCAGATCAACAATGTTGACAAAGCTTACTTCGATGTTGAATTTCGGCAGGTAATTTTTCAGGAAGGCGAATGTCCCTCCATAAGTGGTTACACTGGTTACAATATGATCGCCACAATTGCATAGTTCAAGTATGGCACATGTAATGGCTGCCATGCCGGAGGCTGTGATCCAGCCTGATTCTGTTTCTTCAAGGGCAGCCAGGGCATCTGCCAGGTATTTATTGCTCGGGTTCCAATGCCTTGAATAAAGGAAACAGCCCTGGGTCTCTCCGTGAAAAGTATCCTCCATGGTATCTGCTGTAAGGAAAGTATAGGTCGAGGAATCGGTGATGGATGGATTTACTCCTCCAAATTCACCAAACTGGTGGAGATCCTGTATCCTGCTGGCCGGGTCATTCTTTTTCATATTTATTTGGGTTTAGTCAGTTTCAATTTTATTAATTGTTAAAAGATTTGCTGGACTTTGTCTTAATAATACTTTAAAATTATCTTTATTTCAATAAGCAGAACAGGTTATAAAGCAGCTGCCGGAAACAACCATGTTAATCACTTCAATCAGAGCCCAGTCACTCCGCGTTTTTTACATCGCCGGATTTATACTGCTCGTTCTTGTGATCGCTGATAAACCTGTCCAGGCACAGGTATATGAGTCGCTGGAAGATACCACTGTATATTTCAAGGCCCGGGTACTGGATTCAGTATCAAGAGAGCCTGTGCCTTTCGCACATATCATCAACACCACCCGGAGGACAGCTACCATCAGCGATACGCTTGGGTATTTTTATATCAAGACATCTCCAGGGGACCAGCTGCAGTTTACGGCCATCGGTTTTGCCGCCAGCCAGCTGATGATCGGATATACCATCTTGAGGCGCAATCTCATTCATGATATTCTGCTCGAGCCGATCATCTATACCATTGAAGGTGTCAGGGTCAACCCGCTGGGTTCATACGCCCAGTTCAAGAAACGCTTTGTAACCATGAAGTTACCTGAATCGGCTTATACAATTAATCCTTCAGTCCTGGTTGAAATCGAGCAGGGGACGGATACCCTTGATATGCTGATAGTTCATCCTATGAGTCCAGTTACAGCATTATACAACCTCCTGAGCAAGGAGGGAAAATCGAAAAGAAAGCTTCATAAATTGCTTGAACAGGAAGAGTTTGAGAGGCAGGTATCTTTTAAATACAGTCCCGATATAGTTTCCAAAATAACCGGATATACCGGATTTGAGCTCTACGAATTCATGGATTTTTGTAGTTTTAAAAAGGATTTTCTTCTGGATGCAACCTATTATGAGATTACCCAGGCAATTCTGATTAGGCAGCAGGCATTTGAGGAATTCCCGGAGAAGTAAACAGCATTTAAATCATTTCATTTACCATGTCAACTGACTTACCAGTATTTAAAGATGTTGTTGATGCGCATGAACGCATTCGCAAATTTGTACACAAAACTCCTGTACTGACATCATCAGGCATAAATAAGCTCTTCGGCTCATCTCTCTATTTCAAATGTGAAAATTTTCAGAAGGTTGGGGCCTTTAAGTTCAGGGGAGCTACCAATGCCGTCCTCTCCCTTACAGAAGAAGCTGCACGGAAGGGTGTTGGCACACATTCTTCCGGGAACCATGCTGCTGCCCTGTCACTGGCGGCCAGGATGAAGGGCATTGAGGCCCATATTGTGATGCCTCATACAGCACCGGAGATCAAGAAGGTTGCAGTCAGGGAATATGGCGGGATAATAACTTATTGTGAACCGACGCTTGAATCCCGGGAAACTACAATGGAAGAGGTTATTGCCAGGACAGGGGTTACCTTTGTGCCATCCTATGATCATTTTAATATCATTTGTGGACAGGGCACAGCCACCAAGGAACTGATTGAAGAGATAGGTGAACTGGATATCGTTATGGGTCCGGTTGGAGGAGGAGGCCTGATCAGTGGGACAGCCATCAGTACCAAAGGCATGATTCCCCCGGCCAGGGTAATTGCTGTTGAACCAATTGGTGCCGACGATGCTTATCGTTCATTTAAGACAGGGAAATTTGTTCCTTCCGTTAATCCACAGACCATGGCTGACGGACTCCTTACTTCTCTCGGGAAGCTTACCTTCCGAATTATTATGGACAAGGTGGATGATATTGTCACTGTCTCAGAGGATGCTATTGTGGCAGCTATGAGAATGATATGGGAAAGAATGAAAATTGTAGTAGAACCTTCCGGAGCAGTTCCATTTGCAGCGATCATCGAAAATAAGATAGATGTTACGGGGAAAAGAGTGGGACTGATCCTGTCCGGGGGAAACGTTGACCTTGCAAAACTGCCCTTTAAGTAAGGATCCAGATGATCAGCCGGCCAGCCTTTTCAGTTCATCTTCAGATAACTGATGATGGGATAGTGATCTGACAGCTTAACTTTTTTTCGCGTAAAGAACAATGCATCGATTGTCCCGCTATGCAGGATATAATCTATCCGGAAGGATGGGAATTTCCCGTTATAAGTGCGACCCAGTCCCCAGCCGCTCGCCGAAAATGCATCCTGAAGATCATCTTTTATAGTATGGTATGTATAGGAGACGGGCGTGTCATTAAAATCGCCGCAGATAATAACCGGGAACGGACAACTGGCTACATGTGTAGCGATAATATCTGCCTGGCTTGCCCGCTTGATAAAAGCATCCCGCAGGCGGCCTGAAATATCTTTTATTTCTTCCAACTGCTGATTGTCATACCGGAATTTGAGGCTGTCAATGAATTGATAATGCTGGCTGTTCAGATTTACTGACTGAAGATGGCTGTTATAAATCCTGAAGGTATCCCCGCTGATCAGGATATCTGAAAAGATACAGATGCTGAAACTGTTTTCGAATGGAATACTGCCTTTGTTTACAATAGGGTAATGACTGAAGGTGGCAATGCCGTAATTTCTGCTCCGGTTACTGGCTGTATATTCAAGATGCCGGTAAGGAGTGTTATTGAGTTTACGGTAGATTTCCTTTTCACGGGATCCAGCCCGGTGGCTGATGTAAAACTCCTGGATGCATAAAACATCAGGATCTTCCTCCCGGGAAAAGGCAAGTATTTCTGTGCATGTGGATGGATTGTCTTCCCATTTATACAAATTGAAACCCCTGACATTATAGGACATAATTTTTACCTGATGATCTGTTTTGCGCTGTTCCCGGACCAGGTGTTCATAATGACTTTTCTTCATGAACCGGAAGGGGCGTATGCTAAGGTAATTGGTAAAGGTACTCCATCCCAGGATAATGGCCAGGAGGGAGATCAGAAGCTCTTTCTTTTTCCGGAGGATCCAGAAAAACAAAAACAGCACATTTACCAGCAATATATACGGGTAGGCAAGGCCAAGAAATGCAGGGAACCAGATCTTTTCCGGACTGAGATGGGGAGACAGAAAGGAAAGGATAAGGAAAACAGCAAACACCACATTGGCATACAGTATGAATTTCCGAAGGATCTTCTTCAAAACCGCTAGTTTGGCAGTGGTAGTGCTAAATTAGGATTTATTTGCTTCCGGGAGAGGTTTTTTTTATGAATTACCGGTTTGGGATGCCAAATGGATTATTTTTTACTCTGGCGGAACAGGATTTCTTTTTCCTGTGCAGACAAACTGCTGTAGCCCGACTGGGCAATCTTATCCAGGATCCTGTCCACATCCTTCTGCTCATCTGCTTTCCGCCTGTTATAATCCAGATCCGTATCTGTCTTGCGGTGTGTTACACGGATCTTTGTTTTTGGTTTAAACAGTGAAAAGAGACCCTCAAGCAATCGGTTTATGCCTCGGGTCATGTCCTTGCCCTGTTTGTATCTGAGAATGTATAAATAACCAAAGAGGCCACCTCCTATATGTGCAATCTTGCCTCCGGTGTTGATGGAGAAATCAAAGACAGAAGTGATCAGGAATCCAATGATGGCTATATAAATGATCTTAACACGTCCGATGAACAACAGGTGCATGGTGTAATTTGGTACATATGCTGCGATGGCAATAACAATGGCCATAACAGCCGCTGAAGCACCGAGTGCATAAGATAATCCCAGTTCCTGGCTGAATACCGGAAAAAGGTTAAATGCTGCAATATAGAGGATGGCCCCAGATAATCCCCCGAGTAAATATACACCGACCAGTTTCCTGGAATCCAGGTATTCAAGGAAAACCCTTCCAAACCAATACAGCCACAGGAGGTTGAAAAGAATATGCAGGAAATTTTTATGCAGGAACATATAGGTGATCGGGGACCATGGCCTGGTTGCCAGTTGTCCCAGGTTAGCAGGTACTGCAAACAGAAGGAGAAAATTCGGATAGTTTACATGCTTGTTAATCAGGAAATAGAAGACTTCCACCAGGTTAACGATAACAAACACTGCCAGGTTAATATAGATCAACCTGGTCAGGATTGACCCGGATTTAAAAGATGCCTTTATTTCATCTATAATGGCCATGTCTGGATAATTAATAAAAATTATGCCGGCTGGTATTCCAGAATTTGATCAGGATAAAACCGAAAATCATTCCACCGAGATGGGCGAAATGAGCCACATTGCTCCCTGACATTGATAAGCCATGAATGAGCTCGAGTACACCCATGCCAATGACCATGTATTTGGCCTTGATTGGAAAAAAGGGAAAAAAGATCAGCACCAGGGGCATGTTTGGAAAAATGACACCAAATGCGAGCAATACTCCGTAAACTGCCCCGGAAGCACCCACTGTGGTGATATTCATTTTTCCCTGAACCATCTTGTCTACAAAGGAAAGTGCTTCACGGGAAAATGATGTATTCCCGGGATCTGCCAACCAAGCCTGTGTAAAATCATAAAGTTGGGGGGATGTTCGGCCCAGGTGATCCTTGACGAAAGCAGCAAACACATCTGGAGATGGGGTGTTCCCAAATGCTGTAGCATCCCTGACAAGGGAACTGATCTCAATATGCATGACCAACATATGCAATGCTGCTGCTCCCAGTCCAGTGAAAAAATAATAGAACAAAAATCTTTTACCACCCCAGACCTGTTCAAGAACCTTTCCGAACATCCAGAGCATAAACATATTCAGAAAGATATGGGTAATGTTGGCATGCATGAACATGTGCGTAACGACCTGGTATGGTCTGAAATACTCCGATTTGAAATAATGGAGTCCCAGGATCTTGTTCAGATCCACTTGCATCGTACCCTCTATAACCATGGTTCCTATGAACATCAAAATGTTGATGATCAGGAGATTCTTTAGTACGGGTGGTATATTTGCGAATAATCTAGGCCTTGTTCCGTTCATTTGAATCAATTAAACATTTTATCAATATCCTTCAGAGGCATTATCCTGAAAACAGTTTTCCCATCAGGTGTGAGTCCAGGTTCACTGCAGGCAAAAAGCTGGTCCATTATTTCTCTCATTTCCTTGAGCATCAGAACTTTACCAGGTTTTATGGCACCTGCCCTGGCCAGGGCCGATGCTATGATCCTGTTTCTTTCCCCCCTGATGTCTCCTCCTTTTTCATTGAATTCTTTTAAAAAATGATCCAACCATGCGGATGGATCTTCTTCATTCAGGTCTGCGGGTACCCCTTTAATTTCAATGGAATGGTCCCCCAGGTCCCTGATATCAAAACCCAATTTGCAAATATCGTTAAATATTTCCATTAAGACTGCATGATCGGCAGCATTCAGATTAACCTGCCTGGGGAACAGATTTTGCTGGGCTGCCGGCTGATCCTGTGTGGCTTCATGAAGGAATCTGTCAAATAATATCCGCTCGTGTGCCCGTTGCTGGTCAACAACCATCAATCCGGATTTTACCGCCAGTAATATGTATTTTTGTTTAAACTGGAACAGGTTGGATTCGCTGCGGTCTGCATCGGGTCCAACACTATCCTGCAATGCTTCATTGATGATACGTTCAGCCTTATCAATATCATGGAACAGGCTTTCCCAGTGGCTGACATCATCCCGCTTGCTGAATGGATCCCTGGCATGATGAGCTTGCCCGCTTTCCTGTTCGAAGGGATTATAATCCGGATTAATGCGTTCCCTGGGAATATTGATTTCTGTATCTTTCCGTAAGATGGGTATATCAATGTCACCTTCCTTGTTAAAATCAAGGGAAGGGACCATGCTGTGTTTACCGAGTGCTTCCCGTGCTGCAGCATGCAAGATCTGGTAAATGGAACGCTCATCTTCGAATTTTACTTCTGTTTTGGTTGGATGGATATTGATGTCAATGGATTCAGTGGCTGCTTCAATATACAGAAAATAGGAGGGTACGGTATCGGGCGGCAGTACCTGCTCATAAGCCTCTATAATGGCTTTGTGAAAATAGGGATGGCGCATATACCTGCGATTCACGAAAAAGAACTGTTCACCAAACCTTTTTTTGGCTGCCTCCGGTTTGCCCAGGTAACCGTGGATCTTCACAATACTTGTTTCGGTTTGCAGGGGGATCAGGACCTGGGTCATGTTCTTGCCGAAAACATTGATGATGCGCTGCTTTATTTGCGCGGGTGGCAGGCTGTAGATCTCACTCTGATTATGTGCCAGTGTAAATTCAAGTTCCGGGTTGGTCAATGCAACCCGGTAAAATTCATTGACAATATGTCGGAACTCTGTGGTATTAGCTTTCAGGAACTTACGGCGTGCCGGAACATTGTAAAAAAGATTCTTTACCATTAAATTGCTTCCTGGTGGACAGGAAACGGGCTCCTGGCCTCTTAATTCGGAACCGTGGATCCGGATTTCCATACCGATCTCATCTTCTACACGGCGTGTTTTCAGATCCACTTCCGCTATGGCTGCTATCGAAGCCAGTGCTTCTCCCCTGAATCCAAGGGTCCTGATGGCAAACAGGTCATTGGCCTGGGAAATTTTTGAGGTGGCATACCGTTCAAAAGCCAGGCGGGCATCTGCCGGAGACATTCCGCAACCATTATCGATCACCTGGATCAATGTGCGGCCTGCCTCCCTAATATTTACTTTTATGGTTGATGCCCCTGCATCAATGGCATTCTCCATCAATTCCTTAACAACAGATGCAGGCCGCTGAATGACTTCACCAGCGGCTATTTGATTGGCAACAGAATCCGGTAAAATTTTGATGATATCTGACATGTGATCAGA
>DAOWJB010000223.1 GCA_030640625.1 Bacteroides sp.
CAGTTGACAAGGATAATACAACCGTTGTAAATGGTACGGGAGAAAAGGAAACCATTAACGCAAGGGTGAACCAGATAAAGGTTCAGATCGAAAATACCACCTCCGATTATGATAAGGAAAAACTTCAGGAGCGGCTGGCCAAGCTTGCGGGCGGAGTTGCCGTATTGTATGTTGGTGCTGATTCAGAAGTAGAGATGAAGGAGAGAAAAGACCGCATGAACGATGCATTGAACGCTACCAGGGCTGCCGTTGAAGAAGGCATTATTTCCGGTGGTGGTGTAGCCTATCTCAGGACCGTGGATGTGCTGGAAGGATTTGAAGGAGAAAATGATGATGAAACAACCGGCATTGCCATTGTACGCAGATCACTCGAAGAGCCGCTTCGCATTATTGCTGAAAATGCGGGTATAGAGGGTTCAGTAGCTGTACAAAAAGTGAAAGAAGGAAAGGGTGACTTCGGATTCAATGCCAGGACAGATACCTATGAGAATCTCCTTAAAGCCGGTGTGATCGATCCTACTAAAGTTGCCAGGATTGCTCTTGAGAATGCTGCCTCCATCGCTGGTATGCTGCTGACCACAGAATGTGTACTGGTGGATGAGCCCGAGCCAGAACCTCCAATGCCAGCCGGCGGTCCTCCCGGCATGGGCGGAATGATGTAATAGTTTATTATATCCATATATACATCAAGCCCTGTTCTGAACCGGTATAATACCGGGATGGGACAGGGCTTTTTATTTTTCAGCCCATGCAGGATTTCACTGTGATCGCCCCGGCACATCAGGGCATTTCACAGAACCCGATTTTAACTATCTTTGTACCTCATTTTTAGCTCATGTCCCATTCCATGAAAAACATACGGAACTTCTGCATTATCGCCCATATTGACCATGGTAAAAGTACCCTGGCAGACCGTATGCTGGAGCTGACCAAGACGATATCTGAAAGGGACCTGCAGGAACAGGTACTGGATGATATGGACCTGGAACGCGAAAGGGGTATTACCATTAAGAGCCACGCTATTCAAATGGAATATGAGCAGGAGGGTGAAACCTATTTTCTGAACCTGATCGATACTCCCGGACATGTGGATTTCTCTTATGAGGTCTCCCGGTCCATCACCGCCTGTGAAGGAGCACTCCTGATTGTGGATGCGACACAGGGGATCCAGGCCCAAACCATCTCCAACCTTTACCTGGCATTGGAACGTGACCTGGAGATCATCCCGGTGATGAATAAAATGGACCTTGAAGCCGCCATGCCTGATGAGGTCATGGACCAGATCGTTGACCTGATTGGCTGTGAGCCGGAAGACGTTATCCAGGCAAGCGGGAAAACAGGTTATGGTGTGGATAAAATCCTTGAAGCCATCATCGAAAGGATATCTGCCCCGGAAGGCGACCCTGACAAACCCCTTGAAGCATTGATTTTTGATTCCGTTTTTAATTCATACCGCGGGATTTTCGCCTATTTCAGGATATTTAACGGAACCATCAGGACCAATGACTTTGTCAAATTTGTGGCTACGGGGCGAAAATACGATGCAGATGAAGTAGGGATACTTAAATTAAAACCTGAACCTCGCAAAATGTTGAGTGCCGGGGATGTGGGTTATATTATTTCGGGAATTAAAGAATCCAGTGAGGTAAAAGTAGGGGATACCATTACCCAGGTCGATCGCCCATGCGAAACAGCCATTGAAGGATTCAAGGATGTCAAGCCCATGGTCTTTGCCGGGATCTATCCTGTGGACGCAGATGATTATGAGGAGCTGAGAAGTTCCATGGAAAAACTCCAGCTGAATGATGCATCCCTGACATATGAGCCGGAATCATCAGCTGCACTGGGTTTTGGATTTCGGTGTGGTTTCCTGGGACTCCTCCACATGGAGATTATTCAGGAACGCTTGGACAGGGAATTTGACATGAATGTGATCACTACCGTACCTAATGTTTCCTTTTTGGTGCACACCACCAGGGGGGAATTGATAGAGGTACATAATCCATCCGGCCTTCCAGAGATAACACATATCGACTATATTGAAGAGCCATATATCAGGGCACAGATCATTTCACAATCAGATTATGTGGGATCTGTTATGAAGCTTTGTATTGATAAAAGGGGTGCCCTCAAGAACCAGGTGTACCTGACAAGTGACCGCGTAGAGATAACCTTTGAGATGCCCCTTGCTGAAATTGTATTCGATTTTTATGATAAACTGAAAAGTATTTCCAAAGGATATGCATCATTCGATTATTACCAGATCGGCTACCAGAAAGCCAACCTGGTGCGTCTTGATATTCTTTTGAACGGGGAAATGGTTGATGCCCTTTCCACACTTATACACAGGGATAATGCCTATTCTTTTGGACGACGGATCTGCGAAAAACTTAAGGAACTGATCCCCAGGCAGCAATTCGACATTGCCATCCAGGCTGCCATCGGTGCCAAGGTGATTGCCCGCGAAACAGTGAAGGCCCTGAGAAAAGACGTTACAGCCAAATGTTATGGAGGTGATATTACACGTAAACGCAAACTGCTTGAAAAACAGAAGAAGGGGAAGAAAAAAATGCGCCAGGTTGGCAATGTAGAAATCCCCCAATCTGCATTCCTGGCTGTATTAAAACTCGATTAACCGGATGGATTTTAGCTCAGACATGACTTTATTTAATACCGCATCTCTGTTTAGAACGATTATAAATAAGCATACAAATTTCTAAAATTGGTAGTTTAATAATTAATTGATCATTATTTTTTTGTTAAATTTTCATCTGGTAAACGGTTGATCGCTATTAGATGATTTAGATATTTGACCATAAATTAGCAGGAAGCTTTGATTCTCAAACCATAAACCAGTACCTATGACCTCAAAACTTACCAGCTTGTCCCATTTCAATAAGGATTATTCCCTGGGTATTGACATAGGTTCCATTTCCATCAATACCATTATCCTTGATCAAGATGGCAAAGTACAGTTAGAGCAATACGATTATTGCCAGGGCAGACCCTTCGAGCAGTTGAAACAGATCCTGAAAGATCTGTTGAAGGATTTTCCTGAGAAAGAACAACCACGCATAGCCTTCACGGGCAGTGGAGGCAAGCTAGCATCCGAGATCCTGGGTGGGATCTATATCAATGAGGTGATCGCCCAGTCGGAGTCGGTATCCAGGCTGTATCCAGATGTAAAGACCGTGATTGAAATGGGAGGTGAGGATTCAAAACTCATCCTGATGAATGACTCTGAGTCTGGTGTTACAAGGCTTTCTGATTTTGAGCTGAATACCCTATGTGCGGCTGGTACCGGGTCTTTCCTTGACCAGCAGGCCAACCGTATCGGCGTGTCGATTGAAAAGGAATTCGGGGAACTGGCCCTGAAATCGAAAAATCCACCCAGGATTGCAGGCCGCTGCAGCGTTTTTGCAAAAACTGACATGATCCACCTGCAGCAAATTGCCACACCGGTCTATGATATTGTAGCCGGATTGTGCTTTGCCGTTGCCAGGAATTTTATCAGCACCCTGGGCAGGGGGAAGCAGTTGAATTTCCCGGTTTCATTCCAGGGAGGTGTTGCAGCCAATGCAGGCATGGTGCGTGCTTTCAAGGAATTATTAAATGCGGGGAACGGAGACCTGATCGTACCGGAACATTATGCGTCCATGGGGGCCATCGGGGCTGCCTTAAGCATGATACAGCAAGGGGGTGTAACCAGTTTCAATGGATTGGAGAAGCTCGATCTTTACCTGGAAGAAAAAAAATCACGTGGTAATTTCCAGGATCCATTGACAGAAGCAGATACCCATTATGATAAAACCGTCCATCCACTGCCAGAAGGAGCTGAGCAAACAGATGTTTACCTGGGACTTGACGTTGGTTCCCTGAGTACCAATGTGGTACTGATCGACGAGCAGGACAGGGTAGTAGCCAGGCGCTATCTTCCCACCGAAAGTAAACCCCTGGAAGCAATCCGGCAGGGCATGATGGAAATATTCGAGGAAGTGGGGGACAGGGTGAATATCAAGGCTGCCGGCACCACTGGTTCGGGGCGGTACCTCACCGGTGATTTTATCGGGGCCGACGTAATCCGGAACGAGATCACTGCGCAGGCCACAGCTGCCATTGCTTATGATCCGGAGGTTGATACCATTTTTGAGATCGGGGGTCAGGATTCTAAGTTTATCAGTATTGATAGCGGCGTAGTCGTCGATTTTGAAATGAACAAGGTATGTGCTGCCGGAACCGGGTCTTTCCTCCAGGAACAGGCTGAAAAACTGGATATAAATATTGTTGAGGAATTCGCCAACCTTGCCCTGAAGGCAGATAGACCGGCTGCCATGGGGGACCGCTGTACGGTGTTTATGGAATCTGACCTGAATTCTTTTCAGCAGAAAGGTGTTAAAAAGGAGAATCTGGTCGGGGGACTGGCATACTCGATCGTTAAAAACTATATCCTTAAGGTTGTCAGAAAAAAGCGGATCGGAAATCATATTTTATTTCAGGGAGGGGTAACCAATAACAAAGCCGTTGTTGCGGCTTTTGAGAAAATCATCGGCAAAAAGATCCATATTCCGCCTCATTTCGATGTTACCGGTGCCATCGGGGCTGCCATGCTTGCCAGGGATTATATACATGAGAAGGGGACAGAAACGCGCTTTAAGGGATTTGACATATCAAAGACACCCTATAAGGTAAAACTGTTTACCTGCAAGGAATGCAGCAACGAATGTGAAATCAGGCGTGTGCAGATAGAAGGAGAATCAAAGGCCCTTTATTATGGTGGCAGGTGTGAAAAATATGAAATGGATGAAAGGAAAGGGAAAGGAAAGGGAATCCCTGACTACTTCCAGGAAAAAGTAAACCTCCTGCTGGAGGGATATGAGACCGAAGAAGATATAGAAAGGGATGAGGGAAAACAGACCATTGGGATCCCCAGGGCGCTCATGGTATTTTACCAGTTTTTCCCGTTCTGGAGAACTTTTTTTGAACACCTTGGATTCCGAGTTGTCATTTCCGGAGAATCAGATAATACACTGATAAAGAAATCTCTCGAAATGATCATAGCGGAAACCTGCTTCCCTGTTGAACTGATACATGGCCATATCGATGACCTGTTTCAAAAGCAGGTGGACTATATCTTTGCCCCTTTCATTATCAATTCACAGGCAGAGGAAGACAACCCAACCTCCAATTATAATTGTCCCTGGATCCAGACCTATCCATTCATGGTAAAACCGGCCCTGGAGGATGAGCAGAAGGAAAAACTACTGGTCCCCACATTGAATTTCAGGTATTTCGGGAAGGTACTGAACAAGGAACTTTCCGATTTTATGTGGGTGAAATTCAGGATCCCCAAGTCCAGGGTAGTCAAGGGTATTCAGCTTGCCCAGGAAGCCCAGGAAGCCATGCAGGACAAGGTTAAATCCATGGGAAAGGAAGTACTTTCAAATCTCCCGGAAGATAAAGAATGCCTTGTGATACTGGGACGGCCATACAATACTGCTGACCCCTCACTCAACCTGAGAATGATCGAAAAACTGATCAACCTGGATGTTTTCCCGATCCCGATCGATTTCCTGCCCCTCGAGCAGGAACTGATCACCAAGGATTATGACAAGATGTACTGGCCAAACGGGCAGAAGATCCTGGCCGCTGCAAGGTTGGTAGCCAAAGATCCCAGATTGCACGCCATTTATATGGGCAACTTCAGATGCGGACCAGATTCCTTCCTTTCACACTTCGTTCATGAGGAGATGGCCGGTAAACCCTATATGGAACTGGAGGTTGACGAACACAGTGCTGATGCAGGAATGATCACGCGATATGAGGCATTTCTCGACAGCCTGCGGGGCTCAAGGATGGCAGACAAACTGAAAACAGAGATATTCAGACCCGGGATTATGGACTCATCACCCGGGAAAGACAGGGTGCTTTATTTCCCTTATATGAGCGATGCGGCGTATGCTATTTCCGCAGCTGCCAGGAGTGTGGGTGTTCCATCCCAGGTTCTGCCCATGCAGGAGAAAGCGGACCTGGACCTGGGCAGGAAATATACATCTGCCAGGGAATGCTTCCCCCTGATCTGTACCACCGGAAGCTTCCTCAGGAAGCTGATGGAGCCAGGTGCAGATCCATCAAAGATCAGTTTTTTCATGCCCGACCACAATGGTCCATGCAGATTCGGACAATATAACCGCTTACAGCGAATACTCTTTAACAAGGTGGGTTTTGAGGATGCAAAAATTATATCACCAAGCAATGATACTTCATACGAGGATATTGGCGGTGAGCATGGAGGGAAATTCAGATTCAGGGCCTGGAAAGGATTTGTCGCGATGGATATTCTTCGCAAACTCAAGCAGGAACGCAAACCTTATGAAGCACTAGAGGGATCCATTGAGAAAGTCTACCAGGAATCCCTTCAGGATGTTATCCGGTCTATTGAGAACGGGGCTGGTGATCTTGCAAAAACATTGCATAAGGCGGGACAAAAATTCCTCAGCGTTCCGCTTGTTAATGGGCAAAGAAAACCCGTGATCGCCGTTGTTGGCGAGATCTTTATGCGGGATAATGCATTTTGCAGCGGATTCCTTGTGAAAAGGCTGGAAAAATTCGGGGCGGAAACATTTATTGCTCCATTCTCCGAATGGCTTGCCTATTCCACGTTGCGCTATACCAGAGATAGCCGATGGAAGGGTGACTACAGAGGGGTGGTAAAATCCAAAATTCAATCCTATGCACAGGAAGTTTCAGCCAGGCAATTATACAGGGCTGTCCATGGAATGATCGATGAATCAAGAGAGTTCTCTGTAAATGACATGCTTAATTCCTGTGGACAATATATTCACAAGCATTACGATGGTGATCCGGCACTGAACCTTGGAAGTTCCGTACTCCTGGCACAAACTGGTATCTCGGGCATCGTGAATATCCTGCCTTTCACATGTATGCCAGGAACTGTGGTATCTACCGTTTCAAGGCAGTTCAAAAAGGACCATGGTGAGCTGCCTTATTTAAGTATTCCTTATGATGGACAGGAGGATACTGCCATTGAGTTGCGGCTGCAGGCATTCATCCACCAGGCCGGTGAATATGCCAGGAAACACGGCCTGGATAAAGTGGTAACCATTGGTTAAGGCTTACACCAACTTTTTCACAGGACATTTCCGTACAAATCACTCGATCAGGGTTAATTTTGTATCGCAGGCAGGATAAAGGTATTGAGCAGGCGCCAGGGGGTTTCGTTCTGGAAATTATCAGCTTCGTTGTGGTAATTGTTGAATAATACGATCAGGTCATGTTCCGGAATGAGCATGAGTATTTGTCCACCAAACCCTACGGCAGCAATCAGTCCATCTTCATGCACCCACCACTGGTAACCATAATAAAACCCGGGGATATCACCACGCAGGATCTGCTTGCCGGTTGATTCAGCAACCCAGGATTCAGGGATCAGCTGCTTGTCTTCCCAAACCCCGTTCTTCAGGTAAAGTAGTCCAAATTTGGCCAGGTCACAGGGTCTTAGATAAAGACCGCTGTATCCTTTGGCTGCCCCATCCTGGTTAATTGACCAGTAGAAGTCGCTGATCCCGAGCGGGGTGAATAATTCCTGTTGGACAAATGTGTCCATCCTCATATTGGTTTGTTTCTGAAGAATAACAGATAGAAGGTGTGAGATGCCCGAATTGTAATTAAAAGAATTACCGGGTGTATCTACCAGGGGTTGGTCCAGTATGAACTGGATGCTGCCTTCATTATTTCTCCACTGCCGGAATGTGTTCCTTTCATCGGAATAGAGGTACTGCATCTCATACCATTCAAACCCATCGCTCATGGTAAGGGCATGCCATAATGTTATATGGTCCTTACCGGCAGGATTTTTCACCTGGTATTCCGGAAAAAAATCTAATAGAGGTGTTTCCAGGTCAGGTATGAGGCCATTATCATATGCCAGTCCAAATGCAGCCGATGTAATGCTTTTTGTACATGAAAATATATAATGAAGACTGTCACCATTAAAATCATCTGAATAGTACTGCTCGGCAACAATATACCCTTTCCGGATCACCAATACGGAGTGTACATCC
>DAOWJB010000132.1 GCA_030640625.1 Bacteroides sp.
CATCCATCCCGGATATCGTTTTCTGTCTGAAAATCATTTGTTTGCAAAGGCTTGTGAGGAAAACGACCTGATCTTTATCGGCCCATCAAGCAAACTGATCCAATTGATGGGTAATAAAATTGAGGCCCGGGAAACTGTCAGGAAATTGGGTGTCCCGGTTATCCAGGGAAAAGTCGCTTCCATGAAACAGATCCTGCAGCGTTCCGGTTCACTGGATTACCCTGTGCTCGTTAAAGCGGCTGCCGGAGGTGGAGGCAGGGGCATGCGGATCGTCTCCAGCAAGGAAGCATTGGCGGATGCACTGGAGGGCACTGCCCGCGAGGCACATAATTATTTTGGTAACGGTGATATTTTCCTCGAGACGTACCTGGATCCATCCCGTCATATAGAATTCCAGATCCTTGGTGACCATCATGGGAATGTCATCCATGTAAATGAACGTGAATGTTCCGTTCAACGCAGATACCAGAAGATAATTGAGGAGTCTCCGTCTGCCTGGCTGCTGCCTGGAACCCGCCAGAGAATGGGAGAAGCTGCAGTCAGCATTGCAGCTGGACTCGGATTTACGAATGCCGGGACCATTGAATTCCTGGTGGATGAAAACCAGCAATTCTATTTCCTGGAGATGAATACCAGGATACAGGTGGAACATCCGGTTACAGAAAGGGTCAGCAGCATTGACCTGGTGAGGGAACAGATCCGTATTGAACAGGGTATATCCCTGGAATATAAACAGGAGGAGATCATTTCCAGGGGACATTCCATCGAAGCGAGAATATATGCAGAAGATCCGGTTAATCAATTCAGGCCTTCTCCTGGCCAGGTTGTTTATTACAGGGAGCCAGAGAACCCCTCCATCAGGATGGATACATCACTGGATGGCCCGGCCAGTATCTTTCCGCAATATGATCCGATGATCTCGAAGATGATCTCTTGGGGCGAAGACAGGACAGAGGCCCTGAATCACCTGCTGAAGGGACTCAAGGAATATGCTGTTTTGGGGATCCAAACCAATATCATGTTTTTACAGGAGATCCTTCAGGATGCAGAATATATCCATAACCGGATTTCCACCCGCTATTGTGACCGCAGGCTGGAACATCTGACTGCAGAGATCAGCCGGAGGATGGCTGAGACTGATCAAATTTTTTACGCCAGTGCTTTCCTGGCCGGTACCTTGATGACCGGTAATTCCAGGCATAAACCAGAGGATAGCCATTCGCCATGGCATATTATCGGCTACTGGCGCCAGAGTGCCAAATTTAGATTTGTCATGGGACTGGAGAGGCAATCTATCGAGATCCTTTCCATTAACAGGCAAAGGCTCAGGTTCAGGTATCTTGAAAATAATTATGAGATATCTGATGTCCGGCAGGACGGCGGGAAACTTGGCTTCCTTCTCGACGGAGAACCCAGAAAGGCTCATTTTGCCATGTTGCCAACAGGAGAAGAAGTTGTTGAACATCAGGGATTAAAGATCGTTTTCAAACGCTGGGATGCCTTGCCTGAAGAACCTGCCCTGGAGGAGTCTTCTGTCAGGGAGGATCATAATGACAATATGATTGTTTCTCCTATGCATGGCAAAATCATTAAAATTAATGTGAAGGAGAATGATACTGTTTCAAAGGGTGATATTCTTCTTGTCATAGATTCAATGAAAATTGAGAACAACATACTGGCGCCGAGGAAGGCAAAAATCACCAGGATCATGTTGAATACCGGTGATCAGGTGGAAATGAATAAACCCTTATTGGTGATCGATTAAATATTAATTTTGTGGAATATTTTATGAAACCATGCCGATAGTATACGAACAACATGAAGCTCTGCGAAAGAAGGTAAGGGACTTTGCAGAGAAAGAAATCGCACCGCTTGCATCTGAACTGGACGAAAAGGAGATTTTTTCAGTTGATCTGTCAAACAAGATGGGGGAATTGGGACTTTTTGGGATAACCTTGCCTGATAAGTATGGTGGGGCCGGACTCGACACCCTGTCATATATCATTGCCGTGGAGGAACTGGCCCGGGTTGATAGCTCCCAGGCCGGTATCGTGGCATCTCACAACTCCCTGGGCATTGGCCCGATATTTGATTTTGGCACAGAAGACCAGAAAGATAAATATCTGCCTCAACTTACCACAGGGAAAAAATTGTGGGCATTCGGACTCACAGAACCAACTGCCGGGTCAGATTCACAGGGGACCAAAACAAGAGCTGTATTAGAAAATGGGGATTGGGTGATCAATGGCAAGAAAATGTTCATTTCGAATGCTTCAACACCTATATCAGCAGGTATTACAGTTCAGGCTGTCACGGGTGAAAATAACGGCAGGAAGGAATTGTCCACCATACTGGTAGAACGTGAAACTGATGGATTCACGGTGGAGAGGATCCTTAGTAAAATGATGTGGAGAGCCATTGATACAGCCAAGCTGTCCTTTGAAAATTGCAGGGTCCCGGAAGCCAACCTGCTTGGAAAGCGTGGTATGGGTTCCAAGATCATGCTAAACATTCTGGATGGTGGCAGACTTTCCATTGCCGCGATGGGATTGGGCCTGGCGCAGGGGGCTTTCGAAGCTGCACTGGAATATGCCAGAAAAAGGGAGCAGTTCGGGCGGCCGATCTCGAAATTCCAGTCCATCGGATTCAAACTGGCAGATATGGATGTAAAGATAGAACTGGCCAGAAATACCCTCTATAAGGCTTGCTGGCTGAAGGATCAGGGAAAACCTTATGGCAGGGAGGCGGCCATTGCCAAACTGTATTGTTCTGAGATCGCAAAGGAGGTGGCAGATGAATCCCTGCAGATCCATGGTGGATACGGACTGATCAAGGGTACACCCATAGAACGTTTCTACCGTGACCAGCGCTTACTGCAAATAGGGGAAGGAACCTCGGAAATTCTCAGGCTGGTGATATCCCGGAAACTAGGAATATAGCATTGCTAATTAAACCTTATGGAAGAACGTAAAAATAGCCATATTAAACTTGCCCTGAACTCACAAACCCTTAAAGACACACTTGATGACCGGTTTGACTATGAACCTATGTTCAGTCCACATCCAACCGGACAGCCTGAACCGTTTGAATTTCTGGGCAAAAAGCAGAAAGTCCCCCTCTGGATCAGCAGCATGACCGGAGGTACAAAAATGGCAGGCATCATAAACAGGAACCTTGCCAGGGCTTGCCATGAATTCGGTATGGGAATGGGGCTTGGTTCATGCCGCATTATCATGGACGATGATACCTATTTCGAAGATTTTAATGTCCGGCCCATTATTGGAGATGAATATCCCTTGTATGCCAACCTGGGCATCGCCCAGATTGAAGAATACCTCGAGTCAGATACACTTGACAGGGTACAGACCCTGCTGGACAGGCTCCGGGCAGATGGATTGGTGGTACATGTTAATCCCCTTCAGGAATGGTTCCAGCCTGAGGGAGACCATTTCAGGAATGCACCCATCGATACACTCAACAAACTGCTCGACAAAACGGATTTCAGGATCATTGTCAAGGAGGTAGGGCAGGGCATGGGACCAGAAAGCCTGAGGGCACTGCTGAAATTACCCCTTGAGGCCATTGAATTTGCAGCATACGGGGGAACTAATTTTACACTCCTTGAGCTGGAACGCAGCGCGCCTGCCATGAAGGAATTTTATGAGCCTGTCACAACTGTCGGACATACGGCCGGGGAAATGATCCTCTTGGCAAATCATGTCATGGAAACTGAACCGGGAATATTGTGTAAACAATTAATTATCTCAGGAGGGATCAAAACATTCCTCGATGGGTATTACCTGGTTAAAAAATCCAGTTTACCGGCCATATATGGCCAGGCCAGCAGTTTTCTGAGGCATGCCAGGGAAGATTATAAAACCCTTCAGGAGTATATTGGCTGCCAGGTAAATGGTTGGCAGCTGGCGGAAGCATACCTGAAAATTAAAGAAGATTGACCATGGATGGACAAGAACCCATTTCAGGTTTTTCCAGGCTGTCCAGGGAGGAGAGAATCGAAATGGCTTCTAAGCTTAGTGCAAATCCTGAAGCTTTTGCCCGGGAACTGGCCTGTTTCTGGCACAAGGATCCTGAAGTGCAGCGCATCCTTGAAGAATTCAGCGAAAATACGGTAAGTAATTATTTTCTGCCATTCGGACTGGCACCCAACTTCCTGATAAATGGCCGGATCTATATTCTGCCTATGGTAATAGAAGAAAGTTCGGTGGTCGCTGCTGCTTCAAAATCTGCCAAATTCTGGTTTACGCGGGGAGGCTTCCAGACGGAAGTGATCTCGACCATCAAGCCCGGACATGTTTATTTTAAATGGAAAGTTAACCAGGATCTGTTAATGGATCACGAGCTGGAGCTGGAAAGTTATCTGATCGAGCATACCTCTCATCTGACTGAGAATATGAGGAAAAGGGGAGGAGGGATCAGGTCTGTCAGCATCCATGCGATGGCCCCCGAAATGCCTGGACATTTCAAGCTTGAAGCCTCATTTGAGACGGCAGATTCCATGGGCGCAAATTTCATCAACACCTGTCTTGAAGCCATGGCTGGACTCCTGCCTGAGTTTTTCCGCGATAAAGGCATCCTGATCGATGAATACGACCTGGAGATCATCATGGCCATCCTGTCGAACTATACCCCGGATTGCATGGTTTCATGCATGGTTCAGTGTCCGGAAGAAGATTTCGCCGGGATGGGAGCCGGACTTTCCTCGTTAGAATTCGTTGGGAAATTCAAAGAAGCTGTAGCCATAGCTACCCATGATCCTGCCCGTGCCGTTACCCATAACAAGGGAATATTCAATGGCGTGGATGCGCTTGTACTGGCCACCGGCAATGATTACAGGGCCGTTGAAGCAGCCGGCCATGCATTTGCTGCTGCAAATGGAAAATATGACAGCCTGACTGGCATTGAATTTTCCGGAGGAAACTTAAGCTATGAGCTCCGTATGCCCATGGCCATAGGAACGGTAGGTGGACTGACAGGTGCACATCCACTGGCCCGACTTTCCATGGACCTGCTCGGATTTCCGGATGCCAGGGAACTGATGCAGATTGCAGCCGCAGCCGGACTAGCCAATAATTTTGCCGCGGTTTGGTCCCTCATCACTTCAGGCATTCAAAAAGGACATATGCAAATGCACCTGTCCAATATCGTCAATACCCTTCGGGCCACAGCGCAAGAGAAAGAAGCGATCATCCGTTACTTCCAGGATAAGCAGGTGTCCTACAGGGGGGTGGAGGATTATCTGATACAGTTAAGAAGGTCTCTGTAATCATGGAAAAAGCAGGGAAACGGTTCCATTCCAATGGGAAATTGCTGCTGTCAGGAGAATACCTGGTGTTACACGGGGCTTTATCCCTGGCTGTTCCTGCCAGCTTTGGACAATCCCTTGAGATTTTTAATATGGAACATGGAAGTACCCTGCTATGGGAATCTCGTGTGGTTTCCAAGCCATGGTTCCATTGTGAAATGGATCCCGGTAACTGGCAGATCATTAAAACAGATCAGCCGGACACAGCCCGGAGCTTGGTTCAGATTTTGAAGGCCGCTGCGGAGATCAGGGGTGATACTGGATGGTTGAGGGGAAAACAAGTGAAAACTGAGGTTGAATTTGATATTGAATGGGGTCTGGGAAGCAGTTCTTCACTGATCTCAAATATTGCCTGGTGGGCTGGGATTGATCCTTTCCGTCTGTCCAGAGCGGTTTCCAGCGGTTCAGGTTATGACATTGCCTGTGCCAGGTCAGACCGGCCACTTCTTTACCGGATAGGGAATGCCGGACCCGAGTATAAAGCCATCGATTTCCTGCCACCTTTCCATGATCAACTTGCCTTTGTGCATCTCGGCCGTAAACAGGACAGTGCATCAAGTGTCAAGAATTACCTTAATAAAGCCCTGGTCAGGGAACAGGATCTGTCAAGCATATCCCGTATTACAGAAGGCTTATCCAGGGCCGGTGAACTCAATGAATTCGAGCTTTTGGTAAAAGAGCATGAACAGATCCTTTCTGACATCCTTGGAAACCCGCCGGTAAAACATGGTCTGTTCCCGGATTACCCCGGTGAGGTTAAGTCCCTCGGCGCCTGGGGCGGTGATTTTGTGATGATCACCATGCATCAGGAATGGCAGGCGGTGAGAGAATATTTTTCGGCCAAGGGGATGGAAACAATCATTCCCTATAATAAAATGGTTAAAACCTGATAAGATGAACGGGGAATTTCATAAGCAATACCTGAAAGAAGCCGTTCCGGAGATTCCTGCCGATTTGGGAATACTCAGATCAACCTGGATGAGTCCCTCCAATATCGCCCTGGTCAAATACTGGGGAAAACTGCCTGTACAGATCCCTGCCAATCCTTCTCTGAGTTTTACCCTGCAGCATTCCTTTACGGAGATGAATTTGACAATCAGCCCCGGTGCCGGGAATGGACCGGACATGGATTATTATTTCCAGGGAGATCATCATGAGGCTTTTGAATCCAGGATAAGGGAATACCTGCAAATTATCAGTCCATATTTTCCGTTTCTGGCGGGAAGTAAAATCAGGATAACCAGCCGGAATACATTCCCTCATTCCTCAGGCATTGCTTCCTCTGCTTCCAGTCTAAGTGCGCTCGCGCTGGGTATTTGTTCCATAGAACAGCAAATACTGAATGGACCGCAGGATAATATATTCTATCAGAAGGCATCCTTCATGGCCAGGCTTGGATCGGGAAGTGCAGCCAGATCAGTCTATGGGGGATTTGTTACCTGGGGAAAACAGGAAGGCATGGACCTGACATCGGATGAGCATGCCACAGCCCTGGCCGGGAAGATTGGACCCGCATTTGAGTCCCTCTATGACGCAATCCTGATCATCAGTCCGGAAAATAAAACAATTTCCAGCAGCCAGGGCCATGCACTGATGGACGATCATCCTTATGCAAGGGCAAGGTACAGGCAAGCCAGGGAAAACCTCGAGAAATTGACAAGGGCCATATACGGCAATGATATTAAAACATTTATCCGGATCACCGAGGATGAGGCGCTTGGACTACACGGCCTGATGATGAGTTCTGATCCGGGCTATCTGCTCCTGAAGCCCAACACGCTTCATGTGTTATCCCTGATACAACAATTCAGGAATGAAAAAAGCATCTTCCTTGCCTTTACCATGGATGCCGGTCCCAATGTTCATCTGATCTATCCGGAATATGAGCGTGAAAATGTCCATACATTTATCAGGGTTGAATTACTGAAGTATTGCCACCAGGCACAATGGATAGATGACAGGATGGGGGAAGGTCCGGTTGAATTACAAGATTAACCACCAATTATGGTTTTAAAACATATGAAAGGCAGCAAGAGAAAAAGGATTATGTATTATTTTAAGGCTGTTAGAAACCATTTAGTAATTTAAGCATTGGAAAATGATAAATTTTGAAGCATTCTTTAAGATTTCATACGGATTATATGTGGTTTGTTCAGGCGATAAAGACCGGGGCAATGGATTTATATCCAATACTGTTTTTCAGGTAACTTCAGAGCCTGCCATGTTTGCATCCTGTTGTAATAAAGACAACTTTACTGCTGAATTTATTCAAAAATCCGGAGCATTTTCGGTATCCGTATTGCACCAGGATACGCCTGCTGAATTTTTTGGCCGGTTTGGGTATAAAAGCGGCCGGGATACTGACAAGCTGGAAGGAATGCGTATCCAATATGGAGAAACCGGGGTTCCCATCGTGCTGGATGAATCCATTGCATTCCTTGAATGCAAGGTAGTTCAAACCCATGATGTCGGAACACACTGGCTTTTTATTGGTGAACTGGTTCAATCTGATGTATTGGACGATACCATGGAACCAATAACTTATCTGCATTACAGACAGGTAAAGAAAGGACTTGCACCCAAAAATGCTCCCACCTATGTGGATAAATCAAAGTTTGAAAAGAAAGATACAGGTTCAAAATTTAAGAAATTCAAGTGTACTGCATGCGGGTATGTTTATGACGAAGAGGCAGGAGATCCATCCAATGGAATTGATCCGGGAACCAGTTTTGCTGATCTGCCCGACGATTGGGTGTGTCCTGTATGCGGAACCGAGAAAGAAGATTTTATTGAAATATAAAACTAAATCCAACAAAACTATGACTAATTCATTGAAAGGAACCCAAACAGAGCAAAACCTGCTGAAAGCATTTGCAGGGGAATCACAAGCCAGAAACCGGTATGAATTCTTTGTCAAGAAGGCAAAACAGGAAGGTTACGAACAAATAGCTGCCATTTTCCAGGAAACAGCCAACCAGGAAAAAGAACATGCAAAGAGGTTCTTTAAATTTTTAGAGGGAGGCATGACAGAGATAACCGCGGCCTATCCTGCCGGTAAAATCGGAACTACCGCGGAAAACCTGAAAGCTGCGGCCGAAGGGGAAAATGAAGAATGGACCACATTGTATCCTGCCTTCGCGGAAACTGCAAAGGAAGAGGGTTTTCCCGAAGTGGCCACAGCGTTTAAAATGATTGCCAAGGTGGAGGCAGAACATGAGCGCCGTTATCTGAAGCTCCTGCAGAACATTTCTGAGGACAAGGTATTCATGAAAGACGGAAAAGTCTGGTGGAAATGCATTAATTGCGGTTATGTCTATGAATCTGAAAAAGCTATGGAAACTTGCCCTGCATGCCAGCATTCCAAGGCATATATGCAGGTAAGGGAAGAGAATTACTAAATATATGTTTAAGAAATTCCCTGGTAAAACAATATTATTTGGGGAGTATACCATTATTGCAGGATCCAAAGCGCTGGTCCTTCCCTTTAGGAGATTTTCAGGCAGGCTGGATATGCCTGAAGAACCGTTGGGATCTATGGAATCCGGTAATCCAACCCGGTATGCAGCTATCCTGAAATCAAACGATGATCTTTTCGGGATCCTGCAATACCTGGAAAGACTCCAGGAATCTGTGGGATCATTAAATGATATTAATACCGGTCTTTTCAAGGAACAGTTAGTGGGTGGATTGTTTTTCGATTCTTCCATACCCACGGGGTATGGTGCAGGCAGTTCCGGAGCCCTGGTTGCTGCCATATATGATGCTTTTGGCCCGGGCAGGTCCTATGAATCTATGGATTTATCTGAATTGAGATTGACGCTGGGACAAATGGAATCATTTTACCATGGAACCAGTTCAGGCATAGATCCGCTCTGTTGTTATATTGATAAACCTGTCCTGTTTGATGGGGATTTGATTTATCCTGTAAATGTACCAACTCCTCCACCCGGTTCGGGATTTTTCCTGCTCGATTCAGGACATGCCGGCGAAACCGGTCCACTGGTGGATTATTTCAAGAGACGCATACAGGAGCCGGAATACCTGGAAATAATCAATGAAAGGATGATCCCACTCGTTGAAAAGAGTATCGATTTACTACTGGAGAGTGATTCCAGGCTTTGGGGGAATCTGCGATCACTGTCTGAAATGCAATATACCAATTTTCGGAGAATGATCCCCGAGGCCGTCCATAAGATCTGGCTGCATGGCCTGCACTCGGGTCTGTATTCATTAAAGCTATGTGGTTCAGGCGGTGGTGGATATATTATTGGATATACCATACGATGGATTGAAGCTATGCAATACTTTAATAAACCCGGAATCAGGTTGCTTCCCCTGGATGTTTAAGATTTTCTACCTGCAATTTCGCAGTCTTGACTTATTTTTTTATGTTTACAGCCTTGAACAACCATAATTCCATCTAATCGTATGAATGGCAATTCCTTTAAAATCTGGACGGCACAGATCCGTGCCCCCTTCCTTATCCTGGCTGTATTTCTCGTGGTAATTGGCCTGGCATTTTCAGTTAAGTATCCACAGGATTCCGGTACTGCTTTTAATTGGCTTCATGCCGTGATACTGGGCATTGGTGTGGTGCTGTCACACGTGTCGGTTAATCTGTTTAACGAATATTCTGATTTTAAGACGAAAATTGATTTTAATACTACCCGGACTCCCTTCAGCGGGGGTAGCGGCATGATACAGGCCGGAAATACCCGGCCTGAAAATGTAAAAACTGTGGGGATAATTACCCTACTTATTGCCTTTGCTGTTGGTATTTACTTTGCCATCGTTTCACATTGGATAGTACTTCTTTTTTCGGTGGTCGGTGCGCTCTCCGTCTTGTTTTATACTAATTTTCTCGCAAAACGTATTCTTGGAGAACTGTTTGCTGGCCTGGCACTGGGAACGCTGGTAGTCCTTGGAACCTATGTAGCCATGACTGCCAGTCCGGGTATGCCCCTGCAAGGTCTGTTCCCAAAGGAGGTCATATGGGTTTCCATTCCTCCTGGAATACTCACTTCCCTGCTCCTGCTTATTAACCAGTTCCCTGATCATGAAGCAGATAAGGAGGGTGGCAGAAAGCACCTGGTCATCCGTTTTGGTTTGAAAGGAGCCTCCTATATTTATACTGCAGGAATGTTCGCCACCTTTGCCATTATTGTGTTGGTGCCCATCATCGGGATCTCATCATACTGGATATACATTGCCTTGCTGCCGCTTCCTTTGGGGGTGAAAGCAGCCATGACCGCAATAAGACATGGTGACGATCTAGGTAAACTGGTATCTGCACTGGGCAGCAATGTAATGACTGTGCTGTTAACAGACTTGTTACTGGCAGTTTCTGTATTCATTGATGTGTTGTAAAGGCAACGATGAAGTTGGACCCTTTTCCGGGCTCACTTTCACACCAGACCCTGCCACCCATCTCGTCTACGTATTTTTTCACAATGGATAATCCCAGTCCCGTAGAATGCTCACCGCCGGTAGGTTGTGCACTTAACTTCTGAAATTTGCCGAATAACTTATTCATTTCATCTTTATTGATTCCTGGACCTTCATCGATGAAATTTACCATGATCTCTCCATCTACCTCTTTTACCCTGATCCAGACATCGGTATCCATGGGGGAGAATTTAATAGCATTCGAGAGCAGGTTCTCGAATACCTGTGTAAGATAGTTCCTGTCTATGAAACCATACGCTTTTGGATTCTCGAGTTTGATCTTGATGTTTTTCTTCTGGGCCGACTCCAGCATATTCTTATAAACTTCATTTATCACCGTACTCAGATCAGTTTTCTCGCATTTCATATTGATCTTCTTCTGTTCAATCATCCTGATATCCAGGATTTTGGAAATCATCTCATGCATCCTTTTCAAGGCATTCAGCAGAAAGCTAAGACTTTCCCTGTCATCTCTTTTCAGTTGGGTGCTATTTGATCTCAGGTTGTTGGCAATGGCCAGTGAACTGGTCAGTGGATTCCTCAAATCATGGGCAACAATTTCAATCAGGTGGTTCTTTTCATTATTCAGATCAACCAGTTCCAAGTTGGTTTGTTCAATCTGCTGTTTTTGTTTTTTAATGTCTTTGTTGGCTTTTCGCAGATTGTCGGAATGCAATTCGATTTGCCTGTAGGCAGCAGCATTTTCGAGAGCAATCTTGGTATAGACGGCCAGGTTCCGGATAATATTCAAGTGGTATTCGGTATAGGCATTTTTCTGGAAGCTCTGAACAGTAATAAGCCCCATGACTTCATCATTAAGGATCATGGGAAGGTAAATAATGGAAGATGAGTTTCCTGTTTTTTCATCCGGGGGAGTAATGGACGGCAGGAACTTATCATATTCCCCCTCAAAATTATTGATAAAGATCTCATTTCTTGTTTTGACACAATAGGATGATAAGCGAAGTTCATCATCCAGGTTAAAACTCAGGAAATCCAGTGTTTCACCTTTCTCTTTTACGCCCGGAAAATCGATGGAATTCGTCTTTTTATTCAGGATACCTATCCCGAAAACACTGGCATCCATTAACTTGTTTATCGATTCATAAACGGTATCAATGATCTTCTCAACCGAAAGCTGGGATGTGATGGTTTTTCCTATTTCGCTCAGGTTTTCGAGATTTGTATAGGAAGTCTGGAGTCGTTCTGTCTGGGCTATAATCTCCTCTTTCTGCTTTTCCAAAGTCCGGTTTTGCTTTCTGACTTCTGTTGTCTTTTCCTTAACGATCTTTTCCAGTTCCTGCCTTTTGGCTTCTATGAGTTTTATCCTGAACCTGAAAATCAATGTTATGGTTGTCAGGACCAGGATGGCCATGAGGATGAAAAAGTACCAGGTTCCCCACCAGGGTGGTCTGATCCTGAATGAAAATGTGGTGGGGGTTTCATTCCAGATGCCATCATTATTCATGGCTTTCACCATGAATGTATATTCCCCGGGTGGAATGTTGGCATATATGGCCTCGGTTTTATTTGATACCGGTGACCATTCCTTGTCGAGCCCTTCCAGTTTCCACTGGTATCTGACCTTCTCAGGCACCTGGAAACTCAATGCCTCAAATTCAAATGACAGATGGTTACTGTCATGTGGGAATACCAGACCGGCTGGGATATTGAACCAGGGCGATACACCTGTGAGGCAATTTGCATAATCATCCCTACGCCAGTCGATCTCCCTGAAATACAATTTTACATTGGATATATGGGTCTGGGGTTCATGAAGATTCGCCTGGGTCTTTTTTGGGTCATATCGCATGGCTCCCCTGACAGTGCCAAACCAGAGGTTCTCCTCCCTGTCAATATAGATGGCTGTACCGTTGTTTTCAATTCCGGTGAAACCATCATAGATCCCGAAATTCTGGATCCCTGTTATGATCCCTGATGTATCAACCTGGATAAGGTCCACGCCTTTTCCGGTACCCGCCCAGATATTCCCATTCTGATCCGTTGTGATAGAGTAAATATTGTCCGATGACAATCCATCCTTCATGGTCAGATAGGTGAACTTTTCTCCGTCGAAAATATTTATTCCCCCCAGGTAACTGGCAAACCAGTACCTGCCGAGCAGATCTTCAGTCATCTGTAGTACAATTGGATAATTCAGACCGTCCTCAACAGTATACCACTTAAAAGTCCCATTGCTGTATTTCCCGATCCCGTCGTTGGCACAAACCCATATATTTCCCTTGCTGTCTTTTCTGATGGAATTCAGAATATTGCTGTGAAGATCACCGGATTGTCTGTTGTAGGTGGTGGACCGGCCATTCACGATTTTTGAAATGCCATTGTTGATAGTGCTTAGCCAGATTGTGTCACCATCCACCAGCAGATCAGAATAGTTCCCCGGTGGCAGACCATACAAGGAACTTACTTCACGGATTGATCTTTTATCAAACTGGTACAGGCCATTGATAGAGGCGAGTAACATGAGGTTTGGTCTGATTTCAGCGAAACCGCGTACATTGCTGATCCCCGGATAATCCTCTTTATCGTATGGGGTAAAGGTAGTCCCGTCATAATGTACGATACCTGTTCCTGCCAGTCCGAACCACATATCTCCCTGTCTGTCCTGGTAAAACCTGCGGACCATATTGTCATTAATGATCTGGTCAAAGTCAAAAGATATAAAGCTGTTTTTACTGTATTTAATCAATCCATTTCCGTTCGAGCCCATCCATATATTTCCTTCATGGTCTTCAATAATACACTGGATAAAATCGCTGTGCAATCCGTTGATCTGTCTGAAATAATGAAATTCCTGATCGGCTGGATCAAACATTGACACTCCATTTCCAAAATTTATGAACCAGGTCCTGTGGTGCTGATCATGGAATATACCATTAACACCGTTCCACCAGGGATCTTCGGGGACTTCAAAGGCTGAGATTACCCCATTTTTATATTTATAAAAAGAGGTTGGGGAATCCTGACCGCCTGTAATAATCCATATATATCCCTCATCATCCTGAAACAGGGGAAAGATCCGATGCTCATTCAGGGCATCATATTCATTAAGCAGGGATTTTCTCAGTGTATTCTCATCTGTGAGTTCATACAAGAAATCATTGGTGGTGATATAGTGAACTCCCGACCTTGTATAAAATACATTACGGATCAGATTGTTTGAATTAAGTTCTCTGAATTTATCGGATACCGGTATGATCCGGTTACCAGTGATCATCAATAGGCGCTGGAAATTTTGTTCATCCTGGGACAGAACCCAGATTTGTCCCAGATCATCCCTGTATATCTGTTGATATGTCCGGATACCCTGGTAATCTGACTCTGTGATGGTAGTAAATTTGATACCATCATATTTAATAATGGCATTTATACTGCCCATCCAGACATTCCCTTCCTCATCCTCACAAAGGGAGTATACTATATTGTCGGGCATTCCATCCCTGGTAGTAAATGTTTTGAATGTATTTCCATTGAACCTGGATAGTCCTCCTCCGTTGGTTCCTGCCCAGATGATTCCCTTATTGTCCTGTAAAAGAGCCCAGACTTCTGTTTGAGGGAGGCCATCCTCAAGCGTAAAATTCCTGAATCCGTACTGCTGGCCAAAGATCAGCGCTGGAATCAGTAAGAACATAAGGGTGTTTATTCGCCTTCTGATTTTCATCATGTTTTTAGTGGAATAGCAAATTTAGGTTCTGTTAGCGGAAAATCCAAGCATATGGATGCTTAACCCATGGAGCCTTTGACTGCTCCACCATCAACACTGATAGTCTGGCCGGTAATATAGGAAGACCAGGGGGAAAGCAACCAGCCGGCCAGGGAGGCAAAATCATCAACACTGCCTGTCGTTTTGGTAGGAACGAGGTTCGCCATCTCATCTTTGGCTTCCTCGAATGAAATTCCGGCCACCTCACTGTTTTTCCTGATCACCCGTTCAAGTGCGGGGGTCATGTGAAACCCTGCTGCCATTACGTTGGCGGTGATTCCCCTCTGCGCAATTTCCACCGAAAATGTTTTCACAAAGCCGGTTACTGCCATCCTTAAAGAAGTACTGAGGACCAGGTTTGGTACAGGTTGTTTCACTGAAATACTCTCAATAAAGAGATATCTGCCGTAATTGTTCTTCTCGAAGAATGGAAGAAAAGTCTGGGTCAATTCAACTTTCCATCTGAGTATCTGTTTGTATGCCTGGTCCCAATCCTCCATGTTCGTCTCCAGGAATGCTTTTGCCGGAGGACCACCCGCGTTGACCACAATGCCGGTCAGATCCCGTTCACTTACTGCCTCAGTAAGACTGCAGAGGGATTCTGGTAGTGTGATGTCTAACGCTAAGATTTCAATGGAAGGGTATTCTTTTTTCAGGGATTCCAGTTTTTCCATTCCCCTGGCCACTGCAATTACCTGCGCTTCCTCCATGGTGAGCATGGCAGCAATGGCCTTGCCAAAACCGCTGCTGGCCCCGGTTACGATGAATAATTTATCCTTTAATTGAAGATCCATAATTATTTTTAACTGGGTTCCGGTTGAAAAAAAGAGCGTTCTCTTATCGATCTTATCAGCCATACAAGGCTTAGGATAAAGATCAGTGAAATTGCAGCAAAGAAGATCAGGAATGATCCGGTCTCTGAAAACAGGTCCCGAAAAGTTATCATATCATCCTCTCCGTAGAGATATAAAATAAGATAGCTGAAAGAATTATTGATAATATGAATGAATATGACCGGGATAAGGGATCTTGTTTTCAGATAGATATACCCCAGCAGCAGGCCTGTCAGGAAAGCAGGGATAAACTGCCAGGGATTCATGTGGAAAAGTCCGAATAAAAATGCAGACCAGAAAATCGCCTTTCCCGGTTTGTACCTGTTGAGGAATCCATCCAGTATTACCCCACGGAAAAGGATCTCTTCCAGGATGGGACCGGTGATCCCCACCATCACAAAGGTCCATATATCCTTGTTAATCAGCATAGCAAATAGTTTTTCAATATATTCCGGCATGGGAATAAAATTGGTAAGCGGGTCGAGAAGCACATTAAGGGAAAGGGTGAGCAAAAGGATAATGGGGTAAATGATGACAGGAATACGATTGAAAAAAAGAAATGGATCTCCAGAGCCAGATGAAGGTTTAAGCCGCCATGCAAACCAGATAATAAAGAGCATGCTTACATTATACCCAATAAAATTGATTATGGACATGTTACTTATGCCTATCAGGGGAAGGAGGTTGCCGAGAAGCAAACCCAAGATCAGGGTGAATGCCACGTATATACCGAAAAGGCCCCAGGCTTGCGGTAAAGATGGATATGCGGAACCACGACTTTGATTCATGCTGTAATTAGATTAATGACGGACTCACCAATACCGGCCCTGGATCCCTAAAAATAATGAATTGGATTCATTCAAGCACCATTTTGCTGCATCCATAAATGGTGGTATAGTCCCCCAAGGCCATAAAGCTTTTCATGGGTACCGGATTCTGCAACCCTGCCATCCTTTATCATAATTATTTTATTGGCCCCTCTGATTGTCTGGAGCTTATGTGCAATGACGATGAGGGTCATGCCTTCTTC
>DAOWJB010000313.1 GCA_030640625.1 Bacteroides sp.
AAGGATACGTAAGAAAAAACTTTATCTTTATCTAGCATAATCTTACAAATCAAACTAATATGAAGACTTTAAAAATTGTCCTATTTGGATTGGGCATCCTGCTATTGCTCATTAATGTTTTCGGTTTGCTGAAGTCGATGCGGCACTCCGATCTCTATACAGAGGAGAATACCGGCCGTTTGAATGATGTTACGATTAAGCTGGAGGATGCGAAAAAGCAACTGGTCAGGCAGGATAATGAATCGGATAAAGATTTTGCGCTTCGTGTCAATGATGTTGTTAGTAAAAGTATGTCGCATTACTTTAAAAATGAAGGGAAGAAAAAGTATAATCTGAGGGTCCCACTCAGGGAAAATTACATCCTGTTCATCGCGAACTCCTTTCGAAAGGATAATCGCTATGAATTTAAAAACTATAAAAAGGGGCTCGAAAGAGGAGTTGGATTATGTTCTTCCCATTCCATCGTTGTGAAGGGGGTATTGATTGATCACGGGATGGAAGCGCATTTATGGGATATTGCCGGGCATGTGGTTGTCAGGACCAGGGTTTCCGAAAACGAATGGTACATACTGGATCCTGACTTTGGATTGTATGTTCCCTATGATATTGCAGAGATTGAAGCTGATCCTGAAATAACCAGGCCCAGTTATGAGCATATGGCAGATCTCTATAAACCCGAATACGATGATCCTTATACTGCCGACAAGATAGTTGAATTATACGAAAAGGAAGGAAACCATATCTATACCTACGACGCAAGGTTTGAGAAAATCTCCTATATCGCCATCTGGGTACTGCCATTCCTGTTAATGTTGCCTCTGCTTATTAAAATGTTAGGACATAAATTTCTGGCCTAAAATGGAAAAAATAAACATTGCCCTTATTTGGTCCCTTTCGTTTTTTTATTTATCCCCAAACCTTGTTCTCGCACAATATAACCAGTCAGATCACCGGGCGCCAGGTACAGGAGAAATTGCCGTCAGTGAACCGGGGAGCTATGATAAATCCGGTGCCAGCTATATCCTTACGAATGATATATCCAGTCCGAGATCTGCTATTTTCCTGGGCAAGGACGTAACACTTGACCTGAATGGATACTCTGTTTCCTATGCAGCCGGGGACTATGAGCATATTCCCAATTACAGTTTTGAAGAAGGGCATACAGGCTGGGATATTTCGAGGGCACCCACTGCCAGGATAGAGGATACCAAAGTACATGTTTTTATCGGGGAAAATATCCTCCGACTGTCAGCAGGTGAAGAGATAATTTCACCATATATAAACCTGCCCGTAGCTGATCGTTCATATATTGCTATGTGCGGGGTCACCAAAAGGGAAATGCAGGTGAGTGTCTATGTGGAAGATGCGGACGGGAAGCAGGTGAAATGTACCACGGATTATTCCGACAGCACAATGCTCAGCTGTCCCATAGAAAACCGCTCACCCAGGCTCGGGGGTGGATTTATATTTGCACATATATCAGGCAGGGAGGCAGGCAGATACCGGATCAGGGTGAAAGCAGAGACCGATTGCCTGATCGACCATATTGATTTTCGACCGGCTATGGATGTGGGGATAGGTATCGTTGAGAAGACACACCCAATGGGGCATAACGATCATTTATATGAAAGAGGGCATAGTGCATTTTTTGATTATACTGAAGATGTATCCCTGGGCAAACCTGTACCGGGTATCCCGGTTATCGAGGGAAAGGGGACAGTTACCATTAGGAATGGGGTTATCAGCAATGGCACTATTGGCGTGTTATCATGGGGAATACAATCTACAGCCAGTGATGTGACCATTATTCTCGATAATGTGAAAATCATTACCTCAGGTATAAATACATCTGCTGTTGATGTGCCACAGGCCACCATAACTGATTGTTATTTTGATGTAAAAAGTCCATTTATCATCAACCGCCACGGATCCGAATTTTACGCCGTTGATTTGATAGGGGAGAAACCTTCTGAAGTCTCCTATTCTGAGTTTTTCGGCGGACAGGGTTGCCTGGTTTTCAAGGGGAATTATTCAAAGGTGCATCACAACTTCTTTGCCAACAGGCAGACGGTCACCAACCATTACAGTATCATGGCCATGGGCGATAGTTCCCAGATCTTTGAAAACAAAATTCTCCCTGAAATCGGCTCAGGAATTGAAATATATATCCACAGGGGAATGGAAATTTTCAATAATGAAATTCATGCAGTGGCGGCACCACCTACCTGTGAGTACGGGCATGAGGATTACAGCACGACAGCCATCCGGATAGCAGATTATGGTGCAAAGCCAGGTTCTGTCTCGGGAAGCTTTGGAAACAAGATATACAATAACAGGTTTTATATAACCGGCAAGGATTATCCGGAATATCCTGACTACATCCCCATGGCATGGGCTGTTTTTTACAGTGCCAGCGCCGGGGAAAATTTTATCTATGGGAACCAGATAATGGTAAATGATCAGAGTAGTGGTTCCAAGAATGAAACAGCAGCCTTCTATATTGGGGGTGGGGCCATCGGGGGACATTTTTTTGATAATCATATCACAACCGATGCCCCGGCAGCCTGGGTAGCATCACGCTATGGTGCTGCCAGCGAGACGAAAATATGCAATAACACCATTGTTAAATCAGCCACGGCCGGTGAAAATTTCAAACCCTTCAGAATGGGCTGGGATGGATATTACAAATGCGTTGCCAAGAATATTCAATTCCGCTCAAACGTGATTGAAGGTACCGGTTTTGAGATCGATGCAACCGGACAAGACCATAGTTATGTGGTATACTGGACCCTTGAAGTACATGTAACAGATAAAAACGGAAAGGCTTTAACCGGAAAAGAAGTCCGGATACTGGATAGGAACGGCCAAGAAGTATTCAAACAGTTGACCGGTAAGGAAGGAAACATTATTCATGAATTACCCGAATATTCATATGTTTCAGTGGAAAAGGTTTTCAGTTCCCCATATACTGTCATCGTTGGAAAAAAGAAACGAAATGTTGAACTTACCAGCAATTCTAGGATCACATTCGTCTCAAAATGATGATTGTCCTCGCTTTACCTAATGTTTAATCCCATGAAGAAAATGATAACCAATATCTTCAGATTTTTTTTCATAGCTGTATTAATTATTGGCTGTAGGAGTGATTATTATAAGAAAGGATTAAATCGCACAGCTACAGAAGGACAGACGGACATTATTAATACCATCCTTTCTGATAAGGAGAGTTACTTTTACATAGATTTTGATTCCTACCCAACTCAAAATAAAACCCTGCCTATCGGCATTTTCGATTCAGGGACCGGCGGATTAACGGTTCTGAAATCCATTCTTAATTATGATCAATACCAGAATGAAACTCACAGATATGGGAATGATGGTTTAAGGGATTTTATGAGCGAATCATTCATCTATTTTGGTGACCTGGCCAATATGCCGTATGGGAATTATGCCCAAGAGGATAACATTGATCTGCTCAAGGAACATATTATTAAGGATGCACAATTCCTGATGGGTAATAATTACTATGCTCATTCAAAAGATATTTCGGCAAATTCAGACAAGCAACCGGTAAAAGCCATTGTGATTGGCTGTAATACCGCAACAGCCTACGGCAAAAACCATCTTGAGGAATTCATAAGCAGGGCTGGCATTGAGCTTAAAGTTATTGGTGTTATAGATGCCGGGGCCAAAGGAGCTTTAGAAAACTTAACAAAAGATGAGGATGCAATCATTGGTGTTTTAGCAACATCGGGCACAGTGGATTCAAAAGGCTACTATAATGCCATTACACATCTCAGGGACAAACAAGATTATACGGGTAATATTGAGGTGTTTTCCCAGGGTGGAGTCGGGATCGCCGAGGCTGTTGACGGGGATGCCAATTATTATCAAAAGAATGTAAATACTCCACAAACAGATTATAAAGGGCCTGGTCTGAGTGGTGATATCGTAATAGACAAAAGTCTACTGGATGCTTATAATTTTGATTTTTCCAATGGTAAGATGTTGTGCGACAACGAAATTTTCGACGAATGCTCAGTTATGCAGATTAATGATGCTGAGAACTATGTTCGTTTTCATTTGGTATCGCTCATGGAACAGATACGCAGATCAAACACAAGAAATCAGCTTAAAACTTTAATTTTGGGATGCACACATTATCCATATTTGGCCGATGAAATTGTTGAGGTATTTGCTGAATTATACGATTTCAAAACCGATGATGGAAATTACCTGTACAGAGAATTTATGATCAAAAACATTGAATTAATTGATCCTGCAGAAAATACAGCAAAAGAGTTATACGATTACATGAATCAACATTCGTTTTTCAATCCGAAAGGGAATATTGAAGCAAGCGAGTTTTATATAAGTATTGCAAATAAAGATAACCCGAATGTTGTGACGGATGATGCTGGCAGATTTCCCTATGAATATAAATATGGAAGAACCGCAGGTGAAATTCAGGAATATGTTAAGGTTGTTCCTTTTAGCAGAAAAAATCTATCCAATGATGTTTTAACCCGGGTACAAGATCAAATGCCATATATATACATGCTGATTCAGAATTTCAATGAAAACAATTGTAAAACAAGTAGTTTACAGGCAGTTGACAGGATTTGAGGCATCTGAATTCAGTATTGATGATGGTTTTAATGAATGACATAATAAATAAGGAAAAATGAAAATGAATTATAGAATAAGCAATGTTATTAAAGTATTAACATTGTCCGTACTTGTCCTGTTATCAGGGTGCCGTCAGGCTGACATACCAGGGAACCATTATGATATTGTGATCTATGGTGGGACTTCTGCCGGATTGGTCGCGGCCATCCAGTCATCAAGAATGGGTAAAACAGTTGTAGTAGTAGAACCAGGCAACCGGGTAGGTGGACTTACCACAGGCGGATTAGGGCAAACGGATATAGGTAATAAGCAGGCAATCGGCGGTATTTCAAGGGAATTCTATCAGCATATAAAAAAATATTATAGCAACCTTGATCACTGGAAATGGCAGAAACAAATGGAGTATCTTGACGGGGGACAAACCCGTACCGGTGAACAGGATGATGCCATGTGGACCTTTGAGCCTTCGGCTGCCCTTGTCGTATATCATAATATGTTGAAAAATGAAAACATTGATGTCAGATACAATCAGAGGCTGGACAGGGAACAAGGGGTCAAAAAAGAAGGTGGTTCAATTGTCTCCATAACCATGGAATCCGGAGAAGTTTTTCATGGCAATATGTTTATTGATGCTACCTATGAAGGAGACCTGATGGCTGCCACTGGTATAAACTACACCACTGGCAGGGAGGCCAACGAACAATATGGAGAAAACCTGAATGGCGTACAGGCAAACGACACCAGTATAACCTTGGTGGGGATAGTATCTGCCAATGGGAGAAATCACAATTTTGTTGACGCGGTTGATCCATATATTATTAAGGGAGATAAAAGCAGCGGGGTATTGCCTTATATAGATGTGATCGGACCTGGAGAACCTGGAGCCGGCGATCACAGGGTGCAGGCATATTGCTTCAGGATGTGCCTCACTGATCATCCGGAAAACAGGATACCCTTTGCCAGGCCCGGGGACTATGACGAGCTCAATTATGAATTGTTAATCAGAAATTATGAATCAGGTTATAACAGGATACCCTGGATAAACAGTAAAATGCCCAACCGGAAGACGGATTCGAACAACAGGGATGGTTTTTCGACTGATTTTATAGGCCAGAACTACCATTATCCGGAAGCGTCCTACGAGCAGAGGGAGGAGATCATTGAAAAGCACCGTTCTTATCAACAGGGACTTATGTGGACCTTGGCCAATCACCCAAGGATTCCCGAGAAGATCAGGACAGAGGTATCACGCTGGGGTACATGTAAAGATGAATTCGAAAGGGAAGATGGATGGCAGCAACAATTATACATACGGGAAGCCAGGAGAATGATCAGCGATTATGTAATGACCCAGAAGCACTGTGAGGGAATTGAAATCGTAGAGGATGCAGTCGGACTGGCAGCTTACGGTATGGATTCCCATAATGTACAGCGATATATAAGCAAGGATGGTTATGTGAAAAACGAGGGCAATGTGGAGGCACATGTCAAGGGTCCCTATCCGGTTAGTTACCGGTCCATTATTCCCAAAGCATCAGAATGTGATAACCTGTTTGTTCCGGTTTGTCTAAGCGCTTCACATATTGGTTTTGGCTCAATCCGCATGGAGCCAGTATTTATGGTAATGGGACAATCGGCAGCGACAGCTGCATGCATGGCAATCGACAGTGATATACCAGTGCATGAACTGAGCTATGATAAGTTAAAGAAGCAATTGATTGAGGATGACCAGATATTGTGGTAGTATCGACTAAAACCCCCACCTTATATGCCCAGTTTTTTCACACAAAAATTTCTGTAAACAAATAGTTAAAGCTATGAAGAATCAAAGAATTCGAAATACAAATCTATATCATAAGTTGCAAGGGTATGGGCTGGCCGGCATTGCTTTTTTCATGCTGGTTCTTTTATCATGTGTTAATAATGGTTCTTACGATAAGGTCGAGGTAAGCCAGGTTATTCATCGGGTTGCTGCAAATAACTTCAATCCCATGAATGAAGATCATTCACTTACCCTTGACCATGCGTATAGAGAAGCCGGGATACCGGACCTTGAGGATGAAGATTGGCGGATCCGTTTCCTGGGAGTCAGGGACCTGGTTCGTGCCGGGCAAAATTCTGTGGATGAAATCATGGATGGTCTAAAGCACAGCGATGAGCATGTGCGGCAGGTATGTGCTATGGCATTGGGGATATTAAGAACTGAGGAAAGTATTGAGGGACTCGAACAGTTGGCCCTTGAAGATAGCAGCGCCGTGGTGCGTTCCCAGGCAATTATCTCCCTGGGCCAGATTGAATCGACAGGTTCATTGAATCTCCTGAATAAAATTTTGGAAGAGGATATGTCACGGGATGTAATGCACCAATGTGAACTGGCCATAGATCAGATTGAAAAACAGATGGGGGCCAGCGAAGAACTGCTGACCGCATTTTTGTCCCTCGACGAGACTACGTTCGAGTCGGTTCATTTAGGTGAAGAAGCAAGCGATTTTGAGTTGCAGGATACGGAAGGGGAAATGTGGAAGCTCAGTGAATTTAAAAATGAAAAGTGGGTTGTTTTAATCTGGGTGTTTGCCGATTGGTGCCCGGTTTGTCATGGTGAGTTTCGCGATTTAATGGATGTGCAAGAAGAATTTGAGAAAGAAGAAGTCAAGGTTTTTACCATTGAAACCCATGATATGTACAGGGGACGCGTAATGGTCGGAAAAGAGCTGGAACCAACCTATTGGTTTGCAAAAGAATCCTTTAAAGAGGCTTACACAAGCAGGATTAAATGGCCCCACCTGCTTGATCGTGCCGGTGCTGTAGGTGCCAGATACGGTATCGATCCCCTGGCCTTTGCTGTCCATGCAGAGTATATCAACAGACCGACCACTGTAATTGTGGATAAGGAAGGCATCGTACGCTTTCTTTATCAGGGGACCTACTGGGGGGACAGGCCAACCATTGAACAGACGTTGGAAATGATCAGGGAGGAGGATTTCACTTTTGAACATCCTAACCGGCGATGATCAAGATTATGTCAGCACGAATCATAAGCACCCATAAAAATGAAAAAACAACAGACATTTCACAAGGTTATTATTTCAATGCTATTTTTATCCCATCTTTCTGTAAATGCTCAATACAGAGAATCTGAACATAAAAATTTGCCGGATGATGTAATTCCTGTTACAGGTCCCGGTAATTTTGACAATCCAGGTTCAACCTATATGCTTACCAAGGATATTGCAAGTAATAAAAGCACCTTGTTTTTGGGTAAAGATGTTACCCTTGATCTGAATGGTTATACCCTTACTTATGCGGACGGGGATTATGAGCATATTCCCAATTTTGGATTTGAAGAGGGACTGAAGGGATGGGATGTATCAAATGCGCCGGGCGCAAAAATCGAGAATACAGAAGAAGTTCATGAATTTATCGGGAAAAAACTTCTGCGATTGAAAGCAGGGGATGAGATCGCTTCAGAGTATATAAACCTTCCAGTAGCAGGGCGTTCATACTATGCCATGTGTGGCATTACGGGCCATTATTATCATGATATGGGCGGGGATGTCCGCAATGATATGAGGATCAGTGTTTATGTTGATGATGAATCCGGAAACGAGGTAAGGTGTATTACCAGATATGCTGATACCACAATGGTCTCCTGTCCGGTCGAAAATCGTTCTGCCCGCCTGGGAGGCGGTTTTATCGTAGCCCACCTGAATAACCTTCCTGCAGGGAAATACCGCGTCCGGGTGAAGGCGGAGAATGATTGTTTGGTGGATCATATTGACATCCGTCCGGCCATGGATGTTGGTATTGGAATTGTGGATGATACTCATCCCATGGGGCATAATGATCATTTATACAACCGGAATCACAATGCTTTCTTTGATTACACCGCTGACATTTTAACAGGAGAACCGGTCCAAGGCATTCCGAAGGCAGAAGGAAGGGGTACGGTAACCATAAAAAACGGCGTGATAAAAAATAGCAGCCTTGGCGTTATGTCCTGGGGGATCCAGTCCACTGCCAATGATGTGAGGATCATCCTGGATAATGTAAAATTCATTAGTTCGGGGATCAACACCGTAGCAGTAGATGTTCCGCATGCCACTATTACCAATTGCAGGTTTGAGATCCAGAGCCCCTTTATCATCAACAGGCATGGTGCTGAGTTTTACGCTGTTGATTTACGTGGCTTGGTGGCTTCAGAAGTTTCTTACTCAGAGTTTTACGGTGGACAGGGTTGCCTGGTGTTTAAGGGGAAGCATTCGATCATACATCATAATTTATTCGTGAACCGTCAGACAGTTACCAATCATTACAGTATAATGGCCATGGGAGACAGCTCCATGGTATTTGAGAACCGGTTCGAACCTGAGATTGGATCCGGACTGGAAATTTTCAGGCATAGTCATATTGAGATCTTCAATAACCTGTTCAAAATAAAAGCATCACCTCCCAGCTGTGAATACCATGAACATTACAGTACGAATGCCATTCGGGTGGCGGATTATGGCGCAGAGCTGGGATCGCCCAGGGGATGTTTGGGGAACAGGATCTACAATAATAAATTTTTCATCAGAGGCAGAAAATTCGAAAAATACCCCGATTATATTCCCATGGCATCTGCCTTCTTTTTCAGTACCAGTGCAGGGGACAATTATGTATTCGGGAACGAGATATTTATCGAACAGGACAATCCTGATACAGATGCTGAGGCCTACGCCTTTTATATTGGAAATGCCAGGGGTGGACAATTGTATAATAACCTTATCACCACCAATGTAACACCCATTTGGGTGGCCAGTGGATACGGCAGTGCAACAGGGACCGTGATAGCTGGAAATAGGATCAGCAAATCACCGGCTGCTGAAACAGATTTTCAAGCGGTGCGTATGGGCTGGATTGAACGAACAGATTGCCTGGCAAAGGATATTGAATTCCGTTCCAATGAATTTGAAGGAATGGATTTTAGCATAGATGCCACCCCCCAGCATCATTCTTATTCGGTCTACTGGACCATGACAGTCAATGTGATCGATAAAAAGGGTAAAGTTGAAGGTGCTGAAGTAAGGATCCTGGATAAGAACGGGGACGAAGTATTGAGCCTGATAACAGATAGCATTGGGTCTGTGAAGGCCGAGTTGTTGGAATATACTGCAGATGGGGATGAAATTACTTATCTATCGCCTTATACAGCGACCGTAAATAAGAAGAAAGAAGAAGTATACCTGAATGCTGATAAGGTGATAACAATTAAAGTTAAATGATGGAAAGAAGATTTGATTTATGTTTAAAATGGCATTGCACTGCACAATAGCCTTGTTTGTAATAATGTCCCTTTAAAACAGAGAATTATGAAACTGATTTTTGTCTTAATAAATTTCATTTTCCTGCTGGCTGTTTCTGGATGTCTTTCGAAGCAAAGCGGGAATTCGGATGAAAATAACATAAAGCCTTACACGGAGAATCCGCGATACTGGCAATACAAGGGGAACCCTGTTTTACTCCTGGGTGGGACCAGTGATGACAACTTGTTCCAAATTCCCAAACTCGAGGAGCATTTAGATTTGCTTCAAAGCGTTGGCGGTAATTACATCAGAAATACCATGAGTTCCAGAGATACAGGAAACAGTTGGCCTTTTTATCTGCAACAGGATGGTTATTACGACCTGGATATGTGGAACGAAGCGTACTGGAAAGGGTTTGAATCCCTCCTGAAATTAACATACGAAAGAGATATCATTATCCAGATCGAGGTATGGGACCGTTTTGATTATTCAAGAGATCCGTGGAAAGCCAATCCTTTTAATCCTGCCAATAATGTAAA
>DAOWJB010000329.1 GCA_030640625.1 Bacteroides sp.
CTTGGAAGACTGGGGTTTAAGACGATCAGCTATTATATTGTGACGAGCACTTTTGCCATTATAACGGGCCTGTTCTTTGTAAATACGATACGTCCGGGTATTGGTGCGGACCTGAATTTCAGCCAGAATGTTGAGGGACTTGTAGATAGCCAGCGGAGTCTGGGACAAACGCTGATTGAGATCGTTCCTACCAACATTTTCCAATCCTTCAACAATAATTCCATGCTTTCTATCATATTTTTTGCCGTGATCTTTGGATTTTTCATCACCAGGGTCGGTATATCCCACCGGGAAGTATTAAAGAAGGCCTTTAACGCAATATTCGAGGTGATGATGCAGATCACCCTTTTCGTGATCAAATTCACTCCGCTAGGCGTGTTCGGTATCGTGGCGAAAGTGATTGCAGACCAGGATGATCTGGCGAATCTGGGGACCAGGATGGGATTGTACATGGGTACGGTGATCCTGGCCTTGCTCATCCATTTTTTCCTGACCCTGCCACTGCTGGTGAAGGTTGTCGGGAAGGCCCGTCCTTTCAGGCATATGGTCAATATGTCCACGCCCCTGCTTACGGCTTTCTCAACCTCCTCTTCCGGTGCGACCCTTCCCCTGACCATGAAGGCAGTTGAGCTGAATTCAGGAGTTTCCAACAAAATCAGCAGCTTTACCCTGCCACTCGGGGCCACGATCAATATGGATGGTACAGCTTTGTATGAATGCGTGGCAGCCATGTTCATTGCCCAGGCCTACGGGATCGATTTAACATTCGTGCAACAGATTATCATCGTTATAACGGCGCTTCTGGCATCCATTGGTGCGGCTGCCATTCCGATGGCTGGATTGGTGATGATCACGGTGATCCTGACAGCTGTAGGCCTGCCCCTGGAAGGGGTTGGCTTGATCCTGGCGGTGGACCGGATACTGGACATGTTCCGCACGGCCACCAATGTGTGGAGTGACAGTTGCGGGGCCGTCATTATTGCCAAATCGGAAGGTGAGAAACTAAGCGTCTAGATAAGTGCATCATAAAGGATTTCTGCCGGATGAAGGGCTTTTCGTCCGGTTCCATCTTTGATCTGATGCCTGCAGCTGGTTCCCGGGGCAGCAATCATGACCTGCTCCATGGTTTTACGGATTGTCGGGAATAGAACAAGCTCGCCTACTTTCATGGATAAGTCATAATGTTCCCTCTCATAACCAAAAGAACCGGCCATGCCACAGCATCCGGATGGAATTTCTTCTACGGTATATCCGGCAGGATAAGAAAGGACCTTTAGTGTGGATGTTGTAGTAGATACGGCTTTCTGCTGACAGTGTCCATGTAATTTAATATGTCTTTTTACCTTGGTGAACTTTTCTGCGGGAATAAATCCCTTATCAATTTCCTGTTCTAGGAATTCCTCCATAGTCAGGGCATATTCAGCAATTCTTCTTGCATCTTCTGCCAGTTCCGGTTCAACGAGTTCAGGATATTCATCACGAAATCCCAGGATGGCAGAAGGTTCCAGTCCAATCAGGGGGACATCCTGACTTACCTGGTCAGAAAAAGCCCTGACATTTTGATCGGCGATGTGCTTTGCCTTCCTGACAAGGCCTTTGCTGAGAAAGGTACGTCCACTAACATTATGTCCGATCGTTATTACTTCATAGCCAAGCCTTTGTAAAAGCCTGATTGCCTTAATACCAACATCAGCATCATTGTAATTGGTGAATTCATCAACAAACAAACATACGCTTCCATTGACCTGCTCGATTTCTTCATTGAACCGTTGAAGGTTCTGTTTGATCCATCTTCTTAAAGTTTTTTTACTCAGCACAGGGATACTCCTGGATTTGGCAAATCCGAGGAGTTTCTTAAGCAATCTCGAGAACAACTTATTACTAACGAAAAAATTAAATATCCGGGGAGATATGGTCCCCAGCTTCTGAATAGCAGCGATATTTGCGATTATCCATGTCCTCAGCGGAATCCGGTGAAGATCATAATATTGCTGAAGGAATTCTGCCTTCATCTTGGCCATATCCACATTCGAGGGACATTCCGATTTACATCCCTTACATGACAGGCATAGATCAAGTACTTCATAGATCTCGCGGTGATCAAAGGGATTTTCCTTCTGGGAATTACTCAGGAATTCCCGCAGGATATTGGCACGTGCCCTGGTGGTAGTATTTTCATCACGGGTAGCCATGAAACTCGGACACATGGTGCCCCCGATCAAGGCTGATTTACGGCAGTCACCCGAACCATTGCATTTCTCTGCCATCCGCAGTATCCCACCGCTATCAGAGAAATCAAAAAAGGTCTCTATTTCCCTGGTTGGTATTCCAGGTACATACCGCAAAGACGAGTCCATTGGCGGTGTGTCAATGATCTTGCCTGCATTGAATACATTGTCCGGATCCCAGGTATATTTTATTTCTTTCAGGATCTCATAGTTGGCATTTCCGATGATAATGGAAATGAATTCCCCCCTTAGCCTTCCATCTCCATGTTCTCCACTGAGAGATCCGCGATACGTCCTCGTCAGCATGGCCGTATCCCTGGCAAGGTCCCTGAATTTCTTTACATGTTCAGGATCTTTCAGGTTCAGCACTGGACGCAAATGCAACTCTCCGACAGAAATATGTGCATGGTAAACACATTCCAGCTGATAGGATTTCAGTATTCTATTAAAGTCTTCGATAAAATCTTCCAGCATGTTCACATTAACCGAGTTATCCTCGATTACAGAAACCGGTTTTGCATCGCCTGGATTATTTGCCATAATGCCAAGTCCGGCTTTTCTCAGGGACCAGACCTTCTGGATATCCTCACCAGTAATCAGCGGAAAATGATAACCCAATCCTTTCTTTCGCATGGCTGCTTCCAGTTCCTTGTGAAGCTGCTTGATCTCATCCATCGTTTCCCTGGCAAATTCAATGATCAGGATGGCTCCCGGATCTCCTTTCAGGAAAAACCGGTTCCTGGATTGGGTAATATTTTCCCGGGTCAGGTCAAGGATGGTCTTATCTGTCAGTTCCACTGCTCCAGGATTGAATCCGAGGGCAATGAGGTTTCCCTTGATCGCATTTGCAATTGTATCAAAATGTACACATACCAGAGCTCGTGCAGGTGGTGGCAATGGAAGCAGGTTCAATTTAACCTGGGTAACAAATGCCAGTGTCCCTTCAGATCCGGCAATGAGTTTGCAGAAATTAAAAGGGTCCGTTTCATTTGAAAAGGGATCTGTATCGAGAAGAGCATCAATGGCATATCCTGTATTCCTGCGAGTAATGGCAGGATCGGGAAATTCTGTGCGGATCTGTTTCCTCAACTGCTCATCAGCCAAAATCTCATTTATTTGCCGGTACAGCTTACTTTCCAGATTTTTTCCCAGCAACTTCCGTTCAAAACCTTCCTTGAACAAAGGCCTGAATTCCACCTCGGATCCATCTGAGAGGATGGCCCTTGCCTCCAGCAGGTGGTCGCGGGTGCTTCCATATATCAGTGAATGTAACCCGCTTGAGTTATTGCCGACCATACCACCGATCATGCATCTGTTGGATGTGGAAGTTTCCGGGGCAAAGAATAAACCATATGGTTCCAGGAACAGGTTAAGCTCATCAAGTACCACCCCGGGTTCCACCCTTACCCAGCGCTCACTGGCATTGAACTCCAGGATCTGGTTCATATACTTGGAGATATCCACCACCAGTCCCCGGCCAACTACCTGTCCTGCCAGGGAAGTACCGGCCCCCCGTGGAATGACAGTCATACACTTTGCCGATGCGTAGTTTACAACTTTACGGATATCTGCTGCATTTCGTGGTCTGATTACGGCCAGGGGAATTTCGCGGTATACCGATGCATCTGTGGCATACATCAGGCGCGTGGAAAAGTCAGTATACAGATCTCCGTCAAGTTGGGAAGCCAGCACATTCAGATCCTGATCAGCTACAATAACTGGATGGGTAGTCATGAAATAAAACTTGAAAAACGTCTGTAAAGATAGTATCCTTTACAAAATTCACACGTATTATGTCATGAGCTCTTATTGGGTGTTTATATCTATGACATAAATCATGTAAACAAACAGTTTAAATTAGATTTTTTTAAACTATTTTTAAAAAATTATTTCATGGATTACAAATACCTGATTATCAATGTATTTACTAGATGGAATTAAATTAAAAGCGAAAAACTATAACAAGCGGATTGTGTTGCCTGAGGGATTGGAAGAACGGACCCTGAAAGCAGCCGATGAAATAATAAAAGAAGGCATTGCGCAAATCATACTTCTCGGCGATCCTGATGCCATAAATACCAAAGCGGTCAAACTGAATTTAACAAATCTGGATAAGGCAAGTATCGTCAACCCGGATGATCATGACCGGAAAGGAAAGTATATTGATCTCATGGTTGAGCTGAGAAAGCACAAGGGACTTACTGCTGAAGACGCCTCAAAACTTATCGAGGACCCACTCTATCTGGCTACGCTCATGATCAAAAACGGAGATGCTGACGGAGAAGTGGCTGGTGCCATGAATGCCACGGTCGACGTACTCAGACCGGCTTTTCAATACGTTAAAACCCTGCCCGGGATATCTGTGGTTTCAGGTGCATTCATCATGATCCTTAAGGACAGTAACTTTGGAGAGAATGGCATTATTGTTTTCGCAGATTGTGCCGTACATCCTGATCCTACTGAAAATGAGCTTGCAGAAATTGCCGTGGCAACAGCCAATACCACCCGGGCCATAGCAGGATTTGAACCCCGGGTTGCCATGTTAAGCTTTTCAACCAAAGGAAGTGCAAAACATGAGATGGTCGATAAAGTGGTTAATGCGACACGGATTGCAAGGGAAATGGCTCCCGGATTAAAAATTGACGGTGACCTGCAGGCAGATGCAGCCATCATTGAATCCATCGGTGCTAAAAAGGCTCCCGGGAGCGATATTGCAGGAAAAGCCAATGTACTTGTCTTTCCCTCCCTTGATTCAGGTAATATAGCCTATAAGCTTGTCCAGCGGCTGGCAGGGGCAGAGGCTATCGGACCGGTTCTGCAAGGAATGGCAGCGCCCATCAATGACCTCTCCAGAGGTTGTTCTGTGAGCGACATAGTCAACCTGGTTGCCATCACAGCTAACCAGGCTGCAGGATTGTAAAATGAGAAACACAAAACATAAATTAATATGTCAGAAAGATTAGCAGATTATAGTTTACAGAAAAAGATCGTAAAAGGAAGGAACGGGGGATTGCAAAAGGTTGGGGTCATCGGTGCCGGAAGTATGGGACAGGAAATTATCAGGATCATAAGCCAGCAGGGAATAGAGGTGGTTTATATCGACCGGACCGAAGAATTGCTGGTCGAAATCAAGAAATCCATTGAGAACCAGCTGGATGAAATCATCAATAAATGGGGAATTACGAGCAGTGAAAAACGTGCGATAATGTCCCGCATGCAGGGCAGCACGGATTATAACGACATCCGGGATTGTGACCTGATTATCGAAACCATACACAGGAAGGGGCGTGGGACTTCCCTGCAGGGCAGGAAAGAGGTTTTTCGCAAGGTAGAAGAAATGATCGATACCAAAACAGTGATCGCTTCAAATAATGCAACATTGATGATCAGTGACCTGGCATCGGCCCTGAAGCATCCGGAAAGGGCTGTTGGTTTTAATTTTATCACGCCAGCTTCGCAAGTGGGTATCGTTGAGGTTATCCGTGGACTGGATACCAATAATGAATCCTTCGATTTTGCATTACGCTTTATTAAAATGCTGGATAAGCGGCCAATCGCCCTGAACGAATCACTTGGAAATGTGAGTGTCCGGCTGATCGTAACACTGATCAATGAGGCCTGTGAAGTACTGATGGAAGGCGTTGCCTCCATCAATTGTATTGACGATACCATGAAACAGGGATTCGGATTGCAGCTGGGTCCGTTCGAATTGGCTGACAGGGTTGGACTGGACAAGGTTCAGAAATGGATGGATAACCTGCATTTTGAATACGGAGAACAGAAATTTAAACCCTCTCCCATTCTGAAACGGCTGGTAAGGGCAAATCACCTTGGCAGGAAGGAAGGCAAAGGATTCTACAAATATGAGAACGGCAAGATCATAAGCCAGGCCATCACCAGTACTGACTATATTTAGTAAAAATCGCAAAATTTTACCAATAGGATGAAAATAATTGTTATTAACTGCGGCAGTTCCTCAATTAAGTACCAACTTTTCGATATGACTAAAAATGAGGTGATTGCCAAGGGACTGGTAGACAAGATCGGCTTGCATGGTTCCTATATCAAGCATGAAAGAAATGACGGGGACAAAGTAAGGCTGGAGGGCGAAATCGTTGATCACCAGATCGGAATTGAATATATGCTTGGCATACTGATCAGTAAAAAACGCGGCAGTATTAAGAGTTTTGATGAAATTGACGCAGTCGGGCACCGGGTGGTACACGGAGGTGAAAAATTTCATAATTCAGCACTGATTGATGATAATGTACTGGCTGGTATTAAGGAATGTGTGGACCTGGCTCCCCTTCATAATCCTCCGAACCTGAAAGGTATATACGCCATGCAATCCCTGCTGCCAAATGTTCCCCAGGTTGCCACCTTCGATACAGCGTTTCACCAGACCATGCCTGATTATTCATACATGTACGCCATCCCATATTCCCTGTATACCAAATATGGTATCAGGAGGTATGGTTTTCATGGTTCAAGTCACCGCTTCGTATCTCATCGGGCTGCCAAGATGCTCAATACCTATCTGAAAAAGCTGAAGTTGATCACCTGCCATCTTGGTAATGGTGCGTCCATTACTGCAATAAATAATGGTGGATCCATGGATACATCCATGGGCTTAACACCTGTTGAAGGACTCATTATGGGAACCCGCACAGGTGATCTGGACCTGGGCGTGCTGACCTACATCATGACCAAAGAGGAGATTGGTGTTCAGGCTGCCAATACACTCATCAACAAGCACAGTGGCATGCTCGGGATCACCGGTATTTCGTCCGATATGAGAGAGATAGAGGAAGCAGCATTTGAGGATAATAATGAACGTGCCAGCCTTGGTCTGCAGCGGTATCATTACCGGATCAAGAAGTATATCGGCGCATACATGGCTGCCATGGGAGGTGCAGACGCCATCGTCTTTACAGGTGGCATTGGTGAAAACTCCCCGGATTCGCGGGAAGAGATCTGCAAAGGACTTGAATTTGCAGGCATTGAGTTTGACGAAGAGAAAAATAATATTACCAGGGGAAAGGAAGCCATTATAAGTAAAGATTCTTCCAGGGTGAAATTAATGGTCATTCCAACCAACGAAGAACTTGTTATTGCTGAAGATACAAACAAGATCATTTAGGAACTCAAATGACCGGAAACGGACGAAAAACCTTCAGGCATCTTTCCGAGATACTGGAAATTGCCAGAAATCAAAAATCAAAAAAACTGGCCGTGGCAGCGGCGGAGGACCTCTATGTTCTGCAAGCGGTATTATATGCAAATACTGAGAACATCATCGATCCCATCCTGGTAGGGGATTCAGATAAGATCCTGGAAATTTGTGAGGAAAATGAGCTGGACCCGGAAGATATTCCGCTGGTAGATGAAAAAGATCCGGAAAAATGCTGTCAACTTGCCATTGAATTAATACGCCAGGGTGAGGCCAGCCTACTGATGAAAGGTCTGGTCTCTACGGCACCCCTGCTCAAGGCCGTGCTGGATAAAGAAAAAGGCCTTAGAAAAAATGAACTGCTCAGCCATGCCGCCCTAATTGAAGTGCCGGCATACCATAAACTGATCGCTATTACAGATGCCGGCATGAATGTTCAACCCGGTCTGAAGGAGAAAGTTAACATCATTGAGAATGCAGTTGAAATTTATCACAGGCTTGGCATGGAAGACCCCAAAGTTGCTGTTCTCGGCCCCGTTGAAAAAGTCAACCCGAAAATACAATCCACCATTGATGCCCGGGATCTGAAAAAAATGAACCTGGATGGAAAAATCGAAGGCTGCCTGATCGACGGACCTTTTGCCATAGATAATGCCGTTTCCAAAGAAGCTGCACTTCACAAAGGAATAATAAGTGAGGTAGCTGGGGATGCAGACATCCTGCTGGCACCCGATCTTGACAGTGGGAATATTTTGTATAAGACCCTGGTTTTTTTAGCTGAGAGTACATCAGCTGCGGTGGTAATGGGAGCCAGTGCACCGATTGTCCTTACCAGCAGGGCAGATTCTGAAAAAACCAAGCTGATGTCGATAGCACTGGCTGCAGCCCTCGGATAAGCTGCTATATACCATATCAAAGACTGCATTTAGTTTAGGAAAAAAGCTTTATTTTCGGGAAAAACCTGCGAAAACCATGGCATATCATCATATTCTGGCTATCAACCCCGGTTCAACATCCACTAAAGTGGCTGTCTATGTCAATAACACGATCATTTTTCTGAAAAATATTCCTCATAATGTAGAGGATCTCAAGGAATTTAAAAAGATTTCCGATCAGTTTAAGTATCGCAGAAAAATCATCCTGAAGGAATTGAAAAACGCACATATCGAACTTGATAGTATTGCCGCCATAGTTGGCAGAGGCGGGCTCATAAAGCCCATTAAATCTGGCACATACAATATTAACGAAGAAATGAAAAAGGATCTCCAGACTGGGATCCTGGGAGAACATGCCAGCAATCTCGGTGGATTGATTGCAGATTCCATTGCGCACTCCCTGCCTAATGCCAAGGCCTATATTGCCGATCCCGTTGTGGTGGATGAGCTTGAAGATGTTGCGAGAATTTCCGGACATCCCAAATTCCGGCGAATATCTATCTTTCATGCCCTGAATCAGAAGGCAACTGCCCGGTCATATGCCCGGCTTTTAAATAGGAAATATGAGGATCTCAACCTGATCATCGCGCATCTGGGTGGGGGAATATCGGTTGGAGCACATAAGGAAGGCCGTGTCATTGATGTTAACCAGGCCCTTGATGGAGAGGGACCTTTTTCACCGGAACGAACCGGGACCTTACCGGTCGGTGCATTAGCCCGGCTCTGTTACGAAGAAGATATACCTTATCCTGAAGTAAAGAAAATGATCACAGGAGAAGGTGGTTTTGTTGCCTATTTTAATACAAACAATGCCTATGAGATCGAGTTAATGGCGGATGGAGGAGATGAAAAGGCCAACCTGATCCAGGATGCCATGTCCTACCAGGTAGCCAAAGAGATTGGAGCCATGGCTACTGTCCTGCAGGGTGAAGTAGATGCCATTATATTGACCGGTGGAATTGCCAACAATCCCATGGTGGACGAATACATCAAGAAGATGGTTTCTTACATAGCCCCGGTGGTCATATACCCTGGAGAAGATGAGATGCATGCCCTGGCCATGAACGGCCTTCGTGTATTAAAAGGAGAGATCATACCCAAGGATTATAACGAAGAAAACATGGTGAATAGCCATATTCCCGACCAGGAAGGTTAAGGGGTCGAGAGAGATACAGGGATGATCTTGCCATTGAAATAGGCATGGCCATTCAGTGCAAAATCTTTGATAAGGGCTGCCATTTCCATTGGATTTACAGGCGCCTTATAACCGGGGAATGCCTCTTCCAGCATCTCAGTCTGCACCGATCCAAGCGCAAGTGTATTAAATCGTATCCGGCTTTCTTTGAATTCTTCCGCCAGGCATTCTGTCATTACACCCAGGGCAGCCTTTGAGGAACTGTATGAGCTGAGTCCGGGAAATTTAACACTTCCCTGTACACCCCCCATGCTGCTTATATTGATCACATGAGACAGGGCTGCCTTTTGAAGCAATGGGAGGACTCCCCGGATCATCGCTACCGGTGCGAGATAATTAACCACAAGACTGCGGTTAAAGTCCTCCATGCTGAGCTCCTCAAATGGCTTGTTAACCAGAAATCCAGCATTGTTCACCAGGATGTCAAGTTGATCAAAATGCTCCTCCACCGCCGGTATTAAGCTGGCTGGGATATCCTCCAGCCTTTCCAGATCAAAGGGTTGAATAAATACCTTACCAGGCTCATCTAAACAATCTTTCCGGAGTTCTTCCAATTTTTCTGCATTTCTTGAAACAGCCATGATCAGACTGTTGCGATCCTTTGCCAGCAGCCTGACAAGTTCATATCCAATGCCCCTGCTGGCTCCCGTGACAATAATTTTCATGAATCAGTGTTTTTATGTTATATCAAAATAACAAAATTCATTTAATCGGGGAATTTTATATTTTTAACAGATCAATTCTTTATATGAAAATGAGAGGTGCAGGAAGGTACGGAATTGCGATCATATTGTTGCTGGTGTTGTCAGGCAGTATGTTAAGGGCCCAGTGGGAAGAGAAACCCAGCTTGAGAGAAAGAATATTTTTCGGGGGTAACTTAGGACTTCAGTTCGGCACTGTGACCAATATCGAGATATCCCCCCTTGCAGGGATCTATTTAACACCGAGACTGGCAGTCGGACCAGGAATCAAGTACGAATACTTCAAAAGTAATTACCCCGGTTATGTTCCCTATGAAACACACATTTATGGTGGAACTCTCTTTGCCCGGTACATGGTTATCAAGAACCTTAGTGAGGCAGTTGGACTTGGACTCAATTTTGGATTATTCGGGCATGCGGAATATGAAATACTAAGCCTGGAAAGTAAATATTTCGAAGTGGGTAACCCCTATGCCGAAGGACGCTTCAATCTTCATTCCGTATTAGTGGGCGGTGGGATCTTTCAACCCATAGGCAGACGATCCGGCTTCCTGATAATGATTCTGTGGAACCTTAATGAAACAGCCAGCTCTCCTTACAGCAATCCCATTTTTCGGATAGGATTCAATTTCTAGAGATTATTTATAAGGTTTTTAACAAATACCTGTTTTGATATTCATTCGGGATGGCTTTACTTTGTGGGTTTATTTATTAATCACAAATCACTTTATATTATAGCCAGATGATCGTAGAGAAGAATAAAGTTGTATCCCTTTCATATGAATTGAAAGTCGAAGAAGAAACGGTTGAAACAGTTGGTGCGGATTCCCCTTTAATGTTCCTTTTCGGAGCCGGCAATCTGCTGCCAAAGTTTGAAGAGAACCTGAACGGATTGAAATTAAACGATGGTTTTGATTTTAAACTGGTTTATACCGAAGCATACGGTCCGGTGAATGATGATGCCATTGTTGATGTCCCTATGCAAGCCTTCTCAGTGGATGGAGAAATTGACCGTGAGATACTGAAGGTAGGGAACCATATACCCATGCTTGATCAGTCAGGTAACCGGCTGAACGGTCTGGTGGTAAAATTTGATGAAGAGTTTATCGCCATGGATTTTAACCATCCCCTGGCCGGTGATGATCTGCATTTCAGTGGTAAGGTCGTTGAGATCCGTGAAGCCACGGCTGATGAGCTTGAGCATGGACATGTGCATGCTGCTGACAGCTGCGAAAATTGTACAGATCCGGATTGTCACAACAAATCCAATTAATCCCTTATCTCAAACTGGTCACCATCTTTCCAGACCGGGAACTTGTGCTTGAAATCCTGCAGTTCCTTCAATGAAAGTTGTATAACCTGTATGCCTTCCTGCTTTGCCGGAAAGGATGCTATGATTTGTCCTTTTGCATTACAGGCCAGGCTGTCTCCGCTATAAACAATCCCCATGCCATCTTTTCCCACCCTGTTTACTCCAATCACATATGCCTGATTTTCAATGGCCCTGGCTTTTAACAGTGAGATCCAGATATCGCGGCGGGCAGCGGGCCAGTTTGCCACATAAATAAGCACATCGTATTCCTGACAATTCCTGCTCCAGACCGGGAAACGCAGGTCATAGCAAATCTGGGGCCTTACCCTGAAAGTGTTTATTTCCACTGTCACGTTTTCTTCACCCTGTGTGTAATGCTGGTCCTCCCCACTCATTCTGAAAAGGTGTCTTTTATCGTATGTTATGGCCCTGCCTCCTGGTTCCATCCAAATAAAGCGGTTGAAATATGTTTTTTTTTCATTGATTATCAAACTACCGGCTAATACGCACCGGTATTTTGCTGACATCTTTTTCATCCAGGATACAGCCCTTCCTTCCATTCCCTCCGCCAGCTCCCGGCTGCGCATGGTAAAACCTGTAGAGAACAATTCAGGCAGGATGACAACATCAATTTTGTCTGCTATGTCTTCCAGTTTTCGTGAGAATGCTTCAAGATTCGCATTAATATCCTCCCAGATAATGTCTGGCTGGACAAGGGCAAGTTTAAGTTCCATCCTGTAATCCTACTTGGTCAGGCTGGTTTGATAATCGGTAAGGATCTGTGAAATTAGAGGCACGTAAAAAGTCCAGTAGAATTTCGAAGTGCTTTGTTCCTTATTTGTGTAAAAAACTTTTTCAACGGTTCTGATCCCCTGTAATTTAGCAGTCCACATCCTGACAGGATAGTCTGAATGATCCCCTGCCAGGTACAGGAAGGGGGATCCGGTATTCGACTCGATTACAGCAGGAAATCGTGAGGGAAGATCGAATTCATCCAGTACGGCTTTGCCTTCGATATTAACATGTAGCTTATAATCAGCGATTACCTCATTTGACTGTTCATCCATGATATCGAAGTGATGAGGATAATGAACAGATTCTGGTAAATCATAATTCTCCATACCATATTCCGTTGTCTGGATTTCCGGAACGATCATTTCCAGGTGTTTACTTGCCTCCAGAACAGCCACCTGCTGTGCTGGTTCATTCACAAGGATGATGCCGGCCCCTGTAAAAGGCCACTCTCCGTTGTTTCTTTTTTTGTATATGCCAACAATCCAATCAGGCAGGTCTTTGCTTTTGGATGGATCCAGTTCATTCACAAATCTTCCTGCCCAGTTTGTCCACTGAATACCCAGCAGGTCCTCGGCTTTTTTTCTGATCAGTTGAATGGTAGGTGGTGCAATGAAATTGTACTCTGCAATCAGGAGTTTGCCCTGATCTTGTAATCCTTTGATAAACAGATAATCATTATTATTCAGTCCACCTTCAATAAGCGTACCCTTGCCACGGCCTGATTGCCTTCTGTACCATTCATTGAAAAATACACCATAGGTGTCAGAGTAATAGGCCATGTCAAACTGAGAGACCAGGTCGTTGATCTCTTCGAGTTTAATCCTTTTAACCTCGTATTTCCTGGTTTTTAAGGGTTTATTGGGATGGAAACCATAATAATCTTTTTCCTTCCGGTATACCTTATTGTCATCTTTCACAAACTTGTCATTGAGCAGCAGCCAAAAAATAGCGCTATGCTCTTTTCTTTCAAGTCCAAGAACGGTTTTATTTAATACCAGAATGTTTAATGGTTTGCTCTGTTTGACATTCCAGACCAACCAGCTAGCAACAGGAATCAGAAACAGAATGATGAGAACGATAACAATGGTTTTAACTGTTTTCATAGGATTGAAGTTTGGTTCATTATTATCTTCGCACACGTAGTGCTCCCTATCAATACTCTGCCTTAATCTATAAAAATAAACAATTATATCATAAATTGAAATTTAATCAGCAATGACATCATGTCGGAATGGGCAATTATTCAGTGAAATACAGATTTGAAATTTTTGGGATGATTTTTGCATATACTGTAATAAACAAAGCTTAATTTTAGTATTTTCACCAACAATACCTGGAGCAACACATTAAGAGTATTAGTTATGAAGAGAATTATTTTGTTTTCATTATTTGCTGTCAGCCTTGGTTTATTCATTACCTCGGCACAACCTGCCAATATCCAGGATAATCCTAAGTACGGACCTGACAGCACCTCAAGGATGGACTGTGCAAACAACCTGTCAACCATGAGCGAATTTATGAAGATCAATCTATATGATCATGCATTTCCCTCATGGCAGAACGTTTTTAACGATTGTCCTGCATCCAGCAAGAACATTTACCTGTATGGCGTTAAGATATATCGCGCGAGAATTTCGAAGCAGACGGACCCAGCAATGAAAGCCTCGGCACTTGATACCTTGATGCTGATCTATGACAGGCGGATTGAGCATTTTGGACAGGAAGCCATGGTGATCGGGAGAAAGGGACTTGATCTTATCAGGTGCGATAATTCACAGGTACAGACCGCGTATGATTACCTGAAAAGGGCTGCAGAACTTGGTAAAGGAAGGACTGAAGATGCCGTATTGGTAATGTTGATGCAATTATCCAATGTCCTGTTTAAGCAGGATCAGCTGGAAGGCAGGGAACTGATTGATAACTACCTGTTCTCAACCGATATTTTAGATGCCCGCATACAAACCGGCAAAAATAAAAGCAGGGCGGAGACTGCTTTAAAAAATATTGAAGCCATTTTTGCCAATAGTGGTGCTGCGGATTGTGAAACACTTGTTGAGATTTTCACCCCCAAATTCGAGCAGACGCCTGAGGACCTTGAATTTCTTAAAAAGATTACCGTATTGCTGGCTAATCAGGATTGTGAGGGCACAGAACTTTTTGCTAATGCTTCAGAAAACCTTTATAAAATTGAGCCGTCTTCTGCTGCCGCATATAATCTTGCAAAACTATTTCTTAAGAACGATGATCTTAACAAATCTGTTTCTTATTATGAAGAAGCCATCGCAGGGGATGCTGAAGCGGAGCAAAAAGCACAATATCATTATGAGTTAGGCCTTATCCTGTTCAGTAAGTTTGAAGAATTTTCCAACGCACGTTCCCATGCAAGAAGTGCCATTGAACTTAAACCAGGTTGGGGAGATCCATATATTCTGATTGGGAACCTGTATGCCGCAAGCAGCAAAATATGCGGAGAAAATGATTTTGAAAAAAACACGGTTTTCTGGGCAGCGGTTGACAAATTTCGGCAGGCAAAATCTAATGATGCCGAAGTCACTGATAAGGCCAATGAATTAATTAGCAAATTTTCAGCATATTTCCCAAACGTCGAGGATGCTTTCTTTTATGGCTTTGAGCACGGGAAAGCATATACCGTAGGATGCTGGATCAATGAAAAAACGACCGTCAGATGCAGACAGCATCCCTGATAACTCATTCACCGGATTGAGGCCTCCGAGCCTCCTTTTTTTTAAGTTTCCTATGATCTAATAAACGTTTCCGTGATCTAATATGCCATAGGACTTAACGAAAACTTAACATTAATTTAAAATTAAATTGTTGCGATAAGCTACCTTTGTCCATCATCTCAAAGTACAATCGTTGATGGAAACATTCTATCTGCTAATCGTTGTCATTCTCATCGTATTAGCAGTCTCAGACCTGGTGGTTGGTGTCAGCAATGACGCCGTAAACTTCCTCAATTCCGCCATCGGATCAAAAGCTGCACCCTTCATAATTATCATGATCATTGCTGCTGTAGGCATTGTATTCGGAGCCACATTTTCAAGCGGCATGATGGACGTGGCAAGAAAGGGGATCTTTCATCCGGATCAGTTCTTTTTCGGTGAGATTATGATCATTTTCCTGGCTGTAATGATGACCGATATCATCCTCCTGGATTTTTTCAATACCCTTGCCCTGCCTACCTCCACCACAGTATCCATTGTTTTTGAGTTGTTGGGAGCTGCCGTTGCTGTTTCTATTATCAAGATCACTGCTTCAGGGTCCACCATGGCCGATATGAGCAAGTATATAAATACAAGCTCTGCCCTACTCATGATAACAGCCATCCTTTTATCAGTAGTTATCGCATTTACCGTAGGTCTGTTGATCCAATACCTGGTCCGGGTGATGTTTTCGTTTAACTTTCAGCGGAATATAAAATACTTCGGATCTCTATGGGGAGGCATCGCCATTTCAGCCATCACATTTTTCATTTTAATCAAAGGAGCAAAAGGTTCTTCCTTTCTGACAATGGAAACCGTAGCCTGGATCAAGGAAAATACCATGTTGATACTGGGAGTCAGTTTTGTTGGATGGACAGTCCTTCTTCAGCTGCTGCAAATGATTTTCCGACTGAATATTTTAAAATTAATCGTACTGGTTGGCACCTTTGCCCTCGCCATGGCCTTTGCTGGCAATGACCTCGTGAACTTTATCGGGGTACCACTGGCAGGATTGGAATCCTTCAGGACGTTTCAGGATAGTGGACTGGCCGATCCTTCCGGTTTTGCCATGACGGCCCTCACAGAACCCGTCAAAACGCCCACCTTGTTCCTACTTATCGCAGGTGCTATAATGGTTCTGGCGCTGTGGACATCGAAAAAAGCAAAATCTGTGTCCGCTACTACCATAGATCTGAGCAGACAGGATGAAGGTTACGAAAGATTTGAGGCTTCTGCCATGGCCCGTGGTATTGTGCGCGTAAGCATTGGGTTTTCAAACATATTAAACAGCCTGACCCCAAGACCTGTTAATAATTTCCTCAGCAAAAGATTCAACCAGGATGCATTCAGTGACTTGAAAAAGGAGAAAGGCCTCTCTTTTGATCTTGTCAGGGCCTCAGTGAACCTTGTTGTGGCAAGTGCATTAATCTCTCTTGGGACCTCTCTAAAACTGCCCTTATCCACTACCTATGTTACTTTTATGGTGGCCATGGGCACATCCCTTGCTGATGGGGCATGGGGACGTGAAAGCGCTGTATTCAGGGTATCCGGTGTTGTTACAGTAATCGGGGGCTGGTTTTTCACTGCTTTCTGTGCATTCTCAGCAGCCTTCCTGCTGGCATACCTGATTCACTGGGGAAAGATATTTGCTGTACTTGGACTGCTGGTCCTGATCATCATCTTCTTTGTCAAATCTTACAGTGTACACAGGAAACGAGATGTAGAGCGCAAACGAGGCGAAGAATTTGCTGAACTCGAGGGACTCACAGTCGATGGAGAAAATGTACAAAAGAGCGCCACCAAAAGTGTTTACAAAACTTTGTCATCAGTTTCCATCCTCTATTCAAATTCAATTAATGGGATCATTGACCAGAAACGGTCTAGTATGAAACGTACTTTGAAGGAGATCAAAACCCTGAATAAGGAAACCAAGATCCTGAAAGACAATGTTTTTCAGACCATCACCAAACTGCAAGAGGATGATGTTGAATCAGGACATTATTATGTCCAGGTACTGGACTACCTCAGAGAAACCGCCCACTGTCTTACCTTCATAGCGGAGCCTGTTTTCGAGTATATTCTAAATAATCATCCTCCCCTGAACAAAGATCAACAGACCGACCTGCAAGATACAGCGCAAGACGTGAATGAATTCTTTTCAGAGATTATACAGATGATTAAAAAAGAGGATTACAGTGATCTGGACAGTCCTATTAAAAAGCAAGTTGACCTGTTGGATTCATTTACTAAGTTAAAAAAGAGACAGCTGAAAAGGATAAAGAATAAGGAAACAGGAATGAAGAATACTACAATTTATCTAAATACGCTGACTGAATCCAAAAACCTGGTACTCTATACCATAAACCTGCTTAAAGCGCAGCGTGACTTTGTCGTTTACAATAATGAGAATGGCAATAAGGTGCTCGAGACACCATCTCTTAATTAATGAACTTGTAACCCACCCCTTTAACGGTCTGGATAAAGTCATCACCGATCTTCTCCCTTAATTTGCGAATATGCACATCGATGGTCCGGTCTCCGACGATGATCTTATCTCCCCATATGGTGTTAAAAATCTCCTCGCGTGTAAAAACCTTTCCGGGTTTTGAGATAAGAAGACCAAGTAATTCAAATTCCTTTTTTGGCAATTCCAGATCTTTGCCCTGTTTTACGACAATGAAACGTTCCCTGTCCATATAAATATCACCGGAGATACTACCGATGACCTCCTTTTCATCTGATGCAGGAGTGTGACTCCTTTTCAACAAGGCTTTGATCCTGCTTATCAGCACCTTTGGTTTGATCGGTTTGGTAATATAGTCATCTCCACCTGCCTCAAACCCTGCAATCTGTGAATAATCTTCTCCCCTGGCTGTTAGAAATGCTATGGTGGTGTGATAGAGCGAAGGTATTTTTCTGATCTCCTCGCAGGTTTCAATCCCATCCATTTCAGGCAACATGATATCCAGCAGGATAAGATCAGGATTTTGCTTTACCGCTGTTTCGATGGCTTCTTTGCCACTGCTGGCCTGGTATACATTAAATCCCTCCCTTTTCAGGTTGTAGTTAATGAATTCCAGTATATCAGGTTCATCATCCACAATCAGGATTTTATATTTATCGGTTTTAAATTCCATTACCGGGGAATTAGGATTATTATATCATATAAAATTATCATTTATCATGATACCAGCAAATAGACGGGAACTCAAGTTTTACTAAAATTATTCCAATGTAATTTTTATCTTATTTTTCTGTAAAATTTATCTTAATTCTTCCTAGATTATTTCAAACACTATTAAATTATTGTTAACATTGGAGAAACTTCTAAACCCTGATACCTATGTATAAATATTTGATTATCATCACTTTATATATAAACTCAAATCTGCTTTTTGCACAGGAAGAAGCGGATATGCCTGTATTTCCAAAAGGGGAACCAATTATCAGGATATTCGCCAATGTTCATTCCGGGCTAACAGAAACAGATCCCTCGAAGGCTTTCGAGGTAAGAAGGGCCTACCTTGGTTTCAAATACAAGTTGAACCAGTACTATTCAACCGAACTAAAGGTGGATATAGGAAGTCCGGAGGAAATTTCTGAGTACGCCAGGCTACGCAGGTATGCTTACTTCAAAACAGCCGCCCTGTACTGGGAGAAACAGAAATGGACCCTTAAGGGAGGTATCATTGATACCGAACATTACAGACGACAGGAGAAATACTGGAAACACCGTTATATTTACAGGTCCATGCAGGATGAACATAGATTCGGACCCAAGGCAGACCTGGGTGCTACTGTCATATATGTTCCCTGGAAAGCACTGGCTTTCGATGCCAGTATGATGAATGGTGAAGGTTACCAAAACCTGCAGCGTGACAATGCATTTAAAGCCAGTATGGGGATCTCTTATTTTCCCATTACCCCCTTACAGCTGAGAGTATATTATGATTTTATTAATCAGGATGTTTTGCAATCAACCCTTTCAACCTTTATCGGATACCGGCACAGGAAGATAACGGCGGGTGCTGAATATAACCGGAAAAGAAACCGGGACTTCAGGCAGGATCATAACCAGACCGGTCTTTCAGCCTATGTATCTTATGATATAAATGACAGGTTCGAACTATTCGGCAGGTATGACTGGTTGACCTCCAATACTCCGCCAGCGTACACACAACCCTGGAACCTTATGGAAGACGGATCTGCAATCATCGCAGGAATTCAATTCCATCCGATTGAACAGGTAAAACTGGCCCTGAATTACCAGGACTGGGTACCATTTGCTGCCAATATGGGAAATATGTCCTATATCTATTTAAATCTTGAAATCTCACTATAAATCTCTGATAATGCCATTTTTAAAAGGAATGAACCGATATGTACGACCCGAAAACGGAATTTATTTTACTATCTGTCTTTTCCTGATTTTTTCAGCATGCCGGAAAAGTGATTATGTGGTGGACCAGGTAGTATCTATCAGGGATAATGGTGCCGGTACTGGGACCACTACCTGGACAAATGACAAGGATTATTTACTGGAGGGAATGGTTTTTGTGAATGACGGACAGACCCTGACCATTGAACCGGGTACAGTGATCCGGGCCAAAACGGGACAGGGAACTGCGGCCAGTGCCTTTATTGTAGCAAGGGGAGGCACCATCATTGCCGATGGTACTTCCTCGGAACCCATCATTTTTACCTGTGAAGACGATGACCTGGAAGGATCCATCCAGGTTGAAGCCAAGGGACTGTGGGGGGGGGTAATCCTGCTCGGTGACGCCCGTTTGAATTCCCTGTATAATGAAAACCATATTGAGGGTATTCCCCTGAGCGAGCCGCGGGGCACTTACGGTGGTGAATTCGATGCTGATAATTCAGGCATTTTAAGATATGTCTCCATCCGTCATGGCGGAACAAATATCGGGGAAGGCAACGAAATAAATGGCCTGACCCTGGGTGGTGTGGGAAGCGAAACCATCATCGAACATGTGGAAGTTATCTCGAATGCAGATGACGGATTTGAGTTCTTTGGTGGATCGGTAAACTGTAAATACATCATTGCATCATTATGCAGTGATGATGCCTTTGATTATGATGAAGGATTTCGCGGAAAAGGACAGTATTGGGTTGGTATTCAGGATCAACAGGAAGGCAGCCTGCTGCTTGAAGCCAATGGGGGGATATATCCGGAAAACGGGCGCCCCCTGTCAACACCCATCCTTTTTAACATGACACTGGTGGGAAGTGGTATGGACAACGGTCGTTCAATGGCCAAATACAGCAGAAATGCAGGAGGATGGCTGGCCAATTCCATACTGGTAAATCAACAAAATGGTATAAGTATCGAATTCAAGCCAGATCTGGAGGACAGCTATGAACAATTTGAAAACAGTCTCCTGGAATTGAAGAGCAATATCTTTTTTGATGTGGCAGAAAATGATACCCTGGATATATTCAAGGTAGTCACCGAAAGCGATGGCACTGACCTGGATGAGCAGAACATGAAAATTCAGGAACACTTCAGCCAGGAGAAAAACAAGGTGGAGGATCCAAGGCTCATTTATACCGGAGGGATTTATAAACTGATAAGCAGTGATTATATTTTTACAGATCTTGCCCCCTATCCGGATGATTGGTTTGATAAGGTAGGATACCAGGGAGCATTCGGTACATACAACTGGGCATCCGGATGGACACTCATCAGCCAGGCAGGAATCCTGGTTGATTGACCCCTGCAATATACCTGAATTTATCCTGCTTTACCCCTGCCTTCTGAGAATTCTTTGCCCCTGCGGAGGGCTTCCAGGTTCATCTGAACGATCTGGTTCCCTTTCCTGCCGAAAATTTCCCGGATCCCGATTTCGAAATGCTCATAGGGAATTTCAATAAAGGGGGTGGCTGCACCAAGTATGACCATATTGGAAACTTTTTTCGATCCCAGATCTGATGCAATGCTATCTGCATCTAGTAAGACATTGTTTGGATGGGAAGCTATTTGCTTTTCGAGCACTTCCATGTCCGGGTAATCAGGGATATTCCGGTACGGATTTGAATTGGTAACAAGCCATCCATCCTCGGCCAGGTATGGAAGGTAGCGAAGGGATTCCATGGGCTCGACTGAAAGGATCAGGTTGGCACTTGCTTCGGGGATCAGATCGGAAGCGATGGGATTGGAAGATATCCGCAGATTCGATTGTACCGCTCCTCCCCGCTGACTCATTCCATGTACCTCTGCCTGTTTGATATGCAGGTCATTGTGGAGAGCGGCCATGCCAATCGTTGCGGCGATGGACAGAATTCCCTGTCCTCCAACACCCGCCAATATAATATCAGATTTCATTCGTTTAAAATTTTGTAATTAATTGAAAATAGAATAATTAAAAATTTGAGAACGAATGCAACCGCTTCGCTCTCTCATGATTTTTATTAATCATACTTTTTTGTGATTTTATGATTAATAAAAATCATGTTCGTTTCATTTTATAAATATTATTTAATAGGAC
>DAOWJB010000164.1 GCA_030640625.1 Bacteroides sp.
GCTTTTGAAATAAGTGTAGATAATGAGTCAATTATAAAAGTTGGAAAAGTTGGCCCCACTGAATCTACATCAATTCCTAGCGGTCGAATTGGGCATGGACTATTTGTTCCCAAAAAGGAAGAATTTGATATCATTCTGAATGGTATCGAATCGAGTGATTACAATGGTTCTGCAGTGGGTGGAATGCTGGCTGAATTGCTGGACAGACCATCAGTTTCTGCAGTATCATCCCTCCGGCTGGAAAATGGGGAGGTAGTGATCAAGCGTGAAATTGATGGTGGAAAAGAGGAAGTGAGTATCCCTGTTCCTTTTGTGGCAATCGTACAGAAGGGGATAGCAAAGGAGCCCAGGATCCCTGCCATGCGCGGGATCATGATGGCCCGTAAAAAACCCCTTCAGGTAGTGCCTGCGGCAGCGGTTGAACCGCTTACGGAATTCCTGGACTTCAAATTACCGACACCCAAAGAACCATGCAAGATGGTTGGTGCTGATAATGTGAAGGAACTGGTTCAGCTGCTCCAGAACGAGGCAAAAGTCATTTAATTAAATCTAACCGAAAATCATAAATCGCGATATGTCAGTATTGGTTTATACAGAAAACTGGGATGGCAAATTCAAAAAGCTATCCTTCGAACTGGTCTCCTATGCATCAAAGGTTGCAGAGACCCTCGGCACTACAGTTACGGCTATATCCATCGGCAAGGTGGAGGTAGCCGAACTGGGGAAACTTGGCAATTATGGAGCCACTACCATTTTGACAGTGGATACGGAAAAGGTTGCCGGACTCGACAATCAGCTGTATACAGTTATCATCGCTGCAGCAGCTGAGAAGACAGGTGCCCGGGCCATTATCCTTTCCCATAACAATACCGGTAAAGCACTGGCCCCAAGATTGTCAGTGAAGCTTAAAGCCGGACTGGCCCCTGGTGTTATAGCACTGCCGGAATCATCGGATCCATTCATTGTATCCAAGAAGGTGTTCAGTGGCAAAGCTTTCGGCAGGGTTAAAATAAACAGTGAAAAGGTTATCCTGACACTGGCGCAGAATTCATTCGAAATCATTGAATCCGGCGGCACTGCCAGCATTGAGCCTTTCGATGCAGGTACCGGTACCCTTGGGGTACAAACCAGTATCAAGGATGTTCAAAAACAGACAGGGAAAATTCTTCTTACGGATGCCGAGACTGTGGTTTCAGGTGGCAGGGGCATGAAATCGGGAGATAACTGGCAACCCCTTGAAGAGCTTGCAGATATCCTCGGAGCTGCACTGGCCTGTTCAAGGCCTGTATCGGATGAAGGCTGGCGTTCGCATGATGAACACACCGGCCAGACCGGGAAAATCATTGCCCCCAACCTCTACCTTGCTTTTGGTATTTCAGGGGCCATCCAGCACCTTGCCGGGGTAAGTTCTTCGAAATGCATTGTCGCCGTGAATACAGATAAGGACGCGCCCATATTCGAGGCTGCCGACTATGGTATCATCGGGGATGCTGCCAAGGTATTGCCGGAACTGATCAACGAGATCAAAACTGCAAAAGCGCAATAATTCCTGGTATGTTGTTAAAGCAGTATGTCTTTATTTTTATCCTTCTGCTGACCATCGTCGCATTTGCGATGACAACCCGCCGGTTTATCCGCTTCTTCAAACTTACCAAACCGGCATTCAAGGTAAGGCAGATCGGGTGCAGGACCGTCATCATGCTGAAGGTTGCCTTCGGACAAACCAAGATCTTCCGGAGGCCCATTATGGGCTTACTCCATGCCCTGGTATTCTGGGGATTTTGTGTGATCCTGATCGGCAGTATCGAGATACTTATTGACGGTATAACGGGAAATGAAAAAGTCCTCCGTTTCCTTGGCATCTTCCATGATGTCATCATGGCCTCGGGAGATGTTTTTGCCCTGGTCATCGCTGTTGCCATCATCGTTTTCCTGGCCAGGAGGTTGTTCCTGAATGTCAAGCGATTCGCCGGTATTGAGATGAAGCATATTTCTCATCTTGATGCCAATATCGCCCTGACCATGATCCTGCTGCTGATGATCTCACTGCTGGGGATGAACACTTTCTATATCAGATCGACCCTGGAGGCAGGAATGCCCCTGGAAGGTTATTATCCGGTTAGCAATATTCTGGCTTCCTGGTTTACGTGCACTCTTCATCTGGATCATATATTATATGAAACCAACTGGTGGGCACATATCCTGCTGATTTTTATTTTTGCCAACTACCTGCCTTATTCCAAGCATTTTCATGTGTTCATGTCCGTGCCAAATGTTTTCCTCAGCCGGCTCGAGCCACTTGGGAAGCTTGATACCATGGATAATGTAACCAGGGAGGTCAGGATCATGATGGACCCCGACCAGGCCTTTGCCGCCCCACAGGAGGGAGAGGAAGAGGAGATGCCAGAGCGTTTTGGCATGCTGGATATTGAGGATGTCAGCTGGAAAGGTTACCTGGATTCCCTGGCATGCACAGAGTGCGGACGTTGTACTTCAGTATGTCCGGCCAACATTACCGGCAAGAAACTTTCCCCCAGGAAAATTGTTATGGATGTCCGGGCAAGGATGAAGGAAAAGGGTCCCGGACTGGTAAAACAGGGTACAGAATATACTGATGGCAAATCCCTGATCAGGGATTCTATTTCTGAAGAGGAACTATGGGCCTGTACCCTGTGCAATGCCTGTGCCCAGGAATGCCCGATTAATATCAACCACCCTGCTTTGATCGTGAACATGAGGCGCTACCTGGTCATGGAAGAATCTGCAGCCCCCGGTGAACTAAATTCCATATTTTCAAATATTGAAAACAATGGGGCACCCTGGCAGTTTTCCATGGAAGACCGTATGCTCTGGGCGGAAGATATCACAGAGAACGATCAGACAAAAGTGAATGTTCCGTTGCTTGCCGAATGCTTTGCGCAGGGAGAAAAGCCGGAGTATTTATTTTGGGTTGGCAGTGCCGGCGCATTTGATGACCGGTATAAACATGTTTCCCGTGCTTTTGCAAAACTCCTTGCTTATCTTGGGACCTCCTACGCTGTACTTGGTACGGAGGAATCTTCAAGCGGTGATGTCGCACGCAGGGCTGGAAATGAGATGCTTTTCCAGATGCAGGCGCTGATGAATATCGAAATATTTGAGGGTTACGGGATTAAAAAGATCCTGACCTGTGATCCCCATGCATGCAATACTTTTAAGAATGAATATCCTGACCTGGGAGGAACATACGAGGTGATCCATCATACGCAATTCATACGTGACCGTCTTGCTGAGGGAAAATTAAAAATCCCTGCAGATGCGCTGAAGCAGACCAGGATCACATACCATGATCCCTGTTACCTGGGAAGGGCAAACAGAGAGTACAATGCCCCCCGCCAGATCCTGGAAGCACTGTCTGCCGGAAAAACTGAAATGAAAAGGAACAGGAGTTTCGCACTTTGTTGCGGCGCCGGTGGTGGACAGATGTTCAAGGAGGCGGAGAAAGGGGACAGGGAAGTATTCATGGAGCGAACCGAAGAAGCCCTGGAAACAGGAGCGGATATCATTGCAACGGCTTGCCCGTATTGTATGGTAATGATGACGGACGGATTGAAATACAAGAATAAGGAAAAGCAGGTCAAGAACTATGATATAGCTGAATTGCTTGTCCTTGCATTGGGACTGTAAACCCTGATTATACACTATTAAACCTGAATATATGGAAAACACAAAATTAATTACCGGCGGTGAGTTTCTGGTAAAAGAAACCGATACAGCGGATGTTTTTATTCCTGAAGAATTTGATGAAGAACAGAAACTAATAGGGCAGACATGCCAGGACTTTCTTGATACAGAGGTATTTCCTGTCCTGGACCGCGTTGATACCCAGGAAGAAGGACTGATGCGTGAACTTCTTTCCAAAACCGGGGAACTCGGCTTACTGGCAATATCCATACCGGAAGAATATGAGGGATTCGGTCAATCATTTATTACGGCCATGTATGCCAGTGAAATCCTGGGGGCCGGTTACTCCTATGCAGTGGCATTTTCCTGTCACACCGGTATTGGCACCCTTCCAATCCTGTATTACGGAAATGAGGAACAAAAACAGAAGTATATCCCCAAACTGGCTACGGGCGAGATGGTTGGTGCATATTGCCTGACAGAACCGGGTGCCGGTTCTGATGCCAATTCAGGGACCACCAAGGCCGTCCTTTCAGAAGATGGGGAACATTATATCCTGAACGGCCAGAAAATGTGGATCACCAACGCTGGGTTCACAGATGTAATGACCGTTTTTGCCAAGATCGATAATGACCGTGTTTTGAGTGCTTTCATTGTGGAGAGGGACTTTCCGGGTATTACATTTAATCCTGAGGAGAAAAAAATGGGGATAAAGGGATCCTCTACCAGGCAGATCTTTTTCAATGATTGCAAGGTACCGGTGGCGAACCTGCTGGGCAAACGCGGAGAAGGATACCGGATCGCTTTGAATATTCTCCATATGGGACGGATAAAACTGGGCGCCAGTGTGATAGGTTCGGCGAAGAAAGCGATTGAACAGTCTGTAGGCTATTCCAATGAGCGTAA
>DAOWJB010000345.1 GCA_030640625.1 Bacteroides sp.
CAATCAGTGAATTAATCCCAGGGACTGAAGGCATCCTCAATATGTTCAATGGAATAATTCCCCTTTTCCCCAGTCAGTAAAATGATGTCAAACCTGACGCCTTTGTCCAGTTTGCTTTTCAGTATGAATGCATTGGCAGCACTGATCAAAAATCGCTGTTTCCTCCAGTTGATGTGCTCTTCCAGGCGTTCTCCACCGATCTGTTTTCTGACCTTAACCTCGACAATAATGATCTGGTCATCACAGCTTGCAATAATATCGATCTCCCTGTGCCGGTATCTCCAGTTCCGTTCCAGGATATGCCACTGCTTTTCTTCCAGGAACCTGGCCGCCAGTTCTTCCCCTTCCTTTCCAATATCCAGGTGTTCTGCCATAGATCCACTCCTGATCAATCGATATAAAATAGCTGGCTTCCATTGTCCCCTACCTCCAGGGATACCTCCCTGCCCAGTATCATGGCCATATTCCCCTCAATGTGTCCTGCCGGAAAATCAAAACATACCGGGAAATCAAAGGATTCAACCGCTTCCCGGATGATCTGTGCTGCATCCATTCCGAAAGGCACCTCGTTATCATGCATGTCAGTCAGTCCACCTACAAGCAATCCGGACAGGTTCCCCAGCATGCCGGCCAGCTTCAGGTTTTGCATCATCCGGTCGATATGATAGAGGTATTCGTCAACATCCTCCAGGAAGAGAATGGCACCCCTGGTAGGAAACTGGAAAGGTGTACCTGTCAGGCTGTACAGCACCGAAAGATTACCTCCCAGCAGGACGCCTTTCCCCTTACCTTCTCTGTTCAAGGGATGAGGCGGGACATCGTAAGAGGGCAATTCTCCCTTCAGGACCTTGAACAGGCTGACAATACCAGGATCCTTAAAATCAGCAACATCCCTTAAGGTATAGGGCATAACAGCATGAATACAGGCAACCCCTATCCTCATCTGCAGAAAGGAATGCAGGGCCGTTATGTCACTGAAGCCGACTACCCACTTGGGATGATTTGCAAAGCCTTTCAAATCTATCCTGTCCAGTAAGCGTATTGTTCCATATCCCCCACGGACGCAGAATATGGCCCTGACATCAGGATGATCGAGCATCTGCTGAAGATCTTCAAGGCGATTGCTGTCCTCTCCGGCGAACTGATTATGCCTTGTATAAATGGAGCCGGTTAAGGTTTTCAATCCTTGCTCTTCCAGTATTGAAAGGAAATTTTGCATCTCCTCCGGATCCACCCATCTGGCAGGTGCAGTGATGCCTACAAGGTCTCCGGACTTTAAATATGGTGGTAATTGCATCATTGTATTAAAATAAACAATTATTCGGAAATGACCATTATCTTTGTCAGCGATTACTTGCAAACATGAAAAAAACCAGCCGCCATCTCATTACAGCCGCCCTTCCCTATGCCAACGGACCTGTTCATATTGGACACCTGGCGGGCGTTTATATTCCTGCAGATATTTATTCCAGGTACCTTCGCCTGAAGGGAGAAGATATTATTTTCATTTGTGGTTCTGATGAACACGGTGTGCCCATCACCATCAAAGCCCGGCAGGAAGGGGTTAGTCCACAGCAGATCGTCGACCAGTACCACCGGATGAATAAGGATTCTTTTGAGCGTTTTGGGATTGCCTTTGATATATACCACCGTACATCCCATCCCACCCATCACCAGACAGCTTCCGAGTTTTTCAAAATTCTGTATGACCGTGGTGAATTCGTGGAGAAGGAAACGGAACAGTATTATGACCAGGAGGCCAGCCAGTTCCTGGCCGACAGGTATATTATCGGCATTTGTCCAAAATGCACCCATGACCAGGCTTATGGTGACCAGTGTGAAAATTGCGGGAGTTCCCTGAATGCAACGGACCTGATCAATCCCAGATCTACCATCAGCGGCTCCGTTCCGGTCCGGCGTAAAACCAAACACTGGTATCTTCCCCTGGATAAATACGAGGGTTTTCTGAAGCAGTGGATACTGGAAGAGAACAAACACTGGAAAACAAATGTATACGGTCAGTGTAAGTCGTGGCTTGACGGCGGACTGGAAGCAAGGGCTGTGACGCGGGATCTGGACTGGGGAATACCAGTACCCATTGAAGGAGTGAAAGGCAAGGTCTTGTATGTCTGGTTCGATGCACCGATTGGCTATATCTCGGCCACCAAGGACCTGACCGATAAATGGGCAGACTACTGGAAAAAGGATGATACAAGTATGATCCATTTTATCGGGAAAGACAACATCGTATTTCATTGCATCATCTTTCCGGCCATGCTGAAAGCAGAAGGCAGTTATGTCCTGCCTGATAACGTTCCTGCCAATGAATTCCTGAACCTGGAGAATGATAAGATCTCCACTTCCCGGAACTGGGCCGTCTGGCTGCATGAATACCTGGAAGAATTTGAGGGGAAACAGGACGTGTTACGCTATGTTCTCTGTGCCAACGCTCCTGAAGCAAAGGACAATGATTTCACCTGGAAAGATTTCCAGGCCAGGAACAATAATGAGCTGGTCGCTGTCCTGGGTAATTTTGTGCACAGGGCACTCGTACTGACACATAAATATTTTAACGGAAGGATCCCCAAACCGGAGAACCTTGAAAAGTATGACAATGAGGTGCTTGACTGTATCGCCGGATATCGTGACCGGGTGGAGGACAACCTGGATCATTTCCGGTTCCGGGAAGCCCTTAAAGAGGCCATGAACCTGGCCCGCCTCGGGAATAAATACCTGGCTGACACGGAACCCTGGAAACACTTTAAGACGGATCCCGGCAGGGTGAAAAACATCCTATATACCTCCCTGCAGATCACGGGCAGCGTAGCAGCCATCATCAAACCCTTCCTTCCTTTGACCGCTGTAAAGCTTGAAGGATTCCTGAATGCAGGCGTAATTGGCTGGCATGATATCGGGAATAAAAGTCTGCTTGGTGTTGGACATCAAATCAATCAGCCAGAACTGCTGTTTGATAAGATCGAGGATGATGCCATCCAGGTCCAGCTTGATAAACTGGCAAACAGTAAGAAACTGAATGAGGCAAAGGAATCCGGACTAACTGCGCCAAAGGATGAGGTATCCTACGAGGATTTCAGTAAAATGGACATCAGGGTAGCCAGGATCCTGGCAGCTGAGAAAGTCCCCAAGACCGACAAGCTGATCAAACTTGAGCTAGACACAGGCATTGATAAACGTACGGTCGTTTCCGGGATAGCTGAATTCTTTAAACCTGAAGAGATCATAGGCAAACAGGTTTGTATTCTTGCCAACCTGGCTCCCAGGAAACTCAGGGGGATTATTTCCCATGGAATGGTATTACTCGCAGAAGATCCGCAGGGAAAACTGATCTTTGTTACACCTGAAGATGCTGCAGGGGAAGGATCTGTGGTTTTATAAGGTAAGGATCCAGGCACTCTTATATGCCTGATCATTGCGGATGGAAGAGAGTGCCGTAACTGCAGCTTCTTTCTGCGGAAACTGTTTCGCTGACACCCTGTAAAAGGCGTTTTCTCCTGTAAGTATCTCAGCTTCAAATCCTTCTTCTGCCATCTTATGCTTTAACTGCTGGGCATTATCATAATCTTTGAAACTTCCCACAATGATATGGTAGGATACTTCCGCAGCGAAGAAGGTTTTGCCTTGCTCCGCAGGCGCAAGGGATGCAGGCTGTTCGCCGGATCCTGGTCCGGTGGCCTCAGCCTCAAGCCCTATGGCCTCAAACTCAAACTCGGTGGCATCAGACTCAGGTCCGGTGATTTCAAGTTCCCTGACCGGCTGTTCTTTCTTAAAACTGTCAACCGGACTCAGGTCAAAACTGGAAACATTCAGATACCCCATCTTGACGGGTACCAGGATCATGGCGGCCACCAGACAGGCAGCTGCTGAGGTATAAACCCATCTCCTGATCCGGTGTTGCCTTGCAACAGGACTAACTTCATCAATGGTTCTGTAGAAATTAACATTTCTGGCCCGTATCCTGTCAAACTCCTGGTACTTTAAATAGGATAAGCCGTATGAATCCAGCAGTAAATTTTCAGACACTTCCTGTGTGAATTCAATTTTTCCGGCCTTGTTAAGGAAAAAATATCCTAATTCATCAATCGTAAACTTCAGCCCCTTCCTGATCTCATACTTGATTGTTTTGAAATATACTGCTGCCATGTCTTGTACTTCCTTATAGCCATAGCCGGTCTCCTTGGAAATATGAGCGTACAGTAAGCCGTCGTTGTGGACGAGATTGAGGTTGAATAAGATCTGCCTTGAAGGGGGAATGGCTGTCTTCTGTGAAGCATCAAATTCTGCGGAGCGGTAATTGGCTATAAATCCACCCAATCCTGGCAGGATCACGCAATCATGCCGGAGCAAAAGCTCCCGAATGTATTTATCTAAATCGATCTTCATCTGAACAGTTTAACAAAGTTACAATTTTTTTTAACCTCATCCTCCTGAAATGAATCAGGTTTACGGAATCCTGCCGGACTTTGTTTCATTATTTATTATCTTCGTACGTTCATTATCCGGACTAAAATGGATGCAATAAGAATGGTTGATCTGAAGCGGCAATATGGCCGTTTCAAGGTGGAAATTGACAAGGCAATTCAGGAAGTGCTGGATTCCACGGCTTTCATTAATGGTCCCAGTGTAAAGGCCTTCCGGGACGATTTTGCACGCTATCTTAGGGTCGAGCACGTGATCCCCTGTGCCAATGGAACGGATGCCTTGCAGGTGGCGCTTATGGCCCTCGATCTTCAGCCTGGAGATGAAGTAATCACCACACCTTTTTCTTTTATCGCCAGTATAGAGGTTATCAAATTGCTCAGGCTGGTCCCTGTTCTGGCTGATGTCGATCCGTACACATTCAATATTGATCCGGCACAGATAGAGCAGCTTATCACAAACAAGACCAGGGCCATTATTCCGGTACATTTATTCGGACAATGTGCCCATATGGAAAGCATCACGGATATTGCCCGGAACCACGGATTATCTGTCATTGAAGACACTGCCCAGGCTGTGGGTACCGATTACATATTTCAGGATGGAAGCCGATTGAAAGCAGGAACTGTAGGGAACATTGGCACGGCTTCTTTTTTCCCCTCCAAAAACCTCGGATGTTATGGGGACGGGGGCTCCATCATGACACGGGATGCAAGCCTGGATCAAAAGATTAAAACCATCGTTAACCATGGTTCCAGAACAAAATACTATTATGATGAAGTAGGTGTTAATTCCCGGCTGGATACCCTGCAAGCTGCCATCCTCAGGGTAAAACTTAAACATCTCGACAGCTTTCATAAAGCCAGGCAGGAAGCGGCCAGGATTTATGATACCCAGCTGGGGAATATCCCTCAACTGTCAATTCCCGCCAGGGTACCTTATTCTACCCATATTTTTCACCAGTATACCCTGATCCTGGAAGGTTCGGACCGTGATCAGCTAAGGGATTATCTTAAAAGCAAGGAAATTCCCGTCATGATCTATTATCCGCTCCCCCTGCATCTGCAAACTGCTTACAAAGACCTGGGTTACAAAAGTGGTGATTTCCCGGTAACGGAATCGCTCTCCAGGACTGTTTTTTCCATTCCCATGCATACCGAACTGGAATCCGAACAGATTGAATATATTTGCCATCATATAAAAACCTTCTTAAAGCAGGATGAATAATGAATGACAAGGGATTTTTCGCACATGAAACAGCCGTGATAGATGAAGGTTGTGAAATTGGCAAAGGCACTCGCATCTGGCATTTTTCACATATTATGAGTAGAGCGAAGCTGGGAGAAAATTGCAATCTCGGACAAAACGTACTGGTCTCCGATGATGTTGTCCTTGGCAACAATGTGAAGGTTCAGAACAATGTATCCATCTATACAGGCGTCATTTGTGAAGATGATGTTTTCCTCGGTCCATCCATGGTATTTACAAACATCGTGAATCCCAGGAGTGCAGTGGTGAGAAAGGGTTCATATGACAAGACGCTGGTAGGCAAAGGAGCATCTATTGGTGCCAATGCCACCATTATCTGTGGCAATACACTGGGAGAATTTTGTTTTATTGGTGCAGGCGCTGTGATTACCAAAGATGTTCCCCCCTATGCCCTGTTAATTGGTAATCCCGGAAAACAGCTGGGGTGGATGAGTGAATACGGGCACCGCCTTCATTTTGATGAACTTAACCTGGCTGTATGTCCTGAAAGCGGTGAGAAATACGAATTGAAGAACGGAATGGTAGAAAAGCTATGAAAAAGAATTTTGCACTGATAGGTGTGGCCGGATATATTGCTGTCAGGCATTTGAAAGCCATCCTGGAGACAGAGAATAACCTGGTTGCTGCGCTGGATGTATATGACAGTGTCGGGATCATCGATTCCTATTTTCCCGATACCGATTTTTTTGTTGAATTTGAACGTTTTGACAGGCATATTGATAAACTCCGCAGGGAAGGCACACAGGTAGATTATATCAGTATCTGTTCCCCCAACTACCTCCACGATTCACATATACGCTTTGCCCTCAGAAGCCAGGCAAATGCAATCTGTGAAAAACCCCTGGTATTGAACCCATGGAATTTTGACGGTCTGGCGGATTTTGAAAAGGAGACCGGAAAAAAAGTATTTAATGTTCTTCAACTCAGGCTGCATCCATCGATCAAGGCCCTGCGGGAAAAGATAAGGAAAAGTCCCAAAGACAAAATATATGACATAGATCTGACCTATATTACCGGCCGTGGGAACTGGTACCATTACTCGTGGAAAGGAAATCTGCAGAAATCAGGTGGTATTACTACCAATATTGGGATCCATTTCTTCGATATGCTTATCTGGATCTTTGGTGATGTCAAAGAGAACATCACCCATCAGCTGGAGGAAAACAAAGCATCTGGCTACCTCGAACTGGAGCAGGCGAGGATACGTTGGTACCTGAGCATAGATGCCAAAGATCTTCCTGCTAAGATAAAAGAAAGGGGACAGCGGACATACAGAAGTATCACCATTGATCAGGAAGAGATTGAATTCAGTGACGGCTTTACTGACCTGCACACCCAAACCTACCAGGGGATACTTGACGGGAACGGATTCGACCTGGAAGAATCAAAAAAATCCATTGAGGTTGTTTATACCATCAGGAATGCGAATCCTGTTGGCCGCGTGGGCAACTATCACCCGCTTTATAAATAAACCTGTAAACCATGAATATGATTCCATCATTATTAGAAGGAAATAAGAAACTCGCAGTAATCGGATTGGGATATGTCGGATTACCTATTGCACTTGAGCTGGCCAGGAAAATGAAGGTGATCGGTTTTGACATCAAACCCAACCGGATAGATTTAATGAAAAAAGGAATAGATCCCAGCAGTGAAATTTCTTCCGGGGATTTTCAGGGCTGTGATATTTCTTTCACCGCTGACCAGAAAGACCTGGCAGCAGCCAGTTTTTATATTGTAGCCGTACCTACTCCCATTGATGATCATAAACAACCGGATTTAGGACCTTTGCTTAATGCCTGTGAAACCGTGGGTGAGTATCTTACAGAAGGGGACTATGTGGTTTTTGAATCGACGGTTTACCCGGGCTGCACCGAAGAGGACTGTGTGCCTGTGCTCGAACAGAAATCAGGACTTACATACAAGAAACAATTCAAGGTTGGATTTTCGCCTGAGCGGATTAATCCAGGGGACCAAAAACATATCCTTACCACCATTACAAAAGTGACATCGGGCTGTGATGAGTTGTCAGCAGAGGTCATTGCCAGCCTCTACGAACTGATCATTTCAGCTGGTGTGCACCGGGCGAGTTCCATAAAGGTGGCTGAGGCTGCCAAAATCATCGAGAATACCCAACGGGATATTAACATCGCATTCATGAATGAGTTATCCATGATTTTCAATAAAATGGATATCAATACTTTTGAAGTACTTGATGCAGCGGGAACCAAATGGAATTTCCTCAGATTTTACCCCGGCCTGGTAGGCGGACATTGCATTGGCGTGGACCCCTATTACCTTACCTATAAATCACAAAAATTCGGGCATCATGCCCGGATCATAAATTCTGGAAGAGACATCAATGACGGGATGGGGTCATATGTGGCAAACCAGGGACTCAAAAAACTGGTTGAACTGAAAAAGTATATCCAATCCTGCCGGATCCTGGTCATGGGTATAACTTTCAAGGAAAATGTAAGTGATATCCGGAATTCAAAAGTAATCGATGTCATTCGTGAGTTCCAGTCCTATGGCATCACGGTTGATGTAGTAGATCCAAATGCTTCTGCGGATGAGGTCAGGGAGGAATACTTGCTGGATCTTAAAAGTGAGTTTCAGCCTCCCTATGATGCCATCATCGTTGCCGTGAACCATGACGAATACATAAATCTGAATGAAGATTATTTTGTATCTCTGTGTTCGGAGGAAGCGCTGCTGATGGATATCAAGGGAATATACCGCGGCAGCATTAATAAACTCAATTACTGGAGCCTTTAATTTTAGCGCAGTAAAGATGAAGAAAATGATTGTTGTATCAGGTGGTACCGGCTTTATCGGATCACATACTACCGTGGAACTGATGGAAGCCGGTTATGAGGTCCTGGTCATTGATGATCTGTCCAATTCAAGAATCGAAGTACTGGATGGGATCGCAAAGATCACCGGGCGCAAGCCCGTGTTTGAACAATTCGATCTCTGTGACAAAGGGAGGGTAATGGATTGTTTCAAAAAATATCCGGGCATAGAGGCCATTATCCATTTTGCCGCACGTAAGGCAGTTCCGGAATCTGTGGATAAACCCCTGATGTATTACGAGAACAACCTGCTTTCCCTGATCAACCTGCTGGGTTCCATGAACGCACATGGTGTAAAATATTTCGTATTCTCATCCTCCTGTACCGTTTACGGGCAACCGGATACCCTGCCGGTTACGGAATCATCCCCCATCAAGAAGGCCACTTCTCCTTATGGCAATACCAAGCAGATCGCCGAAGAGATCATCCAGGATGTGGTATCGGCCGGTGATCCAATCGAAGCCATCTTGCTCAGATATTTCAATCCCATAGGTGCTCATCCAACTGCCCATATAGGTGAACTTCCCCTCGGGATACCCCTGAACCTGGTCCCCTTTCTCACCCAGACAGCCATTGGCATCCGTGAAGAATTAAAAGTATTCGGGGATGATTATAATACCCCGGACGGATCAGCCATCAGAGATTACATAAATGTCGTTGATCTGTCAAGGGCCCATGTTGTTGCCATTAACCGGCTGCTGGAAGGAAAAAACAATTCAGCGCTGGAAACTTTTAACCTGGGAACCGGGAGAGGTCTGTCTGTTCTCGAGATCATCAATACTTTTAAGAAAGCCACAGGTGTCAAAGTAAATTACCGGGTAGTTAGCAGGCGTGAAGGAGATATTGAGCAGGTATTCGCCGATACCACGCTGGCCAATAATGAACTTGGATGGAAAGCAGTAATTCCCCTGGAAGAAACCCTGAGGTCAGCCTGGAAATGGGAACAGAACATAAGACAACAATCATGAATAAAACGATCATAATAACTGGAGGAGCCGGTTTCATTGGTTCTCATGTGGTCAGGCTTTTTGTAGAGAAGTACCCGGAATACCGCATTGTTAATCTGGATGGCCTTACCTATGCAGGGAACATGGAGAATTTAAAAGATCTTGAAAGCCAGTCCAATTACCTATTTGAAAAAGGAGATATCGTAGATGCAGCTTTCATCGAAAATATTTTCAAAAAATATACACCCGATGCGGTTATTCACCTGGCTGCCGAGTCGCATGTTGACCGTTCCATCCTGGATCCGCTTGCCTTTATCCATACCAATATCATCGGGACAGTGAATTTACTGAATGCTTGCCGGACAGGCTGGAAGGACAATTTTGAGGGCAAGCTTTTTTACCACATCTCAACCGATGAGGTCTATGGTTCACTCGGGGCGGATGGATTGTTTACGGAAACAACTGCCTATGATCCCAGAAGTCCATATTCTGCCTCGAAAGCCAGCTCCGATCACCTGGTAAGGGCCTATCTGCATACCTACAAATTACCGGTGGTCCTTTCAAATTGTTCCAATAACTACGGTCCAAATCAATTCCCTGAAAAGCTGATCCCACTGGCCATCAACAACATTAAAAATATGCAGCCCATCCCCATCTACGGAAAGGGAGAAAACATCCGAGACTGGCTGTATGTAGGAGATCATGCCACAGCCATTGACCTGATATATAACAATGGCAAGGTAGGCGAAACCTATAATATAGGTGGGTTGAATGAGTGGAAGAATATTGACCTGATCAAGATGCTCTGTGAGATCATGGATAACAGGCTGGACAGGCAGGCCGGGACCAGCGCCGGACTCATTGAATTTGTCAAGGACAGGGCCGGCCATGATATGCGATATGCCATTGATGCATCGAAAATAAAGCGGGAACTGGACTGGGAACCAACGGTCACCTTCCGCGAGGGACTTGAAAAAACCGTCGACTGGTACCTTGCCAACCAGCAATGGCTTGACAACGTCCTGTCGGGTGATTACTCCAAATACTACGACCAGCAATACAAAAAGAGATAGGCAGAAAAATTAAAATTTGCTGATCAAATTTAAGGCATTGCTGATGAGGAACCTTTTTTTGTGGTTATTGCCACAAAAAGCCGAGACGAACTAGCAATGCCTTATGCTGGCAAATTTTGTTATTCTACCGTAACCGACTTGGCGAGGTTACGTGGCTGGTCTACATTACAGCCGCGCATTACGGCAATATGATAGGACAGTAGTTGCAAGGGTACGACAGCCAGCAGGGAGACCAGTTTTTCATCACATTTGGGTATTTCCAGCACATGATCGGCCATGCTTTTGATCACGGTATCCCCCTCGGTTACAATGGCAATAACAATCCCGTTGCGGGCCTTGACTTCCTGGATATTGCTAACAATTTTATTATATGATTTGTCCTTGGCGGCAATGACCACGACTGGCATATTCTGATCGATGAGGGCAATGGGACCATGCTTCATTTCAGCGGCCGGATATCCTTCCGCATGTATGTAGGAGATCTCCTTTAGTTTAAGGGCCCCTTCCAGTGCTACCGGGAAGAAATAACCGCGCCCCAGGTACAGGAAATTATTCGCCTCCTTGTACATTTCAGCGATCTTCTTGTATTGATCGTTGAAGGTCAGAAGATATTCAAGTTTTGCAGGGATCTGGTTCATTTCCCTGATCAATTGAAAAAATACCTCATCTGACAACAGTCCACGCTTTCGCCCGATCAGTATAGACATCAGGGCCAGGACGGTAACCTGGGCTGTGAAGGCCTTGGTGGAAGCAACGCCGATTTCCGGACCGGCATGGGTATAAACGCCTGCATCTGTTTCTCTCGGGATACTCGATCCAACCACGTTGCATATTCCCAGGACCAGGGCACCGGCTTCTTTGGCAAGCTGGATTGCAGCCAGGGTATCAGCGGTCTCCCCGCTCTGGCTGATGGCAATGACCACATCATCTTTGGTGATCAGCGGATTCCTGTAACGAAATTCGCTGGCATATTCTACCTCTACCGGCAGCCTGGCCAGGTCTTCGAACAGGTACTCACCCACCAGTCCGGCATGCCAGGATGTTCCGCAACCAATAATGATGATACGCTTTGCTTCGATCAGGCGGGGCATTACATTGTATAGGCCTCCAAGATGCAGGCTCTTTAAATCAGAAGCAATACGGCCTCTGAATGTATTCTCTATGGAACGGGGTTGTTCAAAGATCTCTTTCAGCATGAAATGATCATAACCGTTCTTCTCCATCATGCCTATCTCCAGGTCAAGCTGCTGTACTTTCGGAACCAGGGTATCATTGCTGACCGTCTTCAGGACCAGCTCATTCTTCTTGATAATGGCAACATCATCATTGTTAAGATAGACGACACTTTTGGTGTACTCCACTATGGGTGTTGCATCAGAGGCAAGGAAATATTCGTTTTCCCCGATACCGATCACCAGTGGACTCCCCTTCCTGGCGGCAATCAACTTATCTGGTTCATCCTTGCAGAGAATGACCAGTCCATAGGCGCCAATTACCTTGGTCAGGGCAAGCCTGATGGCAATTTCTGCAGAAACCTTCCCCTTCAGATAAATATATTCTATCAGATTGGCGAGTACCTCGGTATCCGTTTCGCTGTAAAAGGAATATCCCCGTTTGGTAAGTTTATTTTTAAGGGTAGCGTAATTTTCAATAATCCCGTTATGAATCAACACAAAATGACCATTTTCAGAGGTATGCGGATGTGCATTCACATCACTGGGTTCCCCGTGAGTGGCCCAGCGTGTGTGCCCTATCCCTATTGTACCGGTGACATCTTTGTCTGAAACAAATTTTTCCAGGTCTTTAACTTTCCCCTGCTTCTTATATACCTGAATTTCGTCCTTGAGGATAGATATGCCTGCAGAGTCATACCCCCTGTATTCCAACCTTTTCAGGCCATTGATTAAAATGGGATAAACATTCTTATCCCCGATATACCCAACAATTCCACACATTTATAAAATGGTATAAGTGATTTCCAATCTCATCCTTTTCATGAAATCCTCGCTCCATCCATAAAATATCCCTCTTCTCACTGTTTCGTCTCCATTCGAGGGTCGGATCATCATATCCAGATTACCAACATCTCCATGAGCGAGGCTTTGAAGCTGTACTTTTATGGTAAAGTTATATGAATTCGAGATCTCTTCATAGTCCCCGCCAAAAGATTCAGGTGCGACCAGAAAATCATATACGAAATTGTATTTTCCATCGGGTTCAATGAGATACATTACTAATCTTTCAGGGAAATATTTACTTTGCTGCTGGGTCAGATTGGTATCTGCCACTGGCAGGATCAATTTGCTTCATTGATTGCCACGGGCATGGAATCAAGCCAGCTTGTAAATCCGGGGAACCTGATTATTGAATAGACACCTGACATGGATTGCAAAAACATTAGGCTGTTATTCCTGGAAGTATCGCTCAGATATCCCTCTATTGGATAACCTGTGTAATCATGCTTGAAGAGGTTGAACTGCTGGGAGGCCACCCTTGATATATCATAATCCTGGTAAAGCGAATCCAAAGTGTCGTTGGCATAATAAAACCGGAGCAAGGTACCCGATGCATCATGCGGTAAACTAGCTATGAATCCTTCTGTCGTTACATCATCAGAAGTAAGATAAATACCGTACATCAACTCCTGGACATAATCAGTGTTTTTCAGGATGGAATCTTCCGCCTGGAGAAACTTATTAATAAACTCATCATCCGTGATGTAGATCTTGGCAACGGTATCGTTAAATGACAGCCACCCGGTACCGATTTCAGGTTGGCGGTAGAGGCCTGTGATATCCTTGTTGGTATAATAATTGGTGTCTTTCCGGAGATATTCCAAGTATTCATAGGCCCTGATTTGCTGAGGGAAGATGCCCTCGCCTGAGATCTCATTGTACTGCAGATATAGTATGACTGAATCAACAACCGGATTCAAACCAAAGCTCTGGCTTGAACTGGATGCCTCAATCTGTGTGACATATTCAGCTTTGGAAAATCCAAAAAAAGGATCGATGATACTGCCCAGTAACTGGATTTCTTTATTACTTCCAATCAGGGAATCTCCCAAAACAGAGTAAGCGTGAACGATCTCTGTTGAATCAAATGAAACGGTAAAATTATCTCCGCTTGGGAGCAGATCGCTACCGATAAAATCTGGTTTCGTTTCACAGCTATTCAACAGTGCGAAAAAAATCAAACCAATAACATAAATGGGAAGAAACTCAGTCCTCATCAACCTTTTGCATTAATAATTCGTCATAGAAATCCGAGTAGGCATCTATGTATTCCTCCTCAGGCTTGTATTCAAGAACGGGTTTCTTAATGGAATTGATATATTTCTGGATAGATTTGTTAATCTCAGGACTTCCTATAATTGCTGCATCGGACATTTCAATGGCCAGTTTGGTCAGATTTTCAAAACTGGGATTTGTGAGACCACTGACATCATCATCATTTACCCCTTCCATTCTCAGCTTTTCCTTGAACTCTTTATTCAAGGGTTTATTAAAATCATCATTATATACAGAATAGACAATCTTTGAATTATTATACAGGGGATCGTCCATAAAAGCACGCCTCAGATAAAGCGGAACCAGTGCCGTAATCCAGCCATGGCAATGCACGACATCCGGAGACCATCGAAGTTTTCTGACCGTTTCGAGAACACCCCTGGCAAAAAATATAGCTCTTTCATCATTGTCCTGGAAATACTCCCCGTCCTCATCAGCGAACACGGACTTACGATGGAAATAATCCTCATTATCAATAAAATATACCTGCATGCGTGCCGACTGAATGGAAGCCACTTTGATGATCAGTGGATGGTCAGTATCATCAATAATAAGATTCATCCCGGAAAGTCTGATCACCTCATGTAACTGATTCCTTCGCTCATTGATAGATCCGTACTTGGGCATGAAGGTACGTATCTCCCGTCCTTTCTCCTGGATCCCCTGTGGGAGGTATCTCCCTATCTTCGACATTTCTGATTCGGGAAGGTATGGGGTGATTTCTTGTGAGATGAATAAAATTTTAGCTTGTTCCATAAACTCAAATGAGAAACGCTCCACAAAATTACTAAAAAATCTTCATTTCTGGCACTTATGCACAGGTTATTAACACTGAACACATGGATAAGGAAATCTTTATATTTGTATAAATTCTATACGTCTTGCTGCCTGTAAAAACCATTCTGGATGCCAGAAACCTGTTAAAACATCTTCAGCAAGAAGAAGGTTCTCTGGGATTTGTAGCTACCATGGGGGCCTTGCATGAGGGACACCTGTCCCTGGTCAACCGTTCGGTAAATGACAATAAATTCACGGCCGTCAGCATTTTCGTGAATCCAACCCAGTTCAATGAAAAACATGACTTTATTCAATATCCCAGAAACCTGGAGGACGACCTGGAGATCCTTTCACCCTACCCCATTGACCTGATCTTTGCCCCGGAAGCATTGGAAATGTATCCGGAACCTGATACCCGGACCTTTGATTTTGGTGGACTGGATAAAACCATGGAAGGCAAGCAGCGACCGGGGCATTTTAATGGAGTGGCCCAGGTGATCAGCAGGCTTTTTGACATCATCCGTCCGGATAGGGCCTATTTTGGAGAAAAAGATTTTCAGCAACTCACCATTATCCGGGAGCTGGTCAGACAGCTGGACCTTCCTGTAGAAATCACAGGTTGTCCCATTATCAGGGAGGCAGATGGAATGGCCTTGAGTTCCCGTAACAAACACCTCACACCTGAACAACGAACGGCGGCTGCAGGCATCTCAAAAGCCCTTTTCCTGGCAAGGGATCTGGCAGGCAAACTGCCAATCGACAAACTTCAGGAACAAATCATAAGCCTTGTAAACGACCATCCCCTGATGCAGGTTGAATATTTTGAGATCGTTCACGAGGAAAACTTACAAGGGGTCCGGAACTGGTCTGAAGCCGGTGGTAAAATCGGATGCATCGCCGTACAAGTTGACAAGGTCAGATTAATAGATAATATTAATTTTTCTTCTTAACTTTGCGACGTTATGAATATTGAAGTTGTCAAATCCAAGCTCCACATGGTTACCGTAACGGAAGCAAATCTCCATTACGTTGGCAGTATTACCATTGACGAAGATCTGATGGATGCCGCCAATATCATTGCGAATGAAAAAGTGCAGGTGGTTAATATCAACAATGGGGAACGGCTTGAAACATACGTGATCAAAGGAGATCGGGGGACAGGTGAAATAATTATGAACGGTCCCGCTGCACGGAAAGTGGCTGTCGGTGA
>DAOWJB010000145.1 GCA_030640625.1 Bacteroides sp.
GGATCCAACCTCGAAAAAAGTGGATGTGGTAATGGCCCCTTTGGCCAGCTGTAATCCATGTTCAATCCTCCCGAGTATGGAGTTTTCCGGCTTGTTTTCACTCAGTGTGGTATCTTTGATGGACAGTTCCCGGTAGGTAAGCATTACGCGGAGCTGGCTGGCTGGATTTTTCAAGAGATTGGCCCCCAGATTCAGGTCTTGTCCCAGGGTAGCATAAGCCAGCTGGTTATCGCCGGGATAGTAATCCCTTCGGTTCTTGTAACTCAGAAATCCCCGGTTCTGAATGGTATCCGGCTGGGCAAGGAAGATCTCATATTCCTGAAAAGCGAGACTATTCGGGGAAAGGCTGTCATTCCTCAGGGTAGTCCACCGGTTCTGCTCCCCTTCTTCCCTGATCCCCAGTACCAGATACCGGAAGTGTTTGGCCAGCATGGTACGGTGTCTCAGGAAACTTGTCTCATTCAGATTGTCACTTGAGTTCAGCAGGCTTGCATTCACATCAAATTCGAATCCGCTGAGTTTCAGGTTCCCGATAAGTGCGTTCCGGATCCCTTCAAAATCCCTGCCCCTTTGCATAAATTCGGCATTATACTGCATCCGGCCAGTTTTTGCTTCAAAAAATTGCAAACCTACAACGGCCAGATGTTCCTGCTCCTGGCTTGGACTGTCTTCAAGGTTCCAATCACGCTCGAATTCGACACTTTTGAACCTTTCCACAGAGCTGAAATACCTGCTTATATGCCTGTAAGCGGCATTTCCCGTTAGCCGGATACGGGTAGTATCCCTTTTCAACATTTCCTGGTGGAGTCCAAGATTCACCGCATAACCAAGGTTTTCCTCCTTGTCCAGGCTGGAAAAAGTATTCAGGTCGTTATTTGAGAGGGTAAATTCAAAGCTGGTCCGGGTCATTGCCCCCAATGCCTGGGATCCTCCCAGGCTGATCACCTGTTTTTTCTTGGGGGTAATCAGCAATGTCACCGGCGCATAAGACCCCTGCCTGGTATCATTTTCAGGAGCATACCATTGATATACCTTCCCATTGGCCACAGAGTTGACCGGCTGGTAATCCCCGTTTCCGTCTCCAACATAACTGAACCGCAGGCGGTAAAAAGCCAGTTCCGGGTCATTTGAATGAACGTAAACTTCCTGGTGGATGGTACCGTTAACCAGGCTGTCGGTTTTTCTGTACAGAACCTCATCCGGATTATAAGCAACACTGTCTATCCTGGGCACTACTGCTTTATCAATATCATTCCCGATCTGTGACAGGAAATACTTTTCTTCATCTGAGAGATCCTGTTGCAGGGTCTGGTTCTTATCATCCTGTTCAGAGAATACATTCAGAAAGAAAGTCCCGTTTTTCGTCCGGTATTCATTTCCCGTATAAAGCAGGAATCTTGCATAACTTCTTTCACTGTATTCAAACTCAATGATAATCCGTTTGTCCTTGGTTATGGGCTGCCTGGGTGTAAATGTGATCTCAGCATTGTTGTAATCCACAGTATAATCGTTATTGATGCCCCTTGCCAGCAATCTTCCATCTATGAAAACACGCTCAGTGCCGGCAAGCACCACGATGTACTGTTCATGATTGCATCCCTGAAGTTTATAAGGTCCCTGGTTCCCTTCTATCCCCATAAATGAATTTTTGCAGAACTTTCCTTTGGATATGGCCCCGCTTACCGTAGTATTGAAATTGTCTTTACCGGTATTCCCCAGTTTGAATTTACCATTGAACATGGCTCCTTTTGACCGTTTATAAAAATCCATGAACATGCCAGGAGAGCCGGCCAGTTCGAAATCACCGGCCACCAGTCCGAATTGCTCATTGAACACTTGGATATATACCTTGTCGAATTCACTGATCTGCTGTGAATAACCTTCCGGCTGAATGGGGATATTGTTGTCTGAAATGGCGGCGATGATGTTCAGGTTATCGCTGATTTTTCCGGTTAACTGCAGGTTCAGGTTGGAGTTCACCACCACATCCTGGTTATTGCCAAAAGTGATTCCCCGTGACAGGCTCCCGCGCTTATTCAATTCGGAATAGGAATAGTAGCCTCCCTGTTGAAGATCTTCGGAAGTGATCCGGAAAGGATCCCCTGGCCGTCCCTTATCCTTTTCCTGCAGGTTTAAGGGGTCCTTGTGATAATAGGGCAGGAAAAGATCTGATGATAGAACACGGTATTTTACAATTACCCTTTCGTTCAGGAGGGAAGGATGGATGGTTAAAAATGCATCTGCCGGCGATACCTGGTACAGGCTGTCTGGTATCCTTTTAAGCTGCTGGTCGAAGAGAAAAACTGAACCCGGAAGGATCATCAGGCTGTCCAGTTTTATACTGTCGCTTGACAGATGGAGGGACCTGGACCGGAGGCCGGACAGATCCTGAGCGAATGAGGACAGGCTGAAAAACAGGAAGATGATTATGATGATCCTTTTTTTCAAAGGCCTGGGATTAATGGTAGATAAAAATAGCTAATGTGTTAATAATGAACTCTGAATACCACTAAAAATTGCCTGACAAGATAATAGTAATAAGCAAGATCAGTATACCTCTGTTCGGTAAGTGTTACAACTCGCTCCCCGACACGTCGGGGAGTTCAGACAGTAACACAACCTCACAGACCATACTGATCTTGCCATTCCAATGTTATGCAATTTTTAGTAGCCTCCCGAGATTCGGGCCATATGTTGTAAATAAGAAAAGAGATTGATTAAACCAGGGTTGTTCTGTTTTACTCCCTGGCAAACACAGGAACGAACACAGCAATGTGCAGAACAGCCTTGGCGATCTATTCAATGAACTTCTGAAATTTTCGCTAATGCTTTCCCAGCTCACGCCACGCATCATTAAATTCCGGTATTTCTGTCATCTGATTTACCAATTGTTTCTGCCACTGCTTTGCAAAAATCTTTTCCTTTCGTTCAACAACTGTCATCAGTTCTTTTGGGTCATATCCTTTATATTTTGCTTTGTCCTGAAATGCAAAAATGTAATCTACAATATCCAATTCTTCTTCGTGGTTGTATTTTCCTTACTTGGAAGAATTTTCACGGCATCTTTCAGTGTAAAGAAGTCCTTTTTCTGATCAATAAGCGCGTTCAGAAGTTGAGATGATCGGTATGATATGAAACATCATGAATGTATAATACAAACACATTTGATGGGTCAGAACCGGAGAGTGACGGTGGTACCATTATGTTCACTGGAATTAATGGAAATATCTCCTTTGTGCAGGTGCATGTTCTGGCGACCTGCCCGTCGAAATCACATCGAATCACTTCACTACGAATAAACCAAACGGCAAATATCATACTTCTCTTCGTTTGATCAATACTGTCTGAGGTCTCCCTGTGGGAGGCTGATTTGAATTGCGAAAGATGTTTTGCATCATATAAAACCTCTGAGGAATATCCTATTTTCGTGCTGGAGAAATTTTGATTAAAATATTATGGAAAGAATTCTCATTATAGGTGCTGCAGGGCAGATTGGATCGGAGCTGACACTTGAATTACGGAAGATCTACGGAAACGATAATGTCTTTGCCACAGATATCAAGGAAGCCAGTCCGGATATTATGGCTGGCGGTCCATTTCAGTTGCTGGATGTGATGGATGACAAGCGGCTGATCCATTTTATCATCCGCCATAAAATCACGCAGATTTATCAACTGGCCGCTGTGCTGTCGGGCAATGCTGAAAAATTACCATTGCAGGCCTGGCATATCAACATGAACAGCCTGATGAATATCCTAGAAGTGGCAAAAATGGTCGATGAGGTTAAAAAGATTTTCTGGCCAAGTTCGATTGCTGTTTACGGTCCAACTACCCCCCGCCTGAATACTCCCCAGCTTAGCGTCATGGAACCCACTACCGTTTATGGAGTGTCCAAGCTTGCCGGGGAGCGTTGGTGTGAATATTACCACAAGAAATACAATACTGATGTTAGGAGTATCAGGTATCCCGGACTGATCAGTTTTAAGACAGAAGCTGGCGGCGGAACTACCGATTATGCCGTTGAGATCTACTATGAGGCAGTCAGGAATGGAAGATATACCTGCTTCCTGTCTGCAGATACTGCATTACCCCTGCTGTTTATGCCTGATGCCATCAAGGCCACCATTGACCTGATGGAGACAGATCGTTCCAACCTTTCTGTACACAGTGCCTATAACCTGGGAGGAATGAGTATTACTCCCTCGGAAATCCATAAGGAAATCTGTAAACATATTCCTGGTTTTCAGATCGATTACAAGCCTGATTTCAGACAGGTGATCGCAGAAACCTGGCCACAGAGTATTGATGACAGTATATCCACCCGTGACTGGGGCTACTCCTATCGATACGACCTTGAGAGCATTACCAAGATCATGATCGAGGAGATAAGCAAGAAGCTGAATCTAAGCGAATTAGAATAAAAGTCAAGCATAAAAACTTTAGCATGTACGAAAAAATAAAAACCCATCTTGAACAGGAATTAGCGGGCATCAAAGAAGCCGGCCTGTATAAAAATGAACGCATTATTACTTCTGCACAGGGTGCTGAAATTGGGGTTGCCGGTGAACCGGAGGTACTGAACTTCTGCGCCAATAATTACCTGGGCTTATCCAATCATCCCGCCCTGATTGAGGCGGCCAAAGAAGCCCTTGACAGCCATGGATATGGTATGTCATCCGTTCGCTTTATTTGTGGTACCCAGGATCTGCACAAGACTCTGGAGGAGGAGATTGCTAATTTTTTTGGTACCGAGGATACCTTACTCTATGCGGCTTGCTTTGATGCCAATGGTGGGGTGTTTGAACCCCTGCTCACGGTAGAGGATGCCATCATCTCGGATTCCCTGAACCATGCTTCCATCATTGACGGGGTAAGGCTTTGCAAGGCCCAGCGCTACAGGTATAAAAATGCCGATATGGAAGATCTTGAACAGCAGTTGAAAACTGCTCAGGCACAACGTTTCAGGATCATCGTAACGGATGGGGTATTCTCCATGGATGGAAATGTTGCGCCCATGGGCAGGGTCGTTGAACTTGCCGAAAAATATGATGCCATGATCATGGTTGATGAATGTCATTCGGCCGGGGTGGTAGGGAAAACTGGCCGTGGAGTTACTGAATTGTTTGATATCAGGGGAAAGGTTGACATCATCACTGGTACGCTGGGAAAGGCCTTTGGAGGGGCCATCGGTGGATTTACCACCGGCCGTTCCGAGATCATTGACATGTTGAGGCAACGATCCAGGCCTTACCTGTTTTCGAACTCCCTCCCACCCTCCATAGTAAATGCCGGGATCAGGATGTTCAGGATGATGGGGGAAACCAATGATTTGCAGGACAAATTGCACCACAATACCGAATACTTTTACCAGCAGATGAGTGCCGCAGGGTTTGACCTTAAACCCACCAAATCGGCCATTGTGCCCATCATGCTTTATGATGCAAAATTATCCCAGGATTTCGCCGCCCGGCTGCTCGAAGAAGGGATCTACGTGATTGGTTTTTACTATCCTGTTGTCCCGAAAGGGGAAGCCCGCATACGGGTACAGCTTTCCGCAGCCCATGAACAAGCACATCTTGACAAGGCAGTCGCAGGTTTTGTAAAAGTCGGTAAGGAACTTGGGGTATTGAAGTAGGAAAAATCAACATCAAATTGTTATGATACTCCCTGATCAACAAGCGTCTGGCCCAAGAAAAGCTATTTGAATCAGCAGTATAACCCTTTGACCATTACACTGTTGCAACAGTATCAGAAAGCATATAATAAATGAAAATAATTTCGACAATGAAAACAATAAAATGGTCCCTGGTTGCTTGTTTGCTGGTAACATGTATACTCCTTACAACCTGTAGCGAGTCAAACAATGTAAAACTTGCCAGGACCAATGTAGTTCAATCCTTTGATTTTGGCGAGGTGCAACTTCTTCCTGGATTAATGTATGATGAATTCATGGAAATCAAGGATTATTTTATGGGCCTTTCCAATGACGATATGCTTTACAGATCACGGCTTGAGGCGGGTGAGGCAAATCCTCCAGGAAAAGAAATTGGAGGCTGGTATGAGTTACTTTATAATGGACTTACCCTCAACCAATGGATTTCGTCATATTGCAGGATGTATGCCATCACGGGTGATAAGGCCTGCAAGGAAAAGGCAGAATATCTCCTTGACGAATGGTGGGAATATTATGTACGTATAGGAAGGAAGGGAGGCAGTGACAAGTGGATTATTACTTTCCTGGATATGTATAACTGCTGCGGGCGCAAGGATGCCCTCGATAAGTTAAGTATGTATGTAAATCAAGCAGACTCAGAGGTTTTTGTAGGTCTGGCAAAGATTGATCCTCCCTACATACCAAAGGTTGTAGGAGATACCCTTAACGGAATACGGAATTTTGGTGATAACTCCACCGAGTGGTATATCTCCTCATGGCCGCTTTACCTAGCTTATATGCAGACAGGCAATGTGGCGTATAAAGATTTTGCAAATTATTGGGAGTACACCGAGTGGTGGGATCTGTTTGCCACACAACCTGTCAAACCCTTTGCTAAAACCCCTGTTTCCGGTATGTTCTCCGAGTGGGTTCACGCTTACAGCCACATTAACTCCTTCAATGCCGCAGCCGAGGCCTACCGAGTAAAAGGCGATGCGTATTATCTCAATGCAATGAAGAACCTATACGACTGGATGCAGGACTCTCAAACATTCGCTACAGGTGGGTTTGGGCCGGAGTATGAGCATATTATGCCCATGGACAGGATCGTTCAGACCCTGACTACCCGGACAGATCATTTTGAAACACAATGTGGTACCTGGGCTGCCCTGATGCTCAGCCAGAACCTGATTACCCTGACCGGTGAAGCAAAATATGGCAACTGGATTGAACGCCTGGCATACAATGCAATCAATGCAACCATACCCATGACACCTGAAATTAATGTTATGTACTATTCCAACTATAACATGAACGGTGCCACCAAGCTGAACAGGCCTGTTGCAGCGACATGTTGCGCCGGGACAAGACCACTTACCGTAATTCAGTATCACATCAATACATATTATCATGACAATGACAATATTTATGTCAATTTATTCACCCCCTCATCGGTAAATTGGAATCGCGGCAAAAGCACTGTAAGGCTGACCCAGAACACCAACTTTCCGTATGTTGACGACACCGAATTCAACATATCCCTAAAAAAATCCGAGCAGTTTGGTATTGGCGTAAGGATTCCCGAATGGCTTGCAGCACCAGTCATGACAGCTCAGGTCAACGGCAGGATTGTAGAGGGTATAACAGAAAATGGATGGTTTATTATTGACCGCCAGTGGAATGATGGCGACAAACTGAGTATCACCATACCCATGGATTTCCGGCTCAGTGTGCTGGATCAAAGTGAAGGAAGTCCTACTGCTGTTATGTATGGCCCGCTGGTCATGGCTTTTTCAAGCCCGGACTCGTCCTTAAGTACCTTAAGGGACAAAGAATGGTGGTCTTATGAGGGTATGTTGCCTGAAAATCCCGACCAGCATATGCTTGATAGGATTGATCTCAGAGATATTAAGAACCAGGCAAGACCGACTGGCGACAAACTGGAGTTTGAATTAAGCAGAGGATGCATGCTTAAACCGTTTATGAATTATAAAAAGGGAGAGTTGTATTATATGTATCTGGACAGATGATTTAAACCCTAGCCGCATTTCGAGGACCCACAACTGGTACATATCAGGCATCCTTCCTGGTAGATCAGGCTGGAGGATCCACATTCCTGGCATTTCTGTTTGGTTTTGGCCTTGGTGCCATCGGGGATGTACTTTTTTAATGCCCGTTCAACACCTGCTTTCCAGGTATTGATGGACTCGCTGTCGAGCCTAAGGGATGAAACCAGGTTGACGACATCGGCAATAGGCATTCCGTGCCGCAACACACTGGATATCAATTTGGCATAATTCCAGAATTCGGGGTCAAAGATGTGTGAGAGTCCCCCGAGTGTATTTTTATAACCATATTTGTCGGTATACTGGAAATCGTAACGTTTGTTGCCTTCTTCATCAGTGTTCTTGATAATGTAACCCTTGGTGATCTTCTTTGGCAACGGGAACATTTCTTCATCCTCGATACCTGTAAAGATCTCGTATGGTTTTTCATCCTTTAAACCCACGAAAGCGATCCATTTTTCCTCACTGTTATGGAACCTGAGAATTTCAGCTTCCAGCGATCTGGGGCGCTTATGCAGATTCTTATTATCCTCTTTGAGAAGTACACCGGCCCTGGAACCATCACGGTATACAGTACATCCTTTGCAGCCACTGTTCCAGGCAGTGATATACAATTCACTCACCAGGTCTTCAGTTACATCTTTTGGCAGGTTGATGGTAACCGAGATGGAATGATCGACCCATTTCTGAATAGCCCCCTGCATTTTCACCTTGCTCACCCAGTCGACATCATTGGAAGTGGCTTTAAAGTAAGGTGATTTCCTGACGATGGCATCAATTTTTTTATCATCCATCTTCATTACCTCATCAGTATTATAACTGTTTTTTTCAAGCCAGATTTCAAATTTGTGGTGAAATACGTTGAATTCCTCCCAGCTGTCTCCAACCTCATCCACGAAATCAATCTTGGTGGTGCCGTCAGTGGGGTTAACCTTCCTCCTTCTTTTATAAACCGGCAGGAATACAGGTTCAATTCCGGATGAGGTCTGGGTCATCAAACTGGTGGTACCAGTTGGAGCTATGGTCAGCAGGGAAATGTTCCGTCTTCCGTACTTTACCATGTCCTTATAAAAGCTATCATCTTCGTTCTTCAGCCTGTTGATGAAAGCATTCTCCTTTTCCCGGTTGATGTCAAAAATCGGAAAGGCCCCTCTTTCCTTGGCAAGGTTTACTGAGGAGCGATAGGCCTCAAGGGCCACTGTTTTATGTACTTCGGTTGAAAAATCAATGGCGTTCTCACTGCCATACCTGAGTCCGAGCCCTGCGAGCATATCTCCCTCACCAGTGATTCCAACACCTGTCCGTCTTCCTTCCAGTGCTTTCTGTTTGATTTTTTCCCAAAGGCGTCTTTCCGTCCACTTCAATTCAGGGTCTTCAGGATCTGCCTTGATTTTGTCAAGGATACAATCGATCTTTTCAAGCTCCAGGTCTATAATGTCGTCCATTATCCGCTGTGCCAGTCCCACATGTTTCTTAAACAGGTTGAAATTGAATTTTGCCTTGGATGAGAAAGGATTTTCCACATAACTGTACAGGTTGATGGCAAGCAGCCGGCAGCTATCATAGGGACAGAGTGGTATCTCACCACATGGATTTGTCGAAACGGTTTTAAATCCAAGGTCAGCATAGCAATCCGCTACGGATTCATTGGAGATGGTATCCCAGAAAAGTACTCCTGGTTCGGCCGATTGCCAGGCATTATGAATGATCTTGTCCCACAGATTTTTTGCATCAATGTCTACTTGATAGACAGGATCTTCAGAGTCTATTGGGTATTTCTGGTTGAAAGATTTATTATTGACAACCGCATCCATAAACTCATCATTGATCCTGACCGATACATTGGCACCGGTTACTTTCCCTTTTGTCATCTTGGCATCGATGAAGCTTTCTGCGTCCGGGTGTTTAATGGATATACTCAGCATCAATGCCCCGCGACGCCCGTCCTGTGCCACTTCGCGGGTGGAATTGGAATATCTCTCCATAAAGGGGACAATACCGGTGGAGGTAAGTGCACTGTTTAACACAGGGCTGCCTTTGGGACGGATATGAGACAGGTCATGACCGACTCCACCCCGGCGTTTCATCAACTGAACCTGTTCCTGGTCTATTTTCATTATCCCGCCGTATGAATCGGCATTCCCCTCATGCCCTATCACAAAACAATTGGAAAGGGAAGCAATCTGAAAATTATTGCCGATACCTGTCATGGGAGATCCCTGTGGGACAATGTATCTAAAGTCCCTGATCAACTCAAAAACCTCATCCTCTGACAGTGGATTGGTATATCTTTTTTCAATCCGGGCAATCTCACTGGCGATTCTCCGGTGCATATCGTCAGGAGTTTGTTCATAGATCTTTCCCTGGGAATCTTTCAAGGCATATTTATTGGCCCAGACAGTCGCTGCAAGTTCGTCTCCCTTGAAATATTTTTTGGAAGCTTCAGTAACTTCTTTAAATGTATAGGTTTTTGAAACTTGGTCTTTGGTATCTTTTTGTGTCTTCTTTTCGATCTTCTTATCGACAACAATATCTGTATTCTTCTTTGGGACCAAGTCTTCCATAGAGGCTTTGAAATTATAACTGATTAGTAACTAAAAATATAGCCGGGGACTATATCAAGAAAGTTGAATTTGCAATTTAAAAAGAGAACCACCGCGGTACAAGTTGAGTTGATTCGTATTTTCAACAAATGGAAATAGTTATTAACTCGATCTCGTAAGCATCAAGAAATCAAAGATATAGAAGAGAGGCACTTAATAAGGAATTAAGAGATCTTTATATCATTTAACATTGAGTTTACCTAAAATAGGGGAAAATCGGCTGTCAGATACGGATTGTTAATAGTGCAAAATATTGTTAACAAAAAATTGCCAATTATCATTTTTTGGCAGACAATCTTTCGTAAATTATTAGTCGAAACCAGGGTGAAAATACTGGGATAAATTTTTCAAAAAGGGTTAGAGAATCAGGCCGCCGGTTCAACCGGCGGCCTTCGTTTTGTAACCCGGTTAAATCAACCGGCCTCCTGTTCAATTATTTTTTGGCTGATTTAAGGTCCGGTCCAGGATCTGCTCGGTGGCTCCAAGGTTAAACTGTACCAGTTTTCTGGCTGATTGACCTGAATTCTCTATACTTACTGGATTGTCAAGCAGGCCGGACAAGATGGCTTCAAATCCTTCATAGTCGTGGACAGGAAAGGCAGCATTGGTGGATACCAGGTCAACAGCTTCCTGGAATTTCTGGTAGTTTGGTCCGAATATGACAGGCATCCCAAAAGTGGCAGCTTCCAGGGTATTGTGAATCCCTTTACCAAAGCCTCCTCCTATATAGGCAACCTTCCCATACTGGTAGAGAGATGACAGTATGCCGATGGTATCCACAATGATGACATCTGTTTGAGGCAATTCTTTTTCCTTAAGGGCAGTATAGCGTTGGGATCTTTTCTGTATCTGGCCAGCCAGGCGCGTGATGCCGGGTTCATGGATTTCATGCGGGACTATGATCCACTTTACCGGCCGTTCTGTATTATTAATATACCTGACCAGGAGTTCTTCATCAGGTGGCCAGGTGCTTCCGGCAACAATGGTGGGAGATGATCCGGTAAAGGCAATGAACCTGGGATCCTCTTTTACTCCATGCACAATGGCCTGTACCCGGTCAAAGCGCGTATCACCGGCAAGGGAAACATTCCGGATTCCAATGCTCTCAAGCAGGTCAAGGGATGATTGCTGCTGAACAAACAGGTGGTCGAAACACTCCAGGATCTTTCTGTACCATTTTCCCCAGGGACGGAAGAATACCTGCTTTTTTCGGAATATCCCGGATACCAGGTAGACAGGAATGTTATGCGTTTTTAAGCCTTTCAGTAGATGGTACCAGAATTCATATTTTACAAAATAAGCCTTCTCAATGTTAAGCAGCTCTAGGAATCGCCTGGCATTTTTGCGGGTGTCCAGCGGCAGATAGAAAATATGATCTGCACCCGGATAGTCTTTTCTTATTTTATAACCTGAAGGGGAATAGAAAGTCAGGAGAATGGTTGTTCCGGGTTGCCGCTGGCGAATACTTTCCATCAGGGGCCTGCCCTGTTCAAATTCTCCCAGGGAAGAACAATGGAACCATATCAACGGGGTTGACGAATCGATAGCGCCTGCAATTTTATCTATCAGTCCCTTTCTTCCCCTGATCCATTGCCTTGCCTTAATATTAAAAGGAGAAACCACCAAAATCAGCAAGTAGTACAGCCTTATTCCCAGATCGTATAATATCCGCATCTCTGTATGAAAAGTCTTTTAAAAATACAGATTTTCTTCACACCCGCACCCACGTCCAATTTTACTATCTTTGCCGAAAATCTGAACCATGAGCAATCAGGCTGTACGTGTGCGTTTTGCACCAAGTCCCACCGGTCCCCTGCATATAGGAGGGGTCAGGACGGCCTTATTCAATTATCTTTTTGCACGGAAAAACAAGGGAACCTTTATTCTTCGTATCGAGGATACCGACCAGACTCGTTATGTGCAGGGGGCTGAGCAATATATCATTGACTCGCTGGACTGGTGTGGAATTAGGATCGATGAAGGCATCACGGCAGACGGTCCCCATTCTCCATACCGGCAATCTGAAAGAAAAGAATTGTACCGCAAGTATGCTGAAATTCTGGCAGATAAAGGATTTGCCTACCTGGCATTTGATACGCCGGAAGAATTGAACAGGTTAAGGAAAAATGCTGAAAGCCGGAAGGGTGCATTTACCTATAATGCCTTTGTGAGGAAAAAACTGAAAAATTCGTTGACCCTGAATAAAGAGAACGTTAAAAGGAATGTAGAAGCAGGGGTGCCATATGTTATCAGGTACAGAATGCCGGAGGATCACTGGGTTGAATTCCAGGATACCGTTAGGGGCGATGTGGAAGTCAATACGCGTACCCTGGATGATAAGATCCTGCTGAAGGCCGACGGAATGCCTACCTATCACCTGGCCAATGTGGTTGATGATCATCTGATGAAAATAAGCCATGTGATACGTGGTGAGGAATGGCTGCCTTCAACTCCTTTACATATCCTGTTATATGAGGCGTTTGGTTGGCAGGATAGCATGCCGGCCTTTGCTCACATGCCACTTACCTTAAAACCTGACGGACAGGGAAAACTCAGTAAACGGGACGGGGACAGGCTTGGATTTCCGGTATTCCCGCTGGAATGGATACAACCGGATACCGGAGAGAAATCCAGTGGATACCGCGAATCAGGCTATTTCCCGGAGGCGTTTATCAATATCCTTGCGCTGCTTGGCTGGAATCCCGGTACGGAACAGGAAATCTTCACCATGGATGAACTTATCCAGGCCTTTTCGCTTGACCGCATCGTAAAGGCTGGTTCACGCTTTGACCCGGAGAAGGCCAAATGGTTCAACCATCAATACCTGGTTAAAAAAAGTGGCGATGAGCTTTCTGCATGGTTCACCGGGGAACTGGAGCAGCGGGATTTGGAATTTGAAATGCCATATATTAGTAAAGCGCTTGACCTGGTAAAGGAAAGGGCCTTTTTGCTCACTGAGCTCTGGGACCAGTCCTGGTTTTTCTTTCAATCTCCTGTGATCTATGATGAAAAAGTCGTCAGGAAAGTCTGGAAAGATGACACCCATGCACTCCTTCATGACCTGCATGGATCATTGGGATCGGTGGAACCTTTTACTGCTGGTAAGATCGAACCAGTTGTAAAAAACCTGGCAGAAAGCCGGGAAACTGGATTTGGCAGGCTGATGAATCCACTCCGGCTTGCCCTGGTGGGATCTAACATCGGTCCGGGACTGATGGATATGATGGAAGTGTTGGGCAAAGAAGAAGTCCTTCAGCGCATCGCCCGGGCCCTCCAGCTAATTAAGTAGGGCAAACATTAAGAAATGCAATTCATTCAATCTCCTTGATCAATTCCAGGTATTTTTTATAGGGTATTGCCGGCAGGCTCTGTGCCTGGAAGGCTCCATTTGCCTGACTGATAATTGATACCTTTGCAGCCGATTGCTCATCCGGTGCTTCGTAGATATCCAGGAAGTCAAATTGTCCCAGTAGCGCATAATGAGAAAGGAATTTAACTTCTGGACAGGTTTCCTTTACCTGGTCCAGCCAGGTCCTGCCCAGCTGTGCCCGGTCTTTCATCTGCTTTGAAAGATCAGGGGATAATTTGGTTAGAAGAATGTAGGTAGGCATGATTATATGGATTTGATGATTTCAGCATAAAGTTACGGCATAACAGGGGCTCAAGGCAAGTGTTTGTAAGGATTTTTTATTCAACCATCTAAACTCAGGTACTCGATCTAATGTGACTGCCGGTATTATGGCACTACTTAATGAAATTTCATTGACAATTATTTTAGTTTGTAGACTTCACTTGCAGCCAGTAAAAATGTCCCGGATACATATTCATGTGAGTCCTCTTTTTTAAGTAATATGGGACGATCTCCCACTTTTTGTCCCCATTGAACCTTACCTTCCTTACCAACAGCATCGCAAACAGATTTCCAGGCTTTTTGAACGACTGGCAAATATTCGTTATTATCCAGCAATCCCGTATTGATACCATATGCTAATCCATAAATAAAGAAACTTGTTCCACTTGTTTCTTTTAGCGGGATATGTTTTGGGTCAGCAAGATTGGGGTACCAGAAACCTTCTTCTGATTGTCTGTTTTTAAGTGATTGCGCGATATTTTCAAATACCATTTGGTATCTTTTATAACTTGGATGATCCTTCGACAGATATTTCAAAATCCTGGCAATTCCAGCAAAGGCCCAACCGTTACCTCTTGACCAGATTACTTTTTCCCCTGAGGCTGTAACCTGGTAATTACCCTCCCAGTTGGGATCGTTTTTTCTTTGTTCAAGGCAATCAGGAAAAAAACGATGATCACGGTAAAACAGGTTTTCTTCAATATCGAAAAGCTTACCATAGACATCCCAAAAACAGGTTTCCATCCATTGCAGGTATTTATCATCCCTGGTAACAGAATAAAGCATAGCCAATGTGGGTGGTCCGGTAAATAATCCATCGACATAGCGCCGACCTCCCTCAAAATACCATTGTAAGGGGTTTGAAACGGGATTCCTGATATCTGGATTTTCGAGATGAGTAATAATGGATTCAATTTTATATTTTTTTTTCTCTACCATGTAACACTCAAGCATGGTTTGTCCACAGGTAAGCAGGTTTACACCACTGGAAGAGTGATCGGGAGGTAAGGCCGGAAGTTTCCAGTTTATAGAGTTACAGAAATCTTCACATTGTTTTAAATAGGCTTCATCGTTGGTTGCAAAATAACATGCCATGACACCTGCATAATAGGTTCCACGTATCCAGTTATCATCAAATTCCTTCCAGGGATGGTCAAATTGGTATTTATTTACCTTGTCCATGATAGATTTAACAGATTGTTTATCAAAGACGGATTGTGCATTGGTAATTACGCATGTTAAAAATAGCAGAGGGATAAATACCTTCTTCATGGGATTCAATTTTTTTAGGCTGTCAGCTTCCCTGAGAACCAGAATAATCAAAATTAAAATTTTGCTATAAAATTCTTCATTCAGTGACAATCTGTAGTTTCAATCTGCCTTTAGAGCATTAAAAGATACAAAATCATACATTTCTCGAAATTGGAATGTAAATTTACACTAAATCATTAACCAGCCAGCCATGATCCAGAATCAATTTTATTTCAGTTTTGTACCCTGTTCGTCTGCAGGATACGGTTATTGCAAATGGATGTTTGTATCCGTAATCCTTCTGTTATCCTTTGCTTTGTTCAATCAATGTACTCAGGATCAGATAAGTACCTATCAGAAAATCAAAAGCAATGCCGATAGCGTACATGTGATCAATACCCACGAACACCAGCACTGGCCGGAGGAGTACGGATATCTGCATACGCGGTTCTACCACTTGATCCATGCCAGTTACCTGATGTCGGATATTGTTTCGGCGGGAGGGCAGCGACTGGATATGGAACCCCTCGATTCATTCTCTCTGGAGGCACACTGGAAGCTCAACGGCCAGGCTCTTGATTATACCCGGAATACCAGTTATTACAGTCATTTTATCAAGGGATTCCAGAAACTGTATGATTTTGATGAAATGTATTTTACAGAAGAAAATATTCCCGCCCTGTCCGAACAAATTGAAAAAAATTATGCTGATTACAGAACCTGGTTTGATGCCTCTTTCCGCAAAGCAGGTTTTGAGCTTATGTTTCTTGACCAGTATTGGAAACCTTTCAATACCGAAATAGATGAAAAATATTATGCCCTGGTTTTTCACATCAATCCCCTGGTTATGCATGTGAGCAGCCATCCTGCAAAAGGAGAAAAACCTACCGGGTTATATGAAAAGGCTGCAGAGGAAGGTTATACCATCCAATCGCTGGACGATTACCTGGAATACTGTGATCATCTGTTTCACAAAAACCTTGATCACAAAGCTGTTTGCGTGAAAAATTCACTGGCATATTCAAGATCCCTCGATTTCGAAGATGTACCTTATGAAGAAGCCAGGCAACTGTTCAATAAACCTTCTCAGAAGCTAAGCCCCGGGGAGGCAAAAAAAATGCAGGATTTTATTTTCCACTGGATCATCCAAAAGTCGATTGAATACGACCTCCCCATCCAGATCCATACAGGTTACCTTGCAGGAAACGGAAATAATCTTGAGAACGGGAAGCCGGTGAAATTAAACAACCTTTTCCTGAAATATCCGGATGCCAAATTTGTATTGTTTCATGGCGGCTATCCGTGGACAGGTGAATATGCGGCATTTGGGAAAATGTTCCCCAATGTTTACATGGATATTGTATGGTTACCGCAAATATCACGTGAGAAAGCTGTCATGGCACTCGATGAGATGTTTGATTGTGTTCCCTATAACAAATTTTTCTGGGGCGGGGACTGTGGTCTCATTGAAGAAACAACCGGATCGCTTGAATTTGGAAAAGAAGTTGTAGCTGAGGTATTGACCCGGAGAATTGAAAGGGGATTGTTAACGGAAGATGTCGCCATCGATATCGTTAAAAAGATCTTCAGGGAAAATGCTATTGAAGTGTTTAAACTCAAGGAAAGACTGGGAAGAGAATTTTAAACCCTACATATAAACCAAATGAAAAAAATTGTATTCGTTCTGCTTCTTTCAAGTGCAAGTCTTTTTGCACAGGATAAAATTTCTTCAACACTATCAAATGACAGCATTGAGGGATTGAAATTCAGGAATATTGGTCCCGCATTCACTTCCGGACGAATTGCCGATATGGCAATACACCCGGAAAACGAAAATATCTGGTACGTAGCCGTGGGATCCGGAGGGGTATGGAAAACGACTAATTCAGGTGTAACCTGGACCCCGGTTTTTGATTCTCAATCAGTTTACTCTATAGGCTGTGTAAGTATTGATCCGGGCAATCCGAATACTGTCTGGGTTGGGACCGGGGAGGATGTCGGGGGAAGGCATGTGGGTTTCGGTGACGGGGTTTATAAAAGCTCCGATGGAGGAAAAAGCTGGAAGAATATGGGACTCGGATCATCCGAACATATTGCCCGGATAATCATCCACCCTGATAATTCAGATATTGTCTACGTGGCTGCCCAGGGTCCCCTTTGGAAAGAAGGTGGAGAAAGGGGAATTTACAAATCGAAGGATGGGGGAGTGAACTGGAAGAGGGTCCTCGGGGATGATAAGTGGACCGGCGCTACCGATCTTGTACTTGATCCCATGGATCCGGATTGGATGTATGCTGCTACCTGGCAGCGACATCGAAACATTGCCGCATATATTGGAGGAGGTCCCGGATCGGGTATACACCGCAGTCAGGACGGAGGTGAAACCTGGGAAAAACTCACGAAGGGCATTCCCACCTCAAACCTGGGAAAGATAGGCCTTGCCGTATCACCCCAGGATCCGGATGTGGTTTATGCAGCCATAGAACTGGACAGGAGAACGGGTGGCGTATTTATGTCCACCGATCGCGGTACGACCTGGGTCAAACAATCGAATACAGTTTCAGGGGCAACCGGTCCTCATTATTACCAGGAACTATATGCTTCACCGCATACAGCAGGGAGGATATACCTGATGGACGTTCGCATCCAGGTTTCGGACGATCATGGAAAAACATTCCGCCGCCTGAAGGAGGACAAAAAACACTCTGACAATCATGCAATGGCTTTTCGCGGAGATGATCCAGATTATCTGCTGATCGGTACTGACGGGGGGATTTACGAAAGCTATGACCTGGCAGAAACCTGGCGGTTCATCGAGAACCTGCCGGTTACCCAGTACTATAAACTGGCCGTGGATGATCGTGAACCATTTTATTTCATTTATGGGGGAACCCAGGACAATGGCTCACATGGCGGACCCTCACGCACCGATAACGTACATGGCATCAGAAATGCCGACTGGTTCAAGATACTGGGTGCCGATGGGCACCAGACGGCAACCGAACCCGGGAATCCTGACATTATGTATGCGGAGACCCAGCAAGGCGGACTGCACCGCATAGACATGATTACCGGCGAGCAGATCCTGATCATGCCTCAACCCGGTGAGGGAGAAGGTCCCGAACGGTTTAACTGGGATTCACCAATGCTGGTGAGTCCACATAACCCGGCAAGCATATACTTTGCTTCCCACCGGGTATGGCGATCCGATAACCGCGGTGACAGCTGGACGACCATATCAGGTGACCTGACCCGGAACCAGGAACGGCTGTCTCTACCCATTATGGGGAGGCAGCAGAGCTGGGATAATCCGTGGGATATCGGGGCCATGTCGGAGTACAACACGATCACTTCTCTGGCGGAATCTCCCCTCCAGGTGGGACTGATCTACGCCGGCACCGATGATGGGCTCATCCAGGTGACCGAGGACGGCGGTGAGAATTGGCGGATACTGGAGATCGGCAGTATTAAGGACATCCCCGCGACAGCATTCGTAAACGATATCCGGACCGATCTTTTTGATGCGCAAACGGTTTATGCAGCCCTTGACAATCATAAATTCGGGGATTATAAACCTTACATTCTTAAAAGTACGGATGCAGGCCGTAGCTGGACCTCCATTAGCGGAAATCTTCCGGAGAAGCTTATGGTCTGGCGGCTGGTGCAGGATCATATAAAAAAGGATTTGCTGTTTGCAGCTACCGAGTTTGGTATTTATTTCACCCCTGACGGTGGACCCACATGGATCAAACTCAAGGGTGGGGTCCCTACCATATCCTTCCGGGATCTGACCATACAAAGAAGGGAAAATGACCTGGTTTGTGCATCCTTTGGGCGCGGATTTTTCATACTGGATGACTATTCCCCGCTGAGGGAAGTAACTGCCAACGGCCTTTCAAATGAAGCAACCCTGTTTCCTGTGAAAGATGCCTGGTGGTATGTTCCGAGGTCAATATCAGGAGGTCAGGGAGCATCGCATTATGCAGCAGAAAATCCTCGCTATGGTGCCGTCTTTTCCTACTATTTACCGGAAAGTATTCCAACGCTGAAATCAGACAGGCAGGAAAAAGAGAAGAAACTGGACAAGGAAGGCCAGGATATACCCTTCCCCGGATGGGTACAACTGGATGCAGAAAAACTTCAGAAAGCACCTGAAATCCGATTAACCATTAAGGATTCTCAGGAGAATCTTGTGAATACCATCGAGGGAAAGACTGCAAAGGGCATTCACAGGGTAAGCTGGAACCTGCGGTATGCATCCAAAATGGGAATAAAGCTGGGAGAGGAAGCATCTTCGCGGGGACCGATGGTTACTCCTGGAGCATATACAGTTGGACTTGTAAAAGTCGTTGACGGAGAGCTGACTGAATTGTCCGATCCGCAAAGTTTTGAAGTAAAACCATTACGTAGCGGAGCCCTGGAAGGAGCTTCCGACAAAGAGAGGATAGCATTCAAAAATGAAATTGAGGCTTTCCAGCAGGATTACTTGGCTACCTCAATGGTACTGGATAAAAGTGTTAAGCGGATAAAGGCCATGCAGGCAGCCATCCTGAAACTGGACAGGGAAGCGAAGGAACTTGAATTCCGGATCCACAAGGCAGGAGAACAACTCAAGGACCTCTATTCCCTTATGAGCGGAAGCCCTTCTGTGAATGAAATTGGAGAGAGCCGTTCACCAACCCCGGGACAGAGGCTCTATGTTGCTTTGAATGGCTTAGCTACGACTTATGGACCTACAGAAATGCATAAGCAAAGCCTGGATATCGGTAAATCGGAACTGGTAAAAATCAAGCAAAGTTTAACAGAAATCGTTGAAGTGATCCTTCCTCAACTTGAGAAGAAACTGAAAGAGGCCGGGGCACCATGGATCGAGGGCCAGGGATTGATAAGTTTTTCACCTATTTGCAATAAATTGCAGAGCAATAACTAAACTGTTGAAATATTAGCTTACCTTCGCTGAAATTTGAGATTTGAGAATTTGCGCTTTTGTTTACTAAATTCCTTCTCCCAGTTAGTTCATCAATGCTCGCCTTTTTGAATCCCCTTTTTTTAATAACCTTTTAATAACAGGTTTAAATGATCCATACTCCTATTTACTGGAGTATTCCTGATTCGTCCACTCTAAAATTCATGGGCTGGACACTCAGGAGCCTTTCAAAATTGACAAAATAACCTGCTATTGATGAATTATCAATTTAATTTTATTAAACAATGAACATTTATGTAGGAAACCTCAGTTACGAGGTAAATGAAAATGACCTGGTTGAAGTTTTTGAATCGTTCGGAACGGTCAATTCTTCAAGAATTATCATGGATAAATATAATGGAAGAAGCAAGGGCTTTGGTTTTGTCACCATGGATAACCAGGAAGAAGCAAACCTTGCTATCAAAGAGCTGAATGGAACCGTATATGAAAACAGAGATATGGTAGTAAATGAGGCAAAACCCAGGAAAGACAATTTTAACAGATAATAACAAGCAATTATGATAACTGGAAAAGTAAAATGGTACAATGAAGTCAAAGGATTTGGCTTTATCGAATCGGAAAATGGTGATGATATATTTGTTCACCGAACTGGTTTACAAGGTATATATGGTGGACTTCAACCCGATCAGAAAGTGGAATTTGAAACCAAAGAGGGTGAAAAAGGGTTGTTTGCCGTTAATGTAAAATCAATAGATTAAATTATTTCATTTGAAATCATTTAGTATTGATATTTCTTTATCAGGACTTGCATATGCTGTAGCAAATCCTGGGCGTACCTGGTGTTAACATTATGGCAGATGGTTTTGCTTTTACCAGCTCGAATGCCGGGAAGGTTCATAAGATTTTCAACAGTCAAAAATGTTTTTTCCGAACTAATAGATGAATATCAACAGGCCAAAATAGACCATTAAGCAAAAGCCAATGCGGCAGCTGAAAATATCAAGGCATATAACACAGCGAACCGATGAATCGGTCACTCGTTATTTTCAGGAAATCGGCAAGTATTCGATGATAACAGCCGAAGAGGAAGTTGAGCTAACAATTCGCATCAGAAATGGCGATGAGGATGCTCTGGAAAAGCTAGTTGTCGCCAATTTACGTTTTGTTATCTCTGTAGCTAAACAATTTCAGAATCAGGGTTTATCATTTTCCGATTTAATCAACGAGGGGAACATAGGACTGGTGAAGGCTGCAACAAAATTTGATGAAACCCGGGGATTCAAATTTATTTCTTATGCTGTTTGGTGGATACGTCAGGCTATTATCCAGGCCATCTCAGAGCAAACCCGGATTGTAAGATTGCCACTCAACAGGCTTTCCTCGATTAATAAGATCTCCAAAGCCATTCCTTATCTTGAACAGGAGTTTGAAAGAGAACCTACGGATGCTGAAATTGCAGAGTACCTTGAGATGACAGACAATGAAGTGAAGATTGCAAACAAGATTAAAACCCGGCAGATTTCTTTTGACAAACCACTTTCCCAGGGAGGCAATGATGAGTTCAATCTCTATGACCTGGTTCAGACTGGAAATATACCCTCACCTGATGAGGATATCATGAAAGAATCCGTCGTTACGAATATTAACCGGGCTTTAAATAAACTGAGCAAAAGGGAAGCAATGATATTATCCATGTCATTTGGTCTGTGTGATAGCCCTATTTATTCTCTCCAGGAGATCGCGATGAGATACAATATGTCATCAGAGCGTGTCAGACAAATCCGCAGCCAAGGACTTCTCAAACTGAAACTACTCCTGGAAAAAAATTCTGCCTTTTTAGCGTATTAACACCCCCACCATGCCGTTGTGGTACTACCTGAACTGGTCACGCAGTGAAAGTAAGTGATATTTAAATTATTCAGCTCCGGGGACTTCAATGATTCCAATTTCGGCCCTATTGTAAATCCCGGATCCTCACTTCGATATTCTTTTCATCTTTGAGGAGATTTACCAACTCAGCCGGATCAGTTTTACCGTAATGGTAAGGATACAGTATTTTTGGCTGCATAGCCCTGGCTGCATCAGCAACCATTTCAGGGGTCATGGTATAGGGCAGGTTCATGGGCAGAAAGGCAATATCAATATCTTTCAGGGCCTTGATCTCCGGAACGTTTTCAGTGTCCCCCCCAATCAGAACTTTAAGATCACCAATGCTTACAACATAGGCATTCCCAATGCCTTTTGGATGGAAGGGTTGTCCATTTGACCGCTTGTGTTCAATATTGTAGGCAGGAATGGCCTCAATGGGGATGCCTTTTACGGTTTTCTTTTCGCCGTTTTCCATGACGACAGTCCCCTGAAAATCCTCAAGCTGGTCAAGGCAGGACTGTGTCATTACAATGGGACAATCTTTTTTAATGATGTGTTTGATCGCTGTAGGGTCCAGATGATCCCCATGGTGGTGGGTGATCAGTATCATGTCTGCATCGGGCAGCTGGGCATAATCGGCTTCACGCATGGTCGGGTCAATATGGATTACCATGTCATTGTATTCGAACATAAGGGTTCCGTGACCAATAAAAGTGATGGACAGATCTCCATTTCCTGTTTCGAAGACATCTTTGGTATTATTCAGATCCATGGGGTTAAAAGAAAAAACATTGATGGATAGCAGCAGCATTAGGATTTTCATGGCAGTTTGTGGTTTTAAACAAATTTACGACTTATCATTTGAAACGAATAATTCTGTATCTTTATTGTTAAGGAAGCAAGCCCAACATCTTCTAAATCAGCCCTATGAAAAACTTGTTGTTGACCCTTTCCGGCTGTCTGGCCATGGTTCACATACTGTTACCGGTTTCTTCATGTATGATGGGATCAACAAGCAGTCATCCTTTTGCCTCAGCCGTAACAGGTTTTCCATTGAACAAGGGCATTATGCCTGATAATACAGTACGCCAGACAATAGATGAGTTGATCAGAAACCATGACGCTGTGCTGGACTATACCTTAAAACTCATCAAGCAAAATAATACCATACCATGAGAAGTAAATTCTCCTCTCTGCTTACCTGGGCCTTATTAACTCATATGATGGTATTTCTTTTTTCCTGCCAGTCCGGGGAACAGGACCCCAAAGAAAGTCAAGATCCAGAATTCCGTCCCGTAAAACTTTATTATGAGAATTCCACCGGGGAAGTGGCTATCACTACTTATTATTATGATATCAGGGGACAAAACTACATGGCTCACTGGCAGCTGGAAGATAGTTCTAGGAGTTCCATTAATTACCATGAGTATGATTCACTCGGGAATCAAATCAAGAAATATCGCGAGTTCAGTGATGGTCTTACCTCAGATCAAAATTTTTACTATGATACGGCTGGTATGTTGGTTGGACAGGATTTTTCCAGGTCGGATGGCGTAACAGGAAATACACGCTATGAGTACGATGACAAGGGACAGAGCACAGCGGCCAGATGCCAGGGATTAAATGGCTGGTTCCATGGAGACCTGATATTTAGTTATGATGGTGAAGGTAGTAAAACGGGTGCAATCATATACCGGGAGCAGGATTCTATCGGGTATGTCGAATACAGTTACGATTATTTCGGAAATCTTATGGGCGAGTACTGGGATTTCAATGGACAGTGGACGCAGACCTTCATTTATGAATATCAACAGGAAGCAACCCAAACATTCACCTCATCAAATGTATTTATCAGGGAAAGCAAATGGTTCAGGGTGCAGGAGGAAAATTACACCTATAATGCTGAGACAGGAGGTCCATCATATTATGAATATGACGATGATGGCAGGCTGGGCATGAAAGAGTTTATCCGTTCTGATGGATTGACTACCCGGACTACATACGTATACGACTCAACCGGTTTATTACGCTCATCCCTGCGGGAATACCATGATGGGATAACCGCCAATTTTCATTACTGGTACAGCATTGACCGGAAACTCCTGGTCAGAACAAATGAGCGATCTGACGGAGGAAGCGGAGCGGAAACCTATCGTTATGACGATAATGGTTTGCTTGTGCATGGAGAATTGAATAATTTCGATAATTGGTTGAATGGCAAACTTGAATTTGATTATGATGAAACTGGCCTTTTAAAAGCCGGTAAGTTTACCGGACAGGATGGCTTTGATGCAGAGCTTCAATTTGAATATGATCTGAACCACAACCTGACATCAATAAAATGGGATTTCAGTTTCGGGGGATTTCAAAAGTATTATTTTAAATATGAGGCTTTGTAAAAATCGTAAATCATAAAAATCAAGCATGTGAAAACCAGCATTTTATTACTGTCAATTGCTTGCCTGATAGCAATGCCCCTTCATGCACAGACAAAAAAAGAGCAACGTCAGCAAAAGGCAGCTGAAGAATTTTCAAAAACCAGGGAGCTGGTTGAATCAGGTAGTTTCCGTTTCGATGCCATCAGAGCCCTTCCTTCCAGGGGCCGTTCCATAGACCTGTCCGGTCAAAATTTATTTGTTGAGATCTCGAATGATTCAGCCAGGGCAGACCTTCCTTTTTTTGGAAGGGGCCACAGTGGTGTGGCCTATGGTACGGAATCAGGAGGTATCGAATTTCATGGTACAATGGAGGGAGTTAACCTCACTGTCTATGAGGATAAAAGCAAGATCAACCTGACATTTTCGGTTAAAAGTGGAAGAGACCGGTACAATTGCTATTATACGATTACAGGGAATGGTACCAGCACTCTCGGTATCACAAGTAATCTACGAAGCCAGATCAGTTATGATGGCCGCATTTCAGCCATAGAGAAAGAAGATTGAGCTGAGTTGGTTTTGAGTATTATCCAGGGCTGTTGATTCAGGGTTATTGCTCTTCCAGCTGCTCCTCCTTTCTGGCCTTCTCTTCCTCCTTCCTGGCTTTTCTTGAGAAGGCCCTGACCATACCGCTGTATTGGATGGCATCAGAAGCTTCCCGGAGCTCTCTGAGAGTTTGATTCAGGTTATACAAGGCCACATCGAGGCTGTCTGCGAAAGCCGAATCAACGAGCATTTTATTGACCATTCCCTTTCCAGAATTAAGGGTTTCGGTGAATTCA
>DAOWJB010000192.1 GCA_030640625.1 Bacteroides sp.
GGTGCCAACCAGTATACACAATCGGAGTAATTGTTGAGTGTAAATTGGGTCAGCCGCTGTTTCTGGTACATCTCCTTCCGGGAAATGGCATTGTAAAGAACTGTTGCGATATACCTGAGCAGGTTTACATATTGTGTGGGCCAGGAATGATCCTTTTGCGGTTCCCCGGAAAATCCCAGGGTACCCACCAGTGAATTATCAGAAATAATGGGAACAAAGAACAGGGCATGAAATCCATAAGCCTCAAACCACTTTTTTTCACCTGATGCACCCGCAGGCAGATCATCCGGAGTACTGATGATGACATCCTCCAGTTTCTGAAGGATGGAAGCACTGTGGCTGAACATGGTAACCGGTATGTTCTGCACCGTCTCTTTCTGGGAAAACGATGGATCATAACTCCATTCATGTGAAATGGATAATGACCGGCCGCGGTCAGTGATCATATACAAGGCACCCCTCTTGGCCCCGATAAATTCACTCACTTCCTGCAAAGTATTTTCTATCCCCTTATCGATCTGATCATCAGGCATATTTAAAAAACTGCTGCTGATCTTTGAAACGATCTTCTCAAACATCAGGTGCATCTTTATTTCTTCCTGCTCGGCTTTCCGCTGGCTGATATCCCTTACAACGGCCAGGATGACCTTGGTCCCGTTGTAATCAATTACCTTATTGTGGACCTCCGCTGGTTTCAGAGTACCATCCTTACATTTGACATATTGTTCAAAAAGAGCGGGTTTTCCGCTCATCAGTTTCCCAACAATTCCCTCATCCAGTCCCGACTCACCAGGGAGACTGAAATCGGTGATACTCATGCTAAGTAATTCATCCCTTGAAAAACCTGAGAATTCACAGGCACTCTTATTGCATTCCAGGATCTTTCCCGGCCCCTTATCCGGAATAAGATGTATCAGCAATGGATCCGTGAGGCCATCAAATAGCTGCTTGATATTCTTTGCGCCTTTAAGGACATTCTGTTCAGCTTCGATGCGTTCGGTGATGTCCCTTGTCACGGTTTGGATGGCGAAAGGTTTATTTTCTTTTTTGAGAAGAGTAACCATTACCTCAACCCAGATATTTGTGTTATCTTTTCTTTTTACCTGAATTTCAATGGCTTCCAATGTTCTCTCTGATTTGATTTTTTCCAGCAGACGGCCTGCTGCCTTAGCAAATTCCGGGAAAAGGAATGGCAAGTCCTGATAGGCCAGTCCAATTATTTCATCAGCAGGGTAGCCAAACATCTTCTCATGAGCAGGATTGCAATATTCAGCAATCCCTTCCAGGTTGAACAGGGCGATACTCTCCTGTGTGAGATCCAGGTACGATTGGATCACATCAGGAGGCAGCGATGGATGTTTTTTCTTTGGAGACATAAACAGTGGTCGACAGAATGCCTAAAAATATAAAAAACTATACTAGTATTGATGTTAGTTTAGACTAATTTGCTCACCCAAGCGTTGCATTGGTAGTTTATCCATATATTTATCATACAAAATCACCACCCATGAAACGTCTGTTCTTTCCCTTCATAGCTTTATTAATGTTCGCCGGGACACTGTCTGCCCAGCATCTGGCCGCTTATCTTGATTACATGGACAGGTTTTTCATTTTTGACCGCGGGGAAACCAAACAACTGGAAAGTTATAAAATCACCTCTTTCCAGGTGGGAGGGAATTGTATGGGATATGTTAATTATGGGCGCGACCTGAAGGTATATTACAATGGTTCGGCGCGTTTACTGGAAAGAGTTCCCCCGACAGAATACCATGTTACAGATTACCTTATGGGATATTCCATGTACAGTATTCTCAAGGTATTTGATGATGGTGATGTTAAAACTCTGTGTAGCAACACCAACGGCTATATCGTGGCGGACAGCCTGATCGCTTTTTACGATGAAGTACAACAAAAACTGAATGTATACCATAACGGTATGATCCGTACCATTGAGGATGGTTTGATGCAATGGCCGATCAGGTCATATGAGGCAGGGGATAACATCCTTGCTTACATCACGACATTCGATAATAAGTTTAAGATCTACTACAGGGGGGAAGTGATCATTGTTGATCATAATGTCCAGGAAACTGTATATAAGGCCGGAAGGGATATTGTCGGGTTTATGAACCTGGTAACCAATGCATTCATGGTCTTTTACAAGGGTGAGTATTTTGACCTTGAGGCTTTTGCACCCAGGTCATTTCAAATGGGTGATGAGATGATGGCCTATGTAGCACAGGAAGGTGATTTCAAAGTGTTTGAGAATGGTGAGCTGGTCACCATAAGTACCTTTGAACCTGATTTTTATCACCTGACTGACAGCATGCTGGTATATGCGGAAAATGGATTTCTGAAAACCTGGTGCGACGGCCGTGTTTACGAGATTGAACGGTATATTCCCGAGGTCTATAAAATATCTGAACGCTCCGTGGCTTACATAGACGTTAACCGCAGAATCAAGGCCTTTATCAGGTGCAGACCGGTAACCATATCTTACGAGATGGTGAATGACATCGATATGATCCGGAACCTCATCATATTTAATGTAGGGGTAAACACTACCAAGATCTGGTATAATGGGGTGGTCTATTAATTAATAACCTGTGAACGTCTGATTTAAGTCCCCCGGCAGAACTCAAGCCTTGAAAAGATCGAATTTCAGGGTTTTGAATAATCTGAATCATCCTTCAGATCCTTTACTTTATGCTGCTTTTCTTCAGTGGAAAGTCCTATGAAGTTCACCGAGACTACAATAAAGGATGCGATACCGGAGATGGTCAGCAGGATGATGAATATATCTCCAAATGGGACCATGAAATACAGGGCTACGACAATCAGGGCCACCCAAACACCAGCGCACCATGGACAGGTAATGATCTCCCTGATCACATAAAATACATGCAGCTTTTCCCTTGATTTCAGAAAGTCCCGGAAGAGTTTAAAAATCTTGTCGAAAACCAGGATCCTGGTAAGCCGGTAGGTGGCAATGGACATCAGGGCGATATCGCCGATACCAAAATCTTCTCTGGTGATTCCATATCTCTTAATACCATAGCCGAGTGCCACGAGACAGACGATATAGAAAAGAGTTGCCATGAAATTCCAAAATTTCTGCTGTACGTTGGGGTTATGTGAAATGTTTGCCATAGCTTGGAGTTAGTGGATTCCGCCCCGAAATTAGTAAAAAACTTTAAAACTTAATACTGACCTTTCAAACAGTTAATCCGGTAAGCGATGGCTGGTTTGATCTGTTTACCCGACCTTAACTATTTCATCCCCAGCTTTTCGCCTCTTGATAACAGATACAGGGCTTCTCGAACCCTGCGTAATCTCGTTTCTTCCCTTTTGGCATCCAGGATCCACATGAGGTAATTGCGTTTATGAGAAGGTGCCAGCCTGTCAAAATGTTTTTTTGCATCAGGATTTTCATCCAGGGCCTCCTCAAACCATATGGGTATATCAGGCACAGCGGTTTCTTTCTTCTTCGCAGGAGCAGGCAACAGGTTATGATCATTTGCATAATTGTACAGGTCCAGTCCTCTGGCCATCATCCTTCCCTGTTTAATCAATTTCTCCACACGGAGGACATTTGGAACCGACCATGTGCTTTTCATTTTTCGTGGAGTGAATTGCTGCATATACCTTTCCTCGTCAATCCGCCTTATGGTGCTGTCGATCCAGCCAAAACACAATGCTTCTTCCACCGCATCATTATAAGGTATTGATGGTTTTCCGGTATGTTTCTTATAGTATACCAGCCAGATAATGGTTTCAGAATCATGGTTATCCTGTAACCATTCACGCCATTGCTTTCTTGTTGGCAGGTAAATTGAAGGTACCTCCTGTCTCTTCATGTTATTTGTTCATTAGCTCCAGAATCCTTTCAACGGGAATAGCCTTTGCTTCGTGCCCGTCCCTGCCTGTCATGGTTTTGGCCGCAAAAAGGGAATTGATAATGGCTTCTTCCACGGCTTCAATTGTTGCCATGAATAATGGTGTCATGGCATCGTTCCGCAGTACATGGCTACCACAGAATCTGGAGGTATCGGCATACTGGATCAGGTTTCCTTTTGCGGTTGAACAGGCAATTACATAATCCCCGCTGCCGTTCGAAGCAATTCCGCCGGTTTTTGCCAGTCCCATAATGCCTCGTTTGGCCATCCGTTTTAAATTCCGGGCATCAAGGGGTGCATCTGTGATGACTACCATCATGCAGGAACCATCTGCATCCGTATCAATATGATCCTTAAAGGGATAATTATTAAGTTCTTTGCCTACAGGGATCCCGTTTATTTGCAGGACGCCACCAAAATTTGTCTGTACCAGCACTCCCACGGTATACCCGCCAAGCGATTCCGGGATCTTCCGGGAAGATGTACCGATTCCTCCCTTATAACCGAAACATCTGGTGCCGGTCCCGGCGCCCACATTGCCTTCTGCGATGCTGCCTCCGGCAGCGATTTGAATGGCTTTGATCACGTGTTCCTCCCGGATATGCCTGCCCCTTATATCAGAGAGCCAGCCATCATTGGTTTCACCAACGACGGGATTCACTGACCA
>DAOWJB010000253.1 GCA_030640625.1 Bacteroides sp.
GCTCGATCCCATCATCCGGAACCGTCATCCTTTTCCGGGACCGGGACTGGCCGTCAGGATACTGGGAGATATCACCGAAGACAAGGTGAGGATGCTCCAGGAGGCAGATGATATTTTTATTGGTGGACTGATGGAAACCGGACTCTATGAGGAAGTCTGGCAGGCTGGCGTTGTCCTGCTACCAGTACAGTCTGTGGGTGTAATGGGAGATGAAAGGACCTATGAACTGGCTGTGGCCCTGAGGGCTGTCACTTCCACCGACGGCATGACAGCGGACTGGGCAAAACTGCCATATGATTTCCTGGCAAGGGTATCCAATGATATCATAAACAAAGTACGGGGTATTAACCGGGTGGTCTATGATATTAGCTCAAAACCACCGGCAACCATTGAATGGGAATAAAAGGTAATTACCCGGAATATTGAATTTTACCGGGATTGTTTTTATCTTTCGCCTGCAAAATCCATGAATTATGGAAATCCTGCAAATTCCTGAGAAAAACCATACTCCAAGAATCCTCCTGGATCCCCAATCGGGTATTTTCGAATTTGAAGGGATATCCCTCCCGGAAGACCTGTTTGCATTCTACATGCCGGTATTGGAATGGTTTGATGCATACCTCGCATCCATCAGACAGGTTGAAAACCGACAATTATACCCACCTGCAAAGGTGAGCTTCAAATTCAGTTATTACAATTCAGGTTCCGTCAGGATGCTGATCTTCATTCTTCAGAAGTTGAAAATGATCACTGATATTCAGCCCAAAACCGTGATTACCTGGTATTATGAAGAAGAAGATCTCCACCTCCTCGACAATGGCAAGGATCTTGCTGAACTGACGGGGGTAACCTTTCAATTCAAGGTATTAAAAGACTGATCATTTTTTATATCTTTGAATCCTTATCATAGAGCAGGAGGAAAAAGCATGAATAAAAGGCTTAGCGTCATAGGGTTTACCCTTCTCATCGGATTGATTTTTTCGATTGGAGTAAAGGGGCAGGTATTTAGTGATGAATCTTTAAAATTCAGCCAGGTATTAAACTGGATAGATAAATATTATGTTGACACTGTCAATAAATCAATACTGGTGGAGAAGGCAATCGTTGAAATGCTGCAGAACCTGGATCCACATTCCACCTACCTGACCAGGGACGAGGTGAAGGCCATATCAGAGCCATTGCAGGGCAATTTTGAAGGCATTGGAATCAGTTTTAATATTTTAAAAGATACAATTTTTGTTATCAATCCCATTCCCAATGGCCCATCAGAAAAAGTCGGCATTATAGCTGGTGACAGGATAGTGAAAATTGAAGGTCAGCCTGTGGCAGGGGTAGGTATCAAAAACTCTGATGTTTTTGCAAAATTGAGAGGTAAAAAGGGCACCAGGGTGAATGTGACAATAAGCCGGAGATCGGTGAATGAGTTGCTGGATTTTACCATCACCAGGGACAAGATCCCCATTTTCAGTCTGGATGCCTCCTACATGATCAATGATGACATCGGTTATATCAAGCTGAACAGGTTTGCCTATACCACCATGGATGAGTTCAAGACTGCCCTGGCCGATCTGAAGGATCAGGGAATGCAGGATCTGATCCTGGATCTGGGAGGGAATGGCGGAGGATATATGGATGTAGCCATCAAACTGGCAGACCAGTTCCTGGCAGGCCAGAAAATAATCGTATATACCGAAGGGAACTCCCATCCCAAACGAAAATTCTATTCTTCATCTCGCGGTAACTTCCTGGAGGGAAGGGTAGTTGTTATAATTGACCAGGGCTCTGCATCCGCCAGTGAAATTGTTGCCGGGGCTGTTCAGGATTGGGACCGGGGCGTCATAGTTGGCAGGAGGTCTTTCGGTAAGGGGCTTGTACAGAATCCGATGTTGTTGCTCGACAGTTCCATGGTAAGACTCACCATAGCCAGGTATTATACACCTACCGGACGATTGATCCAGAAACCATATGACAATGGCTTCGAGGAATATTCAAAAGACCTGATCAACCGGTATAATATGGGTGAACTTTTACATTCCGACAGCATTGTATTTCCGGAATCATTGAAATACCAGACACTGGTAAGCCAGCGTCCCGTATATGGAGGAGGAGGGATCATGCCGGATTATTTTGTGCCACTCGACACAACATTCAACTCCAGATATTATAACAGGCTGTTAAACAGGGGAATTATCAATTTCTTCACCCTGTCCTTTGTGGATAATCACCGCGGGGAACTGGCTGAGAAATATCCTTCATTTGATGAGTTCATGGATGATTTCACCATAAACGATAAGATACTGGATGATCTGACAAGCTATGCCTCCGAAGAAGATCTTGCCTTTAACGAAGAAGACTTCAATGTATCTAAAGAACACATCAAACTGGTACTCAAATCTTTTATTGCCAGGGATATCTGGAATAGCAGTGAGTTCTACCAGGTATTTAATACTTCCAATCATTCTGTGTTGAAAGCCCTTGAAGTTCTTGAAAGCCAGGATATTTACCAGGCATTATTGCAGTAGGAGAAGTAAAAATCTGAATTTTTGAACCTGGAATCATTTATCAGCTGGTTCAGCGGTAATTATGTTGAGGTCATCGGCGTTATTACCAGCCTCGTTTATCTATATTTCAGTGTCAGGCAGATCATCTGGCTCTGGCCCTTCGGGATACTTTCGTCAGCCCTGTTCATCTTTATTTTTCTTAACAGTAAGTTCTATGCTGATATGGGACTTCAGTTCTACTACCTGGCGGTAAGTATTTATGGCTGGATTTACTGGTACCGCGGAGGGGTCAACGGGGACGAAAAGAGCAGGCTTCCGGTTCGCCGGCTTACCAGGCGGTTGACCTGGCTTTTAAGCTTTACAGGGATCATTGTTATGCTGGGGATCGTATACTGTTTAAAAACCTTCACGGATTCTGACATTGCATGGGGAGATGGATTCACCACCGCCGGAAGTATAGTTGCGACCTGGATGCTTGCACGTAAGATATTGGAACACTGGCTGGTATGGATTGTGATTGACAGTGTTGCAGCCGGACTATATTTCTATAAGGGATTGTACCCTTCCTTTCTGCTTTATATGATCTATGCAATTATTGCTGTGATCGGGTATTGGCAGTGGAAGAAAAGCTTGATTGAAAATCAGGAACAGGATGTTTAATGTAGTATTAACAGGACCTGAATCAACAGGAAAAACAGAGATTTGCCGATTTCTGGCAAAATCCTATCATGCCGATTTTATTCCGGAATATGCCAGGGATTATGTGGCTTCTTTAAACCGTCCGTATACTTTTAAGGATGTCGAGCAGATTGCACGAGTGCAGGTTGAACAGTTTTGGCAATCCCAGGATAAGGACTCAGCAATCCTGTTTTTTGACACTTTTTTGATTATCACAAAAGTTTGGTTCAGGGAGGTCTACGGGATGATTCCGGACTGGATAGACAGCAGCCTTGCCGATGCCGGAATCGACCTTTTTTTATTGTGTTATTATGATATTGAATGGGTCCCTGATCCCCTGCGCGAAAATCCGCATCCCAGGCGGGCCTATCTTTATGAGGCTTATGTCAGGGAAATTGAACAATTGGGGACCGCCTATGAGGTAATCAGGGGTACCGGGATAACCCGTTTCGAGAATGCAAAAATGGCTGTCGGAAAACATTATTCTTCTTATATCGATTAAACCATGAAAGATTTTATAGCAACAAGCCTTTATGGACTGGAAGAAGTGCTGGCGGATGAATTGATAAGCCTGGGTGCCGGTTCTGTCAGGGCCCATAACAGGGCAGTATCCTTCTCCGGGGATAAAAAGATGCTTTACCGGGCCAATTACCACCTGCACACCGCCCTCAGGGTACTGAAGCCCCTGCGGGCATTTCCGGTAAAAAATGAGCAGGATATTTACCAGGGTATCCGAACCATTGAATGGGAAAGGATCATGGATCAGGACAGCCGGCTGGCAGTTGAGACGGTGCTTGTATCGGGCAGATATAAACACTCCGGTTTCATATCCCAGAAGGTAAAGGACGGGATAGTGGACAGGTTCAGGGACCGGACAGGAAAGAGGCCATCGGTTGACCTGAAGGATCCGGATGTCCGGATCCATATACACCTGGGTGATACACACTGCAATGTGTCACTTGACAGTTCGGGAGAATCCCTGCATAAACGCGGTTATCGTACCCAGGGTTATATAGCACCCCTGAACGAAGTCCTGGCCGCTGGTCTGATCAAATTATCAGGATGGGAGCCCGGTTTGCCGTTTGTCAATCCCATGTGTGGTTCGGGAACCCTGGCCATAGAGGCGGGGATTATGGCCAGGGGATTGCCCGGAGGGTATTTCAGGACCAGATTTGGGTTTCAGACATGGAAGGATTATGAACCGGATCTGTTTGAATCCGTCCGGAAGGAAAGATTTCTTAAGGAATACAAAGATGCTCAGATCAAGGCATGCGACCTGGCTTTTCCGGCCATCAGGGTCGCTCAGCAAAATCTGGCAAGGGCAGGCCTATTGGAAAAAGTTGACCTGGTGAAGACAAGCTTTGAATCATGGAACCTTTCATCCAGGCAGGGTGTTATCATTATGAATCCGCCTTATGGAGAGAGAATGGTGGAAGCTGATTTGCAGGAACTTTACAAAAGCATCGGTGATACCCTGAAAAAAAACTTTGCCGGATATCAGGCCTGGATCTTCAGTGGCAATCCGGGTGCAATGAAATCTGTAGGATTAAGAACAAGCCGAAAACTGACCCTGTATAATGGTCCGATTAAATGTAAATATCATCAATACAATCTTTATGATGGTTCAATGAAAAATATCCCTCATCATGATATGGTTTGAATTTTTTTTTGTGTAAATTAAAACCTTTAAGCACTAATCAGCGTATTTTAAGCTTTAAATGTTTGGTAAACCACTCGAAATCCTGTTTTTCAGAAAGTGCTTTTTTTTTATATATTTGCTGAGCATTTAATTTTTATTATTTTATTTTATTTTAGAGAATATTTAATGAATTCCGTAGATGAGCTTTGATGTTCATGAGTATTTTTCCAAGTTAAATGGCGGAGATGTTCTGATTGCCTATAAGGGCAGTATAACCACTGACCTGATCAATAACGTACTCGAAGAGATTGAGGATAAGATGGATGGTGTTGATGAACAGGCCAAGATTAAAAAGAAGGTATATAATGTGCTGGTTGAGAGTCTTCAGAACCTCTATCATCACATCGAAGAACTTCCTGAGAAATTAAAGGATGACTTTGAATCAAAGTTCGGTATCCTGGTTATTTCCCGTGAGAATGAAGTATACCGGATTTCCACAGGAAATTTTATCAGTTCGGAGAAGATTAAATTCCTGAAGGACAAGATCGATAAGATCAACTCACTGTCCAGGGATGAGCTAAAAGATATGTACAAGTTCATTCTGAATCATCAGAAACTTTCAGCCAAAGGAGGAGGAGGACTTGGGCTTGTTGATATCGCAAGAAAAACCGGAAACAAACTGGAGTATACTTTTCAGCATTTCCAGGATGATTATTATTTCTTTAACCTGGATGTATATATAAGCGAAGAAAACTAACTAATAATACTTTTATAGTAATGGAACCAATTTCAATTGAAGGAACAACAAAGACACCAATAGTTAAGTTTGATGCAGGATCTGGTAAAATTGAGATCAAAGGACGTTCAATTCCTGAGAATTCTATTGAATTTTATAGGCCCTTGGTTGATTGGCTGGAGGAATACTCAAAGAGCCCACTGGATAAAACAACTGTAAATGTGCAGCTGGAATATTTCAATACCAGCTCTTCCAAATGCATCCTGGATGTATTCAAGAAACTGGAAGCCATCCATAAAGCCAAGAATGAGGTAGTGATCAACTGGTACTATGAAGAAGATGATGAGGATATGCTGGAGGCAGGTGAGGACTATGAATCCATCATCAGGGTACCCTTCAAAATGATCGAGATCGTCGAATAGCGGCGCCCTAACAAACACACCAAAGATATCGAGCCCATCTAAGCCCATTCATTGAGATGGCTTCTTTTTCAATATCATAAACATAAGTTTAGCCCTCTCGCTTAAAGCGCTGGCTGAGGTGGTCGAAGAAGTCGAGGAATTTCTTTAATAGCCTGAAGTAGAGAATGAGGTAAAAGATGAGCGTCATCATCCAGATGACTACTATGTTGACAGTGTAGGTACTCAAATAGTTTCCGAATACCTGTTTCCGGGGAGCATAAAAGTGTGCCTTGATCAGCTTATGCTTCGGATCCATATAGATGGGATAGATTTTCTGGTATAAGCGGTTCTTGTATTGAATGATCCGGTCCGCCACATTGGAATTCGTCACAAACTCTTCAAGTGATTTATTGTTCTGTGTCCGTTTAGTTTGGTAGAATGCTTCCTTTTCTTCTTCGGAATTCTGAAGTTCCCTGGTCAGCTTATCCTTCCGGGTATTGGCCTTATTGTACAATTTTATATTGTACGCTTTGATCTCGTTCAGATAATTACGCAATGAGCCCAGTATATCTTCGCTGATGCTTTCATGGGAGAGGTCTTCCAGATGGACAAATGTAATATGGGTATTGTATTTCAGTTCTTCTCTGATTTCGTCCCTGAGAATATTAAGGTGACGGGCTATGTCTGCTGCTTTTGCAGGATCATGCAGGTTTCGTCCAATATTTTCGACTTTATTCATCAGGTCCACGTACCAGTAATCCTTGCGGTATCCTGCATCGCTCATCACTTTGTCATAAATATAGAATTGTGACTGGTAATCATTGTTCATGAACTGGTAGGTTGCAAGGGCTTCGTAAGCCCAGCGGGCCGTCATAATTTCACCATACCAGGGAATGCTGGTAGGAGAGGAGATCCTGGGGTTGAGTTTCTCGTACTTCACAATAACCCCGCTCAATAAAATTTGTGGTATGACCAGGAAAGGGATCAGGATATATATCGTTACTACGGTTTTGAAACTGTCGGATATAACAAGTCCCATCAGGTTGGATGAGACCCAGGCGCTGAACAGGACCACCCAGTATTGCCAGTACATTCCCTTGATTTCC
>DAOWJB010000309.1 GCA_030640625.1 Bacteroides sp.
CCCTTATCTCCACTGATAAAAACGCAACTTATAAAAGTAAGAAACAATCAATTTATTTGCCTGTATATCAGATATTTAAGTCTCCATTCAATGGCTTAAATTTTCCCCAAAATTGACGAAGAACAGTTTACTCCGGACTGAGGTGATCACTTTCACCAGTTTTTCCAATCGATGTCCACAAAGATGCCCGAGTCCCCGGTTAAGAAGATAACATTAGATGAATTAAATATAGTTATGTAATCCAATCTATATTACTTTTATCCTAATTTGAATGGTGTCGGCAATGAATAAGACCCCAATCCTTCTCCTATTTTTACTCCTGGTGATATTTATGCAGGATCTTGCATCCCAGAATATTGATTCTCTGCAGAATAACAAGCGGGTTTATCAATCAGAAAACATTGGACACCATACAATGCCCAAAATCGACGGATTGCTGGATGACGAAATATGGACCGTCGGCAAATGGCAGGGTGATTTCACGCAACAATTTCCATTTGGTGGAAAAGAGGCGAGCGAGAAGACTTTCGTAAAAGTATTGTATGACCGGTCTAATCTGTATGTGGCCATTATTTCCCAGGATAGTGAACCGGATAAGATCCGAGATATATTGGGCAGGCGGGATTCACGCAGCGGTGATATGTCAGGAATCGCCCTGGATAGTTACTACGACAAAAGAACTGCATTTGAATTCAGTATGACTGCAGCCGGTCAGAAAATGGATCTTAAACACCTGGGTGATTATCACTTTGATTTTAACTGGAATGCAGTTTGGGATGGAGCCACATCCAGGAATGATACCGCATGGATTGCGGAGATGAAATTGCCTTTCAGTCAGTTAAGATACGCCAACCGGGATGAGCATGTATGGGGATTGCATGTCTACAGAGTGATTTCCAGGAAATCCGAGGCGGATAATTGGCAGTATATCCCCCGTGAAGCTCCTGCCATGGTATATCTTTTTGGTGAATTGAAAGGAGTAAAGAATATCAGAAGTTCACGGCAGGTGGAGTTCCTGCCCTATGCCCTGAGTTCGCTGGCCAGGTTTCAGGCAAATGAGAACATAGATCCATTTGATTTCAACGGGGGTCTTGATGCCAAAGTGGGGATCAGCAGTGAGTACACTTTGGATCTCTCGGTGAATCCCGATTTTGGACAGGTGGAAGCTGATCCGTCGGTATTAAACCTCACCTCTTTTGAAACCTTCTTTGAGGAGAAAAGACCGTTTTTCCTGGAGGGAAATGATGTATTTGATTTTGAAATGGATGGAGATATTCCCTACTATTCCAGAAGGATTGGTAGTGCACCTTCTTTTCTTGGAACCTATGATTCATGGGAGATTTCGGAAATTCCCAACCGAACCACAATTCTGGGTGCTGCAAAACTAACTGGCAAAAGCAAGAATGGATTATCTATTGGATTGGTAAATGGATTAACAGCTCGGGAATTTGGCAAGGCGACTGATGAAACAGGTCTGGAAAAAGAAATAGAGGTTTCCCCCATGAGTAATTATATGGCATCACGACTAAAAAGAGATTTTAAAAATGGAAATACCATTGTGGGAGGGGTTTTCAGCCTGGTGAACAGGATCTCTTCAGATTCAGTTAGCAGTCAGCTTCTTCCTTCTAATGCCATCAGTGGAGGCCTTGATTTGCTTCATCACTGGAAGAACAGGAATTATTACCTCGAAATTAAAACCATAGCAAGTCAACTGAATGGTTCCCCGGAGGCCATACTTAAAAAGCAACTGGCGCACAATCACCGGTTTCAACGGCCCGATGCAGAGTATCTTGTAGTGGACAGTCTAAGGGAGCATTTATCGGGTCACGGAGGTCTTATCAGAGCCGGAAAGAAAGGGGGGAAATGGAATTTTTACTTTCAGGGACAATACCGAAGCCCTGGTCTCAGCCTGAACGATATGGGATATATCAGGCAGTCGGATTTTGTAGGACAGCGATTGGAGATTTCGTATAATATGAATGAACCGGGGAAGTGGATCAGAGATTATTTTCTGCAGGTTTACCAGGAGGCACTATGGAGTTTTGGAGGTGAGAATACGGGCAATCAGGTTGGTGTATCTCTACAGGTCAGAAATAACAATTTGTGGAGGTTTGACATAAATCTAAAGCATGACTTTTCATATCTGGATATCAGGGAATTAAGGGGTGGACCGGCCCTGCGGAATGATGGGGTTTACCAGATGGGATTGTCTGTTGGAACCAATACTGCAAAAAATCTTTATGCCAGTATTGGATATCAACATAGGGCTTTTGGTATGGAGCATTCCAATGAGGATCTTCTGCTTCTTAGTGTTACATTGCTTCCCATCAAAAGAATACAAATTAATGGTTTGGTACAAATCAATCAACGGCAGTACCACCAGCAATACGTAACCACCATTTCAGGGAATACAACCGATGAATATATTGTTGGGAATATCGACCACCATATCATGTCCCTGACCTTCAGGTGGGAATTATTTTTAACTCCTGAGCTATCTCTCCAGTATTATGGTAGTCCCTATTATGCTGTTGGGAAATATGATTCTTTCAGACGGATAGATCAGGCATCTTCAAAAAAGACAAGTGAGCGTTGGGAAACCCTGGATCTCACCTATGATGAAGTGGAGGATAGTTATTCTTTTGATAGGAACTCGGAATCTTTGCAGTTTGATAATCCCGATTTCAGTTTCATGCAGTTCAGATCAAACCTTGTATTCCGGTGGGAGTATAAACTGGGTTCCACCTTATATGTGGTTTGGTCACATGACCGTTCCGAATGGGTATCCATCTATAACCCGGTAAGAGATATTACTGGTGATCTATTCGGTATTAAAGGTAACCATGTGTTCATGGTGAAGCTTAATTTCTGGTTCTCTGTTTAGCTCCCGAATTTACCTTTCATTATTAATAAAGCTGGAATACAAAGCATCAATTTCACAATCACTCCTGGGGCTTAGTCTTTGATTCAGTCTGTGTATTTTGTTTCTCCTTCCCCCGTTTAACTATCATTTTCCAAGACCAGTAAAATTGATAAGAACATAAATAATAGTTTTAGAAATGTTCCGTAATATGATCAGTTCATTCCGGAATGATATGCCCATATAAATCTGGGAAAGTTGGTTCTCGGTGTCTGGAATCTACAGTCTTTAACCGAATTTGAGATTTAATTCAAAATTTATAAGTAATTGAATATCCTCTTCCAGGTGGTTCGATAATTGTTTCCTTGCCTCCACAATAACTCTTCCGCTTCATTCTTTGAATGAGGCGGTTTTTTTGTTTGCCCACCTGTAAAGCATGAAGATTAATATGGAATCCAAAATGACCGGCCAAATGAGAAGATCAAATTAACAATATCCTGGAACGATAAAATCTAGATTTCCTCATTAAGGATTATAGCAACAAATTTACTTGCGGATTTTAGTCTGAATAAAGTACGGATTTGTTCTAGTAAAAAGTGTGTCCTATGGCCGAAAATAAATTAAGAATATCAATTCCAGATGAGGTAATCATGAGCAAGATTTACCTTATCAGAGATAAAAAAGTAATGTTAGACAGAGACTTAGCAGAATTGTATGGAATTGAAACAAAGGTTTTAAAACAGACTGTAAGACGCAATATTAATCGTTTTCCTTCAGATTTTATGTTCGAGATGTCACTAGGAGAACTTCATGATTGGAGGTCACAATTTGTGACCTCCATTACAGATAAGATGGGATTACGTTATCCTCCCTTTTGTTTTACGGAACATGGAGTTTTAATGCTATCAAGCGTATTGAATAGCGACCGGGCAATAAAGGTAAACATTCAGATTATAAGGATCTTTACAAAGATACGAGAGCTACTATTGGCCCACAAGGATATATTATTACAGATAGAACAAATGCAGAAGAAAATAGCTGAGCACGACAATAATATCCTGCTGATTTTTGAATATATAAAAGAACTTGAACAGGGAAAAAAGCTAAAAACAGATCAACAACACCATAATAAGATCGGCTTCAAAAGGTAATTGAAATACCTCAACTTTTCTGGCTGGAAATTTCCTGATCAAAGATTATCAACATCTGTAGATCTTCATCCAGGTGGTTCGATAATTGTTTCCTTGCCTCCACCAAGCGTCCATTAGGGCGTTTTTTTTTGTAATGTTGTATTGATATTCTTTCACATTGGTTAATGTATCCAGGTCATGGCTGAAATGGAAAATGGTACAGAACAAAAGACACGGACACGGACATTAAAGAACCTTGTCAATACGCCATTTAAAAAGGCCATGCTTGTGGTACAGATCATAAGTTATGTACTTATTGTCGGCTCACCCTTTATTGGAGGAGCAATTGGAGGATTGTTAGGATTAAATGCATCAAAAATAGGCGGACTTATTTTGGGTGTATTTTTGACTGGAGAGGTACTGTTTTATGGTTCACTGGTATTTCTGGGCAAAGAAGTGGTCCTGATTATCAGGGATAAGATGAAAGGGTGGTTTAAAAAGAAAAATTCGGAAACTATATAAAAATTAACCTTCAGACCACTGTTACCTCGAATCCCATCATTACTGACAGGTCCCTGATCTGATCTGTCCAGTCTTCATAGACCATGGCAAGGTGATGGCCATAATCCTGCATTTTCCGCATGATTTCCTTGCAATCACTGACCTTGAAACTTACCGTTTGTGAACAACCATAGCCTTCCATTCCGCCTCCGCCTGATATCTCTCCAGGAATAACAAGTAATTTCTTGCCTGTCGGATCAAAACGGGCAAGTGTTACTCGCTGGCCTTTTTCCTTTTCATAATCATAACGAAGGGTGGCTCCAAATCCCGACTCGGTAAAACTTTTAATCTCGTAATAATCATCAGGCTGGTCAAATCCCTGCATTTTTGTCGGGGAATCAGAATGATGAAGCTCAATAATATTGGTTTCCAGGTCGAAGTCCGGATTCCCCATATAAGCCGGCTTTTGTGAAATATACATCATCACAGCCATGGCCAGCAGCGCATTTACATCCTTTTCACAGGTGGAAGGGAAGCCTGCATTTTTTAACAAGGAATGTGTCATACAGGGTGTGAACCTGCGATTCCAGGGCTGCATTGAGCTGCATAATTCAAAACACTCAATACCAAAGGCATTGCAATCGTATTTACCCAGGAAATGCAGTACTGTCAAATAAAAATGAAAATTGTTGGCGACATCCTCTTCCGACATATTGATGCCCGATGCCCCACTGACTAATTCTCCTGCCAGTTGTTCAGCTTTCCTTCGGATGTCCTTATCTTTTGATAGCTGATCCATCTCACCGAAGAATTCCTTGTAATCCACTGTTTTGTACCCTAAACCGTACTGCTCTTTTAGAAAATCAAAATCACTTATAGAACTGATGACACCTTTAGGGACTTCATCAAAATTGGTAACATTAAGGAACCTGGTCTCCCGGATCCCTTTTCTGGCCTTAAAGGTCATAAGCAGGCTTCCAAGCTGTTCCATATTCTGAACATAGAAACTTTCATGGCCCAGTGCTCTCAGTCCCGCAGGTGTATCAAGTCCCCATCCCGGAACATTTGCCATGATCACGGGTTTCTTAAATGTTTCGGCTATCCTGAGACAGGTAAACTGTGGCAAACCACCTGTTACCACATACACGTCGGTCTGCTTATCATCTTCCCTGAGTTTTTCAAGTTCCTCATCTTTCAGCATGATTTCAGGATTGCCTCTTTCCACCCAGAGGAAAGCACCTTCCGGCTGGAGGACATTTATTCCAGGAAGGAAGGAGTGATCATTTACCTGTTGTTTGAGATTTTCCATGGCTGATTGGAAATATTTGGTTTCAGCCTCCATGGTCAGGTTTTCCAGCTTGCCGGTCCGGCAGGAACCTTCAAATGTTTCCTCGTGGATCACTCCTGTCTGGACAAACTTTACGGATAATGTGGTAAGGGCAGGATTATGGATTATTTTTTCAGGTCCGAAGAAATAAGAAGAAATACCTGCTGGCGTGAAAGCAAATGCTCCGGTAGCCATAGCAGAGGTTCCGATAAATTCTCGGCGGGTGAAACTTGATGATTTTTGATTCATGGTTATTGGTTTTTGGTACAGACTTAAGCTTAGCTGATCATCAAGGTAAAATATTTTCCTGAAAGGATCTCACATTTATTTATGTTTTTGGCAGGTTTGGTATCAAAAGCAATTATGTCTTACTGCCCTAGTTTCAAAAGGATTATCTTTAAAGGTTAAAAGCTGTGATTATCCATACCTGCTACCATGAATCATACAGCTATTATCAACATTAGAGAGCTTGGTTTCCAATGGGAAACGAATAATCCTTTCCTGTTTTGTGTACATCATGTAGATACCTATCCACGGGGGAATGCAGAAATGGGTCCGGATGCTTCACTGGATGGGAGAAAATTGGGCAATGATTTTGTCCTGAAAGATGGCTGGCGGATGTATCACGGTATGAAGATCCCCGGTTTCCCGGTACACCCCCATCGTGGATTTGAGACGGTCACCATTGTATTAGAGGGACTGGTTGATCATGCCGATTCAATGGATTCCTGCGGCCGGTATGGACATGGAGATGTGCAGTGGATGACTGCCGGTGCAGGCATGCAGCATGCGGAAATGTTTCCCCTGCTGAATGAGGATAAAGAGAATCCCCTGGAGTTATTTCAAATATGGCTAAACCTTCCAGCTGAGAATAAGTTTGTAAAGCCTCATTACAAAATGCTTTGGAAGGAAGATATACCCAGACTGACCTTAAATGATGACGAAGGAAAATCAACGGAAGTGATCATTGTGGCAGGTTCAGTCCAGGGGATGCAGGCTCCTCAACCGGCACCCGATTCATGGGCGGCCAATGTTGAGAATGAGATCGCCATATGGCTCATAAAAATGGAAGCTGGTGGAGAATGGAAGCTTCCACCTGCATCAGAGGAGGCTGTGCGTTCATTATATTTTCATAAAGGGTCGACCATACAAGTGGCCGGTGAAGAAGTATCTTCATACAAAGCTGTCGATCTGCGGTCAGAAAAAGAAGTACTTCTTAAAAACGGCGCTGGTGAAAGCTATCTTTTTTTACTTCAGGGGCGGCCCATAAATGAACCTGTGGTTCAATATGGTCCGTTTGTAATGAACACTCAGTCAGAGATCCAACAAGCGATTGATGATTATCGGGAAACTGAATTTGGGGGATGGCCCTGGCCCAGGCCTGACCAGGTTCACGAGCGCAAACGGGGGAGGTTTGCCAGGTATTCCAATGGAGAGGAAGAAGTAAAAAGCTAATTATAGTATATCCAAGGGACGAAAATATCCTCTGAAATTGTATTTCTGGCAAGATTTTTGCGTAAAATATTGTAAATGAGACAGGTCGGATAGACTTTCTCTAAAATAGATTATACCTATTGAATTTGATAAGATATTTCTTTAAATTTATGCGCTCAAATAATTCTGGACATGGAACTTAAAAAATCAAAAAAAGCAGACCTGGAGAATAAAAAAGGCATTTTTCTCCAGATCGGTCTGGTAGTCGTACTTGGAATTATCCTTGCTGCCTTTGAATGGAGCAGCAGGCCAAACATGGAAAGTACACTTGGAGAACTGGCAGATATGGACCTGGAAGAAGAAATTATTCCCATCACCAGGCAACAGGATGTAAAACCACCCCCTCCGCCACCCCCACCAAAAGTAGCTGATGTACTTAATATTGTACAAGATGATGTCGAAATCGAAGATGAACTGATCATCGAAGATGCTGAATCCGATCAGAACATGGAGATCGAAATCATGACATACGAGGAAGAGGAAGAAGTAGCAGAAGAGGAAGTTTTCTTTATCGTTGAAGATATGCCCAGTTTCCGGGGTAAAGGCCAGGAAGGGTTCAGGACATGGATCGCGAAGAATCTGAGATATCCAGAAATTGCTGCTGAAAACGGTATCAGTGGTAAAGTTTATGTTCAGTTTGCTGTTAATTCAAAAGGACTGGTTGTAGACGCCGTAATTGTAAGGGGAGTAGATCCAGCCCTGGATAAGGAAGCCGTCAGGGTGGTCAAATCATCTCCCAAATGGGCACCTGGAAAGCAAAGGGGAAAAGCCGTAAAGGTCCAGTTTACTTTCCCTATAAATTTCGTTCTACAATAAGAAATAAAATATATACTGAAGACCCTGGTGATTTTATCGCCAGGGTTTTTTTGTATCCAAATCCGAAAGATCACGTATATAATGGCATAATTTATGGTTGTTAGTATCTTATTTGAATCAAAGTTTCATTTTTTATATATTTAAATAGACCATAATAAGCTGCCATATGAAAAGAATCATTTACCTTCTGATTACTGCCATAATACTTTCATCCTGTGGATCTTCAAAGAAGATGATGCAACAGGGGAATTATGATGCGGCCATCAACAAGTCCGTGAAGCAGTTACGCAAAAAACCTGATAGTCCGAAGGATGCAGAGATCCTTGACCGGGCATACCGCCTTGCCAATGAGCAGAATCAGGAAAGGGTCAGGTTTCTTGAAAGAGAAAACAATCCCAATAATTACGAAGAAGTTTTTGCCATTTATTCCCGGCTCAAAAACCGGCAGTCCCTCGTCCGGACGGTCCTTCCTTTGAATGTTGCCGGACAGCAGGTCAATTACGAATATGTTGATTATGATTCACAGATCATAAGTGCCAAGCGGACTGCTGCGGAATATTATTATGGCAGTGGACAGGAATTAATGAAAACCGGAACCAAAGATGCTTACCGGCAAGCTTTTATTGAAATGTCAAAGGCCCAGGAGTACTCGGGTGGCCTGTATCCGGAACTAAATGCCCTTATTGATGAGGCAAGGTTTAAAGGGATCAGCAGGGTTCTTGTGAGGGTAAATAATCTTACCCATCTAAAACTGGACCCTGTATTTGAACAGGACCTGCTGGAATTTGATACCAGGAATTTAGAAAGTGATTGGGTAGAATACCATTTTAAGCACCTGAATGAAGATATCGCTTATGATTATACCGTGTTTGTGAACCTGGAGATGATTACGGTTTCCCCGGATGAGGTGAAAGAAAAGGACGAGCTTTTCAAAAAGAAAGTAGAGGATGGATTTGAATATGTCCTGGATGCAAGCGGGAACGTGATGAAAGATACTGCCGGGAATGATATTAAATTACCCAAATACAAAACGCTGCAATGTACCATGATTGAGACCCACCAGTTCAAATCGGTTAGAATTGATGGGAACGTCGAAATCCAATCGAATAATCCCAAGAAATTGATCAGGAAGGAACCCATCGGAGCGGAACACATATTCGATCATGCATCTGCCAGGGCTGTAGGAGACATTGACGCATTGGATGAAGAGGCATTAAATATGATTGAACGGGAAGCCCTTCCTTTTCCAACCGATTTCGAAATGATATTCAATTGTACCGAAACGTTAAAACCTGCCATCAGACAGAGTATTTACAGGAACAGGCAGTTTATCTATTAGGGATTTATCAAGGATCCGGCTGATATTACTATCTTTGTGGCTAGAAACATATACCACGCAAAATCACATTGGTTTTGCGTGTTTTTTTGGCCATGCCAGAACCCATTATAACTACACCAAAGGCTGAAACTGCCATCTTGATTGGCATCATTGATCAGTACCAGGATGCCGGTACGGTTAATGAATACCTGCAGGAACTTGCATTTCTCACAGAGACGGCAGGTGCAATACCGGAAAAAATCTTCGTGCAGAAGCTGGATTATCCAAATCCCCGGACTTTCGTTGGCAGCGGTAAGCTTCTGGAGATCAAGGAGCATGTATTTAAGAATGACACTGACCTGGTCATTTTCGACGATGAATTAACCCCCTCTCAGCTCAGGAATATCGAGCGTGAATTGAAATGCCGCATCCTTGACCGTACCAACCTTATCCTTGATATCTTTGCCAGGAGGGCACAATCAGCCCATGCCAAGACGCAGGTTGAACTGGCACAGTACGAGTATCTGTTGCCACGATTAACAAGGATGTGGACCCACCTGGAACGGCAGCGGGGAGGGATTGGGCTCAGGGGACCAGGAGAGACAGAGATTGAGACAGACCGCCGGATTATCCGTGATAAGATTGCCAAATTGAAGGAGGACCTGAAACGGATCGACAAACAGAAATCCGTTCAGCGAAAGAACAGGGGCAAACTGGTCAGGGTGGCTCTGGTTGGTTATACCAATGTTGGGAAATCCACCCTGATGAATGTGGTAAGCAAATCAGATATTTTCGCCGAAAATAAGCTGTTCGCCACCCTTGATACTACCGTCAGGAAGGTAGTGATCGGAAACCTGCCCTTTCTGCTGTCCGATACAGTCGGATTTATCCGGAAGCTACCCCATACCCTGGTTGAATCATTCAAATCAACCCTGGATGAGGTCAGGGAATCGGATATACTTTTGCATGTGGTGGATATTTCCCATCCAAATTTTGAAGAGCAAATTGAAATTGTAAACCAGACCCTCCTGGAAATTGATGCCAGGCATAAACCGGTATACATCATCTTCAATAAAATTGACGCATTTCGTTATGTGGTAAAAGAAGAAGATGATTTGAGTCCGGATACCCGGGAAAATATAAGCCTCGATGACCTGAAAAAAACCTGGATGGCTCAAAGCAATGGTGCATGTGTATTTATCTCTGCAAAAAAATTGGAAAATATACAGGAAATTCGTGATCTGCTATACGATAAGGTAAAGGAGATTCATGCCAGGCGTTATCCTTACGATGACTTTCTGTATTAAGTCAGGAAATTTTTAAACCAGTTTCTTTTCCACCATATATTCAGCGATTTGGATGGCATTGGTAGCTGCTCCCTTCCGGAGATTATCAGAGACAATCCAAATATTCAGACAGTTTTCCCTTGATTCATCCCTTCTGATCCGGCCTACAAATACATCATCCTTCCCTTCGGCATATCTTGGCATGGGATAGACATTATTTGCGACATCATCCTGCACAACAAGGCCGGGTGTTTCCGAGAAGAGTTGAAAGATATCAGCGATCTCGAAATCCTTTTCAAATTCGAGGTTGACAGACTCAGAATGGCCCCCGACAACAGGAACCCTGACAGTGGTGGCTGTCACCTGGATGGAATCATCCTCCAGGATCTTCCGTGTCTCATGTACCATCTTCATTTCTTCTTTGGTGTAACCGTTCTCGAGGAAAACATCACAATGAGGAAGACAGTTTCTGTCGATGGGATGCGGGTAAGCCTTTTCTCCTTCTGCACCGGCCCGCTCATCCTGCATTTGCCGTACGGCCTTTACACCTGTTCCGGTAACAGACTGGTAAGTTGAGACCACAACCCTTTTAATTTTATAGGCTTTGTGAAGAGGAGCCAGGGGCACAACCATCTGGATGGTGGAACAATTTGGATTGGCAATGATCTTGTCATCTGGACCAATGACATCTGCATTGATTTCCGGAACGACCAGCCGCTTGGTTGGATCCATACGCCAGGCCGAAGAATTATCAATGACGATGCTTCCGGCTTCTGCAAATTTTGGAGCCCATTCCAATGAGGTCCCTCCACCTGCTGAAAAGATAGCAATGTCCGGTTTATTGTCAACAGCTGTTTGCATACCGATCACCTTATGTTTTTCCCCTTTAAATAATACTTCTTTACCTACCGATTTTTCTGATGCAACTGCATAAAGAGTGGTAAGGGGAAAGTTTCTTTCTTCGAGAATTTCCATCATAACGCCTCCGACGAGTCCGGTGGCTCCGACAACAGCAACTTTCATGGGAATAACAATTTATAAGTGTTCGATATCAAATAGTTCTGATTTATTAATCATGCAAAAATAATAATAATTTGAAATGAAAAGGCTGGTAATGTTTTTTTTGTGCTACCCGGCGTGGTTGCATGGACAATTGTGCTTTGACTTCGAGGATAATTCGCTTGTTAACTGGTATCAGGGAAGAGATTCAGCCTGGGATATTGAGTCGGATGGTGCCGTATCGGGTATTTATTCTCTGCATCACTACATGGATGATTCGGTGGGGAATAATGACAGAATTGCCTTTCCGTTGGACAGCCTGGTACTGGGTGCATCCAATACCTCATGGAAGTTTCGTATCAAACATGGCTATAATCCTTCATCAGCAAATAATTGGGCTGTTTTCCTGGCTGCTGACGGGAATCAGCAAAACATGTCTCCGAATGGAGATATAAATGCTTATATACTGGGAGTGAATTTTTCCGGATCTGATGATACCCTGAAGCTCTGGAAAAGGGAAAGTGGGAATACCAGCATACTGTTAAAAACAAATTTGAACTGGCAGGATAAGATTGGACACGCCACAGCCTATCTTAACATTCAGAGAGGGGAAAACGGTAAATGGCAGGTGTTTATGGAAAAGGATGCTGCCGGTACATGGGAACCGATTGGTGAAGGATTGGATACAGGGTTAATCAGCCCTGATTATTTCGGGATTTATTATCGTTATTCCTCCAAACAGGACCGGAGATTATGGTTTGATGATCTTTGTATTTCCGGACTTTTCATTCAGGATACAATTCCACCTTCCATCACATTGTCCGAAGTAATCGATCAGAATACCATACAGTTAAGTTTTAATGAATTTTTGAATGAAGCAAGCAGCTTGGTACCCGAAAACTTCCTTCTCAGTCCGGTAGGTAAAGTCCCGGAAAGCATTATCCGGATTTCCGGGAAGACTTGCCAGGTAGTTTTCAGTGATCCGTTTCCAGGAGAGATGCCCCTTGCATTGTCGATTTTCAATATGGAGGACAGAAAAGGTAATACAGCGGGTCTACTGAAAATGGATTTTCTATTTTATTACCATGGTGTCAATGATATAGTATTTAACGAGATCATGTTCGATCCGGCTCCCGCGATGGGATTGCCTGAATTTGAATACCTCGAATTGTATAACCGGACCCGATATGACATCAACCTGGATGCTTGGACACTTCAGTCCGGTCAAAAAAAAATTAATTTTCCCCGGATTCTTTTACCAGGGGGGAAATATCTGCTCCTGGGATACGAAGGCAGCGATGATCAATATTCATCCGCGGACACCTATCTGGGGTTATTGACATCCCGGGCCAGCCTGCCCAATGAAGGAACCCTGCTCTGCCTATATGATCAGGACAGCTTGCTCATTGACTGGGTGGAATATGATCCTTCAATGCATGAGCATGATTATTATACGAACGGTGGATGGGCGCTTGAGAAGGTGGATCCGGACCGCAGATGTGGGAGCCTGGATAACTGGTCTACTTCAAAGAATAAATCGGGCGGAACACCCGGACTGGAAAACAGTGTGAAACAGGGTAATCCGGACCTGCTGTCACCAGCTGTAGTAAACCTGTATCTACCGGACTCATTGGCCCTGGTAATTGAATTCAGTGAAGGAATGGATCCGGTCCCACTGCATGATCCCCATAACTATTTTATCAACCGGGGACATGGGTATCCCAAGCACATTGAATGCCTTTCTCCTTTTAACCGGAAAGTGACCCTGCTTTTTGATAAAACCTTTGATCCGGGGAAGGACTATCAGCTGGAAATTTCCGGGGATCTTACCGATTGTGCCGGTCTATCGCTCACTTCCGACCGGATCCTGCGTTTTGCACTTCCTGCAAATCCAGGAATAAATGAGGTTTTGATCTCTGAGATATTGTTTAATCCTCAACCATTCTGTCCGGATTTTATCGAAATCCATAATCCAGGATTGAAAACCTTTGATCTGTCAGATCTGAGGATAGGGAAACGGAATACGGAAACCAGTGAGATCGAATTTGTTTCTCCGCTTACCCCCGGGCACCGCCTTTTCTTCCCTGGGGATTACATTGCGCTGACCGAAGATCCCGAAAAACTTGCGGGCTGCTGCTATGTTCATGATCTTGAAACCCTCATTAGATGTAAGGGATTGCCCTCTATGAATGACAGGGAAGGGACCATGCTGATCCTTGATAAGTACCTTCAGGTGCTGGATGAGATATCATATGATCAGAAAATGCATTTCTCATTGCTTTATTCTGTTGAAGGAGTCTCCCTTGAACGGCTTAGCTTTGATCTGCCATCTGAGAATTCATCGAACTGGCATTCAGCTGCCGCTACTGAAGGGTATTCCACGCCTGGAAGGGAAAATTCACAAAGCCGACAGACCAGGATCGAGTATGAGGGAATTGAGATTGAGCCAGAAGTTTTTACTCCTGATCAGGACGGGAATAATGATATGCTAATGATTAAATATAGTTTTTCTCAACCCGGGGTGTTGGCTACGATCCTCGTGCTTGATCCACGCGGAAGGATGATTAAAAAAATTGCCGAAAATCAATTGCTTGGATTGGAAGGATTTTATACCTGGGATGGGACAGATCATCATGGACATCGGGCCAGGGCAGGTCTCTACCTGATCTTTGCCAGGATAATTAATCTGCATGGGGGAGTTAAGCAATACAAGAAAACCTGTGTTCTGTCACCCGGATCTGTGCATTAAAGTCCGGATATTAATTCTTTCATTATGAAAGTCATCTGGGGTTCTGCCCTGGAGGCGACCGATGTTACATCTTCCAGTGTAACCTTAACAATTTTGCCGGGTACACCCAGATCGGTAATAATGGATATGGCAAAACAGGCAATTCCCATTTGATGTGCAACTATGATTTCGGGGACAGTAGACATGCCGACTGTATCTCCCCCTATGATCCTGAAATAATGATATTCCTTAGGTGTTTCGAGGGTAGGTCCCGTTACACCCACATAGCATCCCTTTCTGACAGGGAGCTTATGTTGCCGGCCAATTTCCAGAGCCCTGTTTATCAGGGCCTCGTCATAAGTTTCACTCATATCCGGGAAACGGGCACCAAATTCTGGATCATGTGCCCCTAACAGTGGATTGGGTATCAAGTTGATATGATCGTCAAGGATCATCAGGTCCCCGATCTCAAAATCCGGATTTACTCCCCCGCTGGCGTTGGAAACAAACAGGTGGCTGATTCCAAGGTATTTCATAACCCTGACAGGGAATACTACTTCCCGGGGAGTATATCCTTCATAAAAATGAAATCGTCCCTGCATGGCCACGATCTTTTTTCCATTCAGCTTTCCAAAAATCAGTTTTCCATGATGACTTTCTACTGTAGAAACCGGAAAATTTGGAATATCCTCGTATTCAAGTACAGAATGTATATCTATTTCATTGACCATTCCTCCAAGACCGGTACCTAATATGATCCCGATTTCGGGTTGTAAATCAATTTTACTGTTTATGTAGGATACTGTCTCTTCTATTGTTTTTAACATATTTGAGGATTTGATTATTGAAGTTTTCCGTGTCATCGTTCAGGAACTCTGTCTCAATTGGAATTAAGAACATCCTGTCTTTGATTTCCGAATCAATATTAGTAAATTTTCTCAATCTCACGGCATCCTTCTCGGTCGTAAAAATAAACCTGTCCCTGCCTTCCATATCACTAAAAGTTTGGAGTATTTTTTCTATGTCCCTGTGGCTATAGCTGTGATGATCCGGGAAGGTCATTTCCGTAATTTGTGTAGAAATACTCCTAAGGTGGCGTTTGAATAGCCTGGGATTAGCGATCCCGGCAATCATCAGGATCTCCGGACTGGTGGCTTTAATTTCAGAAAGGGTTAATATATTGTTTGAATCCATGAATACAGGGATGGGGTTCCTGTAACCGAGCCTGGTAAAATAAAGATGCTGGAATGCAAACAGTTTTAAATCCTTGACAATCAACCTTCTTTCGATGGGTTTCAATCTGTCTGGGCATTTGGTAACCAGGATGATGTTGGCCCGGCGTTTCTCATATGCATGCTCCCTCAGCCGGCCAGCTGGCAATAAGCAATCCTCAGTGATCGGACGGTTAAAATCAATCAATAATAACGATAATCCAGGTATGATATAACGGTGCTGGTAAGCATCATCGAGAAGAATAACATCCAGGTCGGGTATTTTTTTCATCAATTGTTCCACTCCATTGACACGTCTCCGGTCCACTGCCATATGTATACCCGGGAATTTCTGCTTGATCTGTACAGGTTCATCCCCAATATCCAGCACCCCGGAATCCGGACCTGCCAGTATAAAATGCCTTGTCTTTCTTTTATAACCTCTGCTGAGAACCGCCACATTGAATTCATCTCTCAAAAGTTCGACCAGGTATTCTATAAGTGGTGTTTTTCCTGTACCTCCTACAGTGATATTCCCGACGGATATAATGGGGATCGGAAATTCGTGGGATTTAATTACCTGGTAATCAAACAACAGATTACGTATGGATATTACCAGACCGTACAGTAAGGAAAATGGATATAATAAAATACCAAGATTATTTCTGGAGGGACCTGGCATACCTAATGTATCTCAAACATGTAGGGTATCCGGGCCTGAACACCAAACAGGTTCTCCAGTTCACTGACAGATTTGAAATATTGGTAAAACTGGCCCAGCTCTTTCTGGACCATGCTTGTCCTGATATTTTCAGTAAGTTCCCTGATAAATACATCCAGGGGATTTTCAAGTACAGGCAGTGAAATGACCCTGTATTTTTCAATGCCTGCCATTTCCCCGGCAACCTTGATGGCATCATTTAATCCACCGTACATATCGATCAATCCGTTTTCCAATGCATCTTCTCCGCTCCAGACCCTTCCACCACCAATAGCATTAACTTCCTGCTTGGTCATATCGCGGCCTGAAGAAACGCTTGTCAGGAATGAATCATATGTGCGTTCGATCATATACCCAATGACATCCTTTTCATCCTCTGATAAGGGTCTGAAGGGTGTACCCATGTCAGCATGCTTATTCGTTTTCGCCACATCCACTGTGATTCCCAGTTTCTTGTTGAAAAAAGTTTTGACATTAGGAAGCATGGCAAATACGCCAATTGAACCTGTGATGCTATTGGGACTTGCCAGTACTGTGTCCGCTGGCGCAAGAATTAAATAACCACCGGAGGCGGCAACATCGCCGATGGAAGCAACCAGGGGTTTTACCTCACTCGCAAGAACTGTTTCACGGTAAATCACCTCGGAAGCAAGAGCACCACCACCACCGGAGTTAACCCTGAGCACAATGGCTTTGACAGTGCTGTCCCGACGTGCCTTCCTGATGGCTCTAGAAATCCTCTCTGAACTTATGGTTCCCTCACCCGTGTTGCCCAGTATTATGTCTCCGTGTGCATAGATAACAGCTACTTTATCCCTTGTATATCCTTTGTAATCTTTCTTAACATGTACTTTCCTGTATTTTTTACTTGATACGCTGTTCAGATCCTTTTTGGGACTGGTTCCGGTGAGCTCTTTGAGTTCGTCAATTACTTCATCCTTGTATTTAAGTCCATCTACCAGCTGATGCTCCAGGGCCAATTCAGCAGAACGGATCGTGAAACGCTCTGCATAATTATCGAGCGTTTCCACATCCATCCCACGCTGTTCCGCAATCCCTTCGAGTATGTGGTCCCAGAGGGACCCTATCCATTGCAGTGTTTGTGTACGATTTTCGGGACTCATCCGGTCGGTGGTATAAGGTTCATCGAAGCTTTTATAATCGCCCTTGCGGATAACCTGGGCCTCGATGCCCAATTTATCCAGCGCCCCTTTATAAAACATGATTTCAGTTCTCAAACCAAGCAGTAGCAAGTCCCCTGAAGGATTCAGGTATAACTTGTCAGCCACCGAAGCAAGATAATAGGCCTTCTGTGTATATGTGTCACTGAAGGCCATTATAAATTTTCCTGATTCCTTGAAATCCAGCAGGGCATTCCGGATTTCTTCAGTGCTGCCATAACCTGAAGATAAGAAGATCAGTTCGAGATAGATTCCGGAAATGTTATCATCCTTTTTGGCCTTTTTAATATTTTCCAGTATATCATTCAGGCCTATCTCACGAACCATGGGAAAACCCGTAGGCAAAAAATCAAACGGATTATCAACAGTCCTGTCAACTATCCTATCATTAAGCTTCATATACAGGATGGAATTGTCTTTGACTTCGACCGGTTTTTCTGATGAAGAAGCACTGATAATAAGAATTAACAGAAAGAAAAATAACATGGTGCTGAGGAAAATACCTACGATGGTAGCCAGGGTATATTTTAGGAAGCTTTTCATAATAGATTCATTGTATAAGGGTAAAACGCCCAAAGATATGCAAAATTGAACGCAATTCTCGGGATTATTTTTCCATTTGAACCAAAAATATCCTAAAATTGTTTTTTTTTCTGTTATGCCTGAAAAACTGCTGGTATTGTTATTGGGAAGCAACCTGGGCAACCGCATCAGGAATCTTGAACAGGCTTGTATGCTGATCGGGGATTCGGTGGGAGCCATCCAGTCTGTATCTTCCATGTACAAAACAGCACCCTGGGGGTTCGATAGCAAAAATACCTTTTATAATCAATGTATTTCTGTGAAAACCAACCTGGATCCAGGCAGAATATTGGAGCATATCCATTTAATAGAGGCAAAACTTGGACGAAAGAGCAGATCCCGGGAATATGCCGATCGCACAATTGATATTGATATTCTACTCTACGGGGATATGGTGCTGTCTCTCACAGATCTTCAAATACCCCATAGGGAATTACCAGATCGCAGATTTGCCCTGGTCCCATTGGCAGAGATCCTGCCGGACTTTGAACATCCCGTTTCTGGGGAAAAAATAACCGTTCTGCTGTCTGATTGTAAAGATACCCTGCCTGTTAGACGAATAGGTACTGATTAGCCAATATGTTTCAAACAAGGGTAATCAGAAATACTCGAACCGAAATTTTTCAATGTTTCCATCAGATGTTTTTCACCAGGATTATCAATGCCTAAAATCAGGTTTTGTTCCGAATTCTCACTTATAAAGCGGTCGATGATGAATTCAAGGGCACCTGTTACGAGTCCCTCGCCACTGGCTGCAGCATGCAGGATACTGGCCCTGCCATTGAATATCAGGAAAAGGATGGCGGCGCACAGATTGTTAGATGCATCAAATGCAGATGCAATCTGTGCAGACCGGTAACGTATGGCATTTGAGGCAATCAAGCGCAGGAATGAAACTTGATTAGGCTTTAATTTTTGCTTACTGAGTTTGTCAAGGCGGTATGAAAACATCAATAGATCATTTACAGAAATATTGCCAATGAAACTCAGAGAATTTTCTTCGGCAAGGCTTAATCGCTGCTGAATAAAATGGCTGTATCTGGATCTGGTTTGCGTATATGGACTGATCAGGTCAAGTTCGGTAGCGTTATGTATTCTGGTAATGCTTTTTTTTATGATATTGAATTTATTCATGCATAAATTACGGAACCGGTAGTTCTTAGGAATCGCTTGTAGGAATTCATATACCGTTACCGGATCCGGAATACTGGTCGAGAATACACCCAGTTGAAAGGCATAATCGGGCTGTTTTAGTATTTTTCTACCCATTGATTTAAAAACGGGCAATGGCATGACTGTTGAGTAATCCCCGTTAACAATAAATTCCCAATCCGGGCAAATAATGTCCAGATACCAGGACAGCGCATAAATAGTCCCATTTGGAGAAGCACTAATACAGCTGTTGTACTTCTCAACAGCTTCCCCGGGGATAATAATGTGGTTTATCGGATTCAAATCAGCCCTTCATCAGAAAAGCTAAAATATGAATTATCTGCAATAATGATGTGATCAAGCAGCTGTATATCCATGGTGCGGCATGAATCACTTATCTTTGTGGTGATCTTCATATCAGCCTCGCTTGGTTTCAGATTTCCAGATGGGTGATTATGACAGAGGATTAATGCGCAGGCAAGGCGGTCGAGGGCATGCTTCAGGATGATACGTACATCGATTACAGTTCCCGAAATACCTCCCTGGCTGATCCGGATATTATCGATTACACGGTTTGCCCGGTTCATTAAAAGGATCCAGAATTCTTCATGTGTCAGATCATCAAGCATTGGCTGGAAAAGTGTATATACATCCTGACTGCCGGCTATCTTGATTTTATCTTGCAAGTCTGATTTTCCTCTTCTCCTGCCCAATTCAAGCGCTGCAATAATGGCCACCGCCTTTGCTGGTCCCATTCCCTTGTATTTCACCAGGTCATTTACCGTGAATCTTCCGAGTTCCCTGAGATTATTCCCTGCAGTTATCAGTATTTTCCTGGCCAGTTCAACCGCTGATTCCTCCCGTCCTCCTGAACGTATCAGGATGGCCAGTAATTCCGTATTACTTAAACTGGTAATGCCTTTGGCAAGCAGTTTCTCCCTAGGGCGGTCTTCGAGGGCCCAATCCTTGATCCCTGATTTTTCATAGGATTGCATAAGCTTCTTTCTTTTATATGTCCGATAGCTTAAAAAATCAGTCAGGGATTTAACCGGACTTTGGGACTTGCATGTAAAATCAAAAAAAACCCCCTTCAAAAATGAAGAGGGCGAATAATGTGAGATATATATCTAGAGATTATCGACGTGATGTGTAAGGCTTGATTTCAGGTTGGCTGCCTTATTTTTGTGTATGATATTTTTATTGGCCAGCCTGTCAAGCATAGAAGATACCTTCGGCAATAATTCTGCTGCAGCTTCCTTCTCCTTTGTGTTACGGAGTTTTTTTATAGCATTTCTGGCAGATCTTGCATAATAGCTGTTATGCAGTTTGCGTTGCTCGTTCTGCCTGATCCTTTTCTTTGCTGATAAATGATGTGCCATCCTGATCTAAATATTAATTGGGCATGCAAAAATACATATAATTTTGAATTAAAAAAATATTTATCAGCGGGATTGTTTTTCCCTGTCTGATTGCTGAAATAAGATCCTCATGGTACTAATCAACAGGGTGTTATTAAGGGGTTTACGTAAGAACGCATCACACCCGGCCTGGATACACTTCGCGTACTCCTCACCTACGTTGTAGGCACTGACAGCAACTATCGGAATCCAGGGTTTGAATGACTTGATCCTGCAGGTTGCTTCATATCCGTCAAGCACGGGAAGTCTCAGGTCCATCAATACAAAGTCGATGCTGTCATCTCTCTTGACGGCATGAACGGCCTTCAGTCCATTTTCGACATTGAGAACCCTTGCTTTTGTTGGTTGTAGAATAGTCTCAAGCAATAAAAAATTATTGTATACATCCTCTACAATTAATATGGTTTTATCTGACCAGTCAGGATGTTGTCCAGGTTCTATGTTATCTGTTTCGGATTGCATGCTGGAATTTGCAGGTTGAATATCCACGGTAAACCAATAGGATGATGCCTTGCCGTTGGCCGATTCAATCCATGTTCTGCCTCCCAGCTGTTTTACAAGTTCCTTCACGCAGAGAAGTGAAAGTGCTGTTTCATGTGAATCCTGGCCGTTTACATTATAACCGGATTGGGATGCAGCCGGATCAATAACATAAAAACAGAACTGATCATTTTCAAGTAATTTATAGCCAAATTCTATGCAACCCTGGTTTGCTTTTTTTAAAATATGGTTTAACAGATGGTAAAATATTTCCTGAAAATACTTTGGATCGGTATGGATCATGAAATGTTCAAATGAGCCAGGAGTATTCAGAATCAACAATAAATTCAGCTTCTTCAGTTCTTGTATTTCTGACTGTACACGGGCATGGATTTTTTTCAGGGCCTTATACAGGTAAAAATCCTGTTTATCAATACGTTCTGTAGTTGAAATGGAATTTGTGGACATATCCTCTGCAAATAGCATGTAACTGTTTGCAATATATACAAGGGCAGAGGGTTCAGGACTTCCCGGAAGTGATTTGGATTACTGCCTGAAGGTGATTTGGATCACCATTTCCTGCTTATATTTTACTTTTAACATACCGGAACAGATAAAACATCTCACGAGCGATCTGACGGCAGCGTTCATCATATTTATTGGTTTCCTGGTTAGTGCCATCAAAGGCTTTGGGATCATCATATGGCGTTAAAATACGTTCTTCAGCTCCAGGAACGAAAGGACAGGCCTTATCTGCATCCGTACAAACTAAAATGGCGCAGAAATCTTTATCCGGATTGGCATCATCATCATACTTTTTGGAGTACATGGGAGCCGCAGGTAAATTTTCTCCGCTCTTGATGATATAGCGCGGATTTTCATCATTTTCTGTAAGTTTTTCGACAGAAAACCCGGCCCTTTCCAGCGCTGCCACCGCATGTGTATTAAAGGATGTAGATTCAGTACCGCCCGAAAAAGTGCTGATATTTTCGATACCGTAGAATTGGGAGGCATTTAAAGCCCAGATCTGTCCGAATTGACTGCGTCTGGAGTTATGGGTGCAAATAAATACAAGCTGGGCCTGCCTGTCATCTTTCAGCGCGGAGATTACATAGTCTCCAAGTTGCTGAAGTGATTCGGTTCTGCTTTCGGGGATTTCTGTAAACGCTGATTCAATATCCTCCAGGTACTTGCCAAGGACAGTATTGAAATATATTACCTGCATATTAATTATGAGGTTTTTTAGCGAAAACTGTAATGCTGTAAATACCCGCACCACTGTTTCGAAACTCTCCGGTATCATCGTATTTATCAAGAATACTTGCTGGAATATCGATTTTACTTTTTTTCATTACCTGGATATCATTAAAGCCGGTGGCACGTATGATGTCAAGATACTCATTTTCCTCCATGGCACCTGTAATGCATCCTGCATACAATTCAGCCTCACTTAATAGTTTTTCAGGAAGCCGGCCATCGGTTACCACATCTGAAATACTGAAATGTCCCCCGGGCCTCAAAATCCGGTAGGTCTCACTGAAGGCAACGGATTTATCAGGTACTAGATTGAATACACAATTACTTACCACGATGTCGGTTGCATTCCCGGGAAGAGGTATGTTCTCAATCTCACCCAGTAAAAATTCGACATTCCCGTATCCTGATTTTTCAGCATTTTCCTTCGCTTTTTTTACCATGGGTTCGGCCATGTCTACACCAATGATATGGCCACTGTCACCGGTTTCCTTACGGGCAATGAAGCAGTCGTTGCCTGCACCGGAACCGAGATCTACAACGGTATCCCCGGGCCTGATGAAAGCATACTTCGTTGGCAAACCACATCCAAGTCCAAGGTCCGCCTCCGGGACATAGCCTTTCAATTGGCTGTAATCTTCAGAAAATACAGAATAGTCCACAACATCATCAGGTGCACAACCACAGCCACAACCTCCCGTGGTTTTGTCACTCTGTATGGCAATATTTGAGTACTTCTCGCGTACAATTTTTTTGAGTTCTTCAGCTTCTTTCATCTTATTTCTATTTTGTATTTCGTAAAAATACGAAATATATCTATAAAATTTTTATTTTTCCAGAAAATTAGCAAAAGATTTTTTTACTTTTTCCCATGTTTCAGGGTTCAGGCAATACATGATTTTAGGCGGCCTGGTTGTTCCCAGTATCAGTCCCGCACGTTTCAGTTCCTTGAGATGCTGGGATAGCGTTGACCGGGCAATGGGTAGAATTTCAGCAAGATCTCCACTGTAACAACAGCTTTGTTGGGATAATAACCTGAGTATATAGATGCGAACAGGGTGACTGAGTGCCTTTGCATACCTGGCCATCTCAATCTGTTCCTCGGTAATGTATTTGTCTGGTTTGTATTCTTCCATCAAGATCTTGCTTCTCTTACTTTACAAATGTAATTAAGAGAATTGCAAAATCATAGAACATAGGGGATCAGCTTCCAGGTATTGGCTGAGTATTCCCTGTATTTTGTACAGAAAGACAAATTCATTTGCTGTTCTTCATACCTGATTTTAAACAGGAGATTGATAATCAGAACCACCAGTACAGAAATTCTTAAATAGCTGAAATGAGTAATTACAAGCGGAGTGAATACCAGCAGGATAGCGCTATACATAGGGTGCCTGATCCTGGCATATGGCCCTCTTTTTACCAGCCTGCTTGTGGGCAAGGGATCCGGACCAGCATTAATATTACCGATTTCCATCGCCAGGATAGACCAGATTCCAAGGATCCATCCAGTAAAGTAAATTATTAGCAGAGGCAGGCCACTGGGGACAAGGGGACCCGTAATGAAAAGTAGGACCAGGGACAAATACTGAATAAAAAACAGAAAAAATGCCTTAAGGTTAGTAATAAAGACCAGTTTCATCATTCAATTGAATTAACATCTGCAATTTAAATAAAATAAATTAAGATCCAAAAATCTATATATATTTGCAAGTGAATCCAAATACTTTAAATCACATGAAAAAACTATTAAGCCTTATAGCAGGGATAATTATATTCCTGCATTCTATTGAGGCCCAGGGAGATACTTTATTGTCACAACAGCCTGTTAACAGGGCAGATGGACTATGGCAGGGGAAACAGGATGCGAAATTGGTACTGGGTGGATATGGACAGGTTGATTACAACCAGCCAATTACCAAGGGTGAATCACGGAATGGCAAGTTGGATGTTCACAGATTCGTTTTGTTATTTGGATATCAGTTTACGGATAACCTTCAATTGGTCACAGAAGTTGAGGTCGAACATGTAAAAGAGATTTTTGTAGAACAGGTTTTCCTGAATTATCGCCTGAATAATAGCCTGAACCTTCGGGGAGGTTTGTTGCTGATCCCCATGGGCATTGTCAATGAATACCATGAACCACCCACCTTTAATGGAGTAGAAAGACCAAATGTGGATAAATATATTGTGCCCACTACATGGCGTGAAATAGGTGCTGGAGTTACAGGTACCATTCTGCCTGCTTCCTTGAAATACCAGCTATATATCGTTAACGGATTCAGGGGATACGGTCCGGATGCCCAATTTAATGGGAACAACGGATTGAGAGGGGGGAGGCAAAAGGGTGCTGAATCCATCATTTCTGCCCCCAATATCTCTTTCAAGCTTGATTATTTTGGACTTACCGGATTGAATATTGGGTTAGCCGGATATTTTGGCAAATCACAATCAACCTTGTATGACGGAGTGAGCAAAGATGATGACACGGCAAAAATTACGGCAGATTCATCTGTTATCGGGACCTCAATGCTCGGGCTTGATGCCAGGTATAATAAAGGCGGTTTGCTATTAAGGGGACAGCTGATCTTTAATTCTTTGAGAAATTCACATGAATATAATGAATTTACCGGGAGTGACCTGGGATCGGCCATGCTGGGCTATCATATTGAAGCCGGGTATAATATATTCCGACACGTAGATCTGAGGTTTGAGAAACTTATTCCATTTCTGCGGTTTGAGAAGTACAACACCCACCATGGTGTCTCTGAGAACACGAACAGGAATCCTTTATACGACCGGACTGACGTGACTGCCGGATTGGGATTTTGGATCACGGAGGGTGCGGTCGTCAAGGCAGATTACCAATGGTTTCTCAATGCAGCTAGCCAGACAGCCGGACAATTTAATATGGGCATTGGATTTATGTTTTAGAATTGGTGAAAAGTAGTTTAAATAACATATGCCTGCTGGCACTCCTGGTGATAGTCGGCACCCCTGCAGCCCTGGCTACGCATCCTGAAAAATTGATAGTAAAAGCAGAGAAGCTGGCTGGAAAAAATTGGGGAGAATTTAAAGTCATCAAAGTACCGGTTGATATAGATCCCGCTCAGCCATACTATATACAGTCTGATACTTTATTCAGACTGAATCAGCACAATGGTGAATTGCTAGGATACCTGGTGGTATCTTCAGCTACCGGCAGATTCGAAAAGTTTGACTATATGGTTGTCTACAAAGAAGATATGTCCATTGTGGACATAAAAATACTGGTTTACCGCTCGGAACATGGTTACCAGGTCAGTACCAAAGGCTGGATAAAGCAATTCCTTAATCATCCGGGGGAAAAGGTTTATGTCTACGGGCAGAATATTGATGCCATTTCTGGTGCCACCATCTCCGGAAAATCACTGACAGACAATATCAACAGGTTGAATCTCCTGATCAGCTCTCTGAAAAAATAAAAAGACTGCATCATATAAATGATACAGCCTTTTAACCATGAAAACTCTAAAACGCTACCAATTTTATTTGATGGCGATCTGCCTGGCAGGTTTTTCTTTTGCTTCTTCCATTTTTGGGATACTTACAAACAAGATCCCGTCTTTATGAGATGCACTGATCTGTTCACTGTCAACCGTTTCCGGTAAAGTGAAAGAACGGCTGAAATTGGTATAACGGAATTCCCTCCTGGTATACCTTTCATCGCTTTCTTCCTGCTTATTTTCGCTTACGGATGAAATGGTAAGTTGATTTTTGTCCAGGTCGATCTTGAAATCTTTCTTGTTCAGACCCGGAGCTGCCACTTCGATTGTGAAACCATTGTCACTTTCGGTGATGTTTACTGCAGGCAGGCTTTTAAAACCATTTCTCTGGTAATGTACCGGGTAAGAATCCCTTCCGAAAAATTCATCCATAAAACCTGGATATGTTCTGTTGATTTTTGCTAACATGACTTTGTCCTCCATTTATTTTAATTAAACTTAATGTCATAACTCTGATGGCTTAATTTCAAAGCTTATGCCAACAAGGAATTTCTGACAAAGAGGATTCTTTAAGTGACAAAAAGGCAGCTTTCTGGTTTTGCGCAGTGCCAAAATGGCAGTAATATTTCTAATAATAATCTGAATCCGATTGCATCTCCTGCTACAGGATTTATAATTTATGGTATTTGAATTAACTTTGAACCATGAGATCAGATCCGGAAGTTGAAGAATACATAGATGATTTTGATCCGGTACTGAGGGACATACTAATCCGTTTGAGAGAGATTATCTATCATGTGGTCCCGGATGCCACAGAGGCCATCAAATGGAGTGTGCCTACATTCAGACTGCAGAAAAACATATGCTACATTGCGGGGTTCAAAAATCATGTGACACTGGCATTTCATGATGGTAAAATGCTTAAAGACCCGGATGGATTATTGCTGGGGACAGGCAAGCATATGAAATATCTGAAATTCAAGTCCACTGATGAACTTGACGAAGACAGGCTCAGAAAGTGGATATTAGAAGGATTTTATACCTGATACGGATCAGTGGTCCAGAATCTGTATCGGGTTGTTGACATCCTCCCTTCCGTGAACGAAAGGGATTCCTAAGGCTTTAACAAGCCACGGGCAGTACTTCCTCGCGGTTTCCTGCAGGTTCCTGCTGCCGACCGCTTCTGCGGTTCGCTTGACAGGCCATCCCCGTCTGCCCGACGGTTAAAATATTCTTCGCAGCATTGACATCTGCATTTTCCTCATGACCGCAGGCCAGACATCTGAAAACTGCCTGTGACGGC
>DAOWJB010000167.1 GCA_030640625.1 Bacteroides sp.
CCATTATAATAACCTTGAGGAATCGGGTATGTACGTGGTTGTGGGTGAAGAAAGTGATTATTTTGGCGAATCTTACAGGTCAACAAGCAAAAAGTCTGCAACAGAATTTGGTGTCTTTGTACAGGACGAATGGTCTGTAACTGAAAAATTTGCAGTTGTTCCGGGTGTGCGTTTGGATTTACATAGTTCAATAGAAGAATATAAAGCAGACCGCCAGGTTTTTGAAACCACATTATTCCCAAAAACAAAATTTGAAGAAACCAGTATAAACCCGAGGATTGCCCTAAAATACGAAGTCTCGGAAAGAATCACGTTAAGGGCAAATGCAGGAACAGGTTTCCGTGCCCCTTACGGGTTTTCAGAAGACCTGCATTTATGCAGCGGCTCACCCAGAGTTTGGAAATCTTCTGCACTAAAACCTGAAATATCGGTAAGTTATAATTTATCTGCCGACTATTATGGCAACAAAATCAGGGTAAGCACCAATTTGTTCCGGACAGATTTAAAAGATAAAATTGGTTTTACTGACGCAGGAACGGATGTGGCTGCTTTAGGCTATGATTACCAATGGGAGAATATTGACAATGCTTTCGTGCAGGGAGTAGAAGTATCGGTAATGGCATTTTTACTTAAAGATTTAGGTTTAGGTATTGATTTTACATACAACCAGGGGGAATATGATAATGTACGTGAAGATTGGGAAGACACACCTTACGCAGATATCAGTAAATATATTTCACGCTTCCCTGTAACAACAGGTAATTTAAAAATAGAATACACCCCTAAAGACTGGAGTTTTGCATTAACAGGCAACTATCAGGGAAAAATGTATATAGATTACTTTAATGAAGAAATAGACCCTGTTATTGGAGACCAAACCAAGATAAAAGTGACAGACCCTTTTATGCTTTTTTATGCAAGAGTTTCAAGAAAATGGAACGTATTTAAATTATATGCAGGAGTAAACAATATTTTTAATTATGTACAGCCTGAAAAACATACAGACGATGCAGCGTTTATGTATGCCCCTGTTTACGGGACAATGTTTTATGGTGGAATAGTGATTGATATAAGTTATTAAATTCAAGTTTCCCGCTTATTACGGTGGTATTATCATCTTATGCAGCTGACTTTCTCTCAAAAACCGGTGAAAAAGCCTCATTATTTCTTCAGCCCTTTGTTTGTCCCGGATCATTTCTTCAAATAGTTCCATGCAGGTCAAAAATACTTCTGAGGCTTTATCCGAAGTGCATTTGTTTGTACGGTAACGACATAATATAGTTAACGCGTTGTGCTATTGAATTTTGTTGATAACTATAAAATATTGATAGTGAGAGATTGAACGGTTAAAAAGCGAAAAATCAGGGGTGTACTTGCAGAGGGATAAGATCGGAAAATTCGATTTAAATCTACTTTGTGACTTAGTGGCAAAAAAGTATAGCCAAAAAGAATTTACAACTGAAGAGTGCCTGAACAGTTACTTGAAGCAGGTGCTTTATTACTCTGAGGCCGGTTATACACAAAGAAGTATTAATTTTACAACTGATGCACTAAAATGTAAAACTATCTTATTATGGAAAGACGGAAGTTCATTTCAAAAAACATAACTTTTGGAGCGCTTGCCACAGCTGCTTATGGTTCATTAGGCTTCACAGATCCAAAAACAGATAAACTGGCAAGTTCTGTTAAGCAAGAGGATGATGTAACAATTGAAAGGGTGTCAGAAGGACAACCCCACAGGGGAAAAGTGTTGGCAGTAATACAACCTCATTGCGATGACATCCCCATTTATGCTGCAGGTACTGTAGCAAAGCTTATTTATGAAGGTTATACCGGATATTTGATAAGAACATCCAATGATGAAGCTGCAGGTGCGGGTGCGAGTATGGGGGAGAGGGTTTTGAATAATGAAAGGGACAATGCAGAGGTGGCAAAGGTTCTGGGGCTTAAAAAGACTTATGACCTAAACTATAGCAATCATAGGATGGACGAATATAACATACAGGAGATTAAGGGACGGCTTATATTTTTGTTCAGGTTGCTGAAAATAGATACATTGATATGTTATGATCCATGGGGACAATATGAAGAAAATCCTGACCATTATATTACGGCCATGGCAGTTGAAGCTGCTCGTTGGATGGCAGGCATGGGTACCGATTATCCGGAACAATTAGAGGTTGTGAAACCTCATACTGTGAGAGAGATGTATTATTTTGCAAGGGGACCTCAGCTTGTAAACCGGGTAGTGGATATTAGCAGGTTTATAGACATAAAGGTAGAGAGTAATATTGTCTGTAAAACACAAGGACCCGGTGGAGATAATGGCGCACGACTAAGAAAAAGGTTAGCAAAGGAGGGGAAGAAATTAGCGATACTTGGTAACGATGACCAGACAGCTAACTTCAATTATGTAAAAGAATTTGTGTTGGATCATGATAAAATAAATGGAGAAAAATATGGACTGGCCTGGGCGGAATGTTTTCATTATGTCGGCCCCTCTCCCTCTAAACTCGATGAATATATACGAAAAAATACCGTTTCTATATAAATCAGCAATTCTCATCAGTTATTAATAAATCCTCCGGAGTGTAATCATTGAAAAATCCCCCAGAAACGGGGAAAATTATCTCACAAAAAAACGCAACCAACTGCAAATAAGCTGGTTGCGTTTAATCTTGGTCGGGGTGAATAGATTCTAACTACCGACCCCACGCCCCCCAGTTGGGGGTTTCTGTCATTCTATATCCTCTTGCAAATCCTAGAGAATCTGGAATAATTTACCAATGTATTTGATGTGATGCCTTGCCTCATACCGGATTGTTGACTCCTGCAAAAATACATCTTGGTGATTAAATGCGATTTAAATCCACATTGTTTTGCAAATTGATTGCAAATAAAAAACCAGACTATCACAACAACCACTGTAACTATCTGGTTTACAATTGTGGGCGATACTGGATTCGAACCAGTGACCTCCTGCTTGTAAGGTACTTGATTCTACCCAGGTGATGACATAGATTCATGTATTTCTATTTCACAGGCTCCATTCCAAGCTAGATGTGGGTGTCCTTCCAACAGGGCTTTTGCCTCATCTATACTTTCAGCCTGTAATACTGAATAACCACAAACCTGTCTATTGCTTTTCTGACTGTTTCCATCAGCAGTGAGTTTCTGACCTCCCATCAGAGGATTTCCAAGATCAACAAGCTGATCACCACATTTGGCAGCCCATGTCATCCATTGTTCCATACCTTTCTCCATTTTTTCAGGTGAGGCATTGGCCGATTGGGCCATAAGTTCATCCGGAGCATGATAGATTACGATATATTTTTTCATGGTAGTTGGGTTTGTTTGATTTAACAATGGTTTCACTTCAGATACCCACCTGAGATAGGGAATATGGAACCAAATAAGTTCTAAATAAGGATCAGAAGCTATGTCCAGTATTTATTAGGGCCAATTACTCAGCCCCTTGAAGAACATGAGCCGTTCATAATGTGGTTCTACCTTTTCTTCTATAGCCAGCATATCTTCTGCTGAAAGCTGTACAAACTCCTTTGCAATTTGGATGTTTTCCTCAAGCTGAGAGATTTCTTTAATCCCAATAATGATCGTACTTACCGGCAGGCTCAAAGTGTAGCTCATCGCTTCCTTCATGGTGATAATTCCACCCTGATCAAAGATCCTTTCCTTTGCAGGAATCTTCATGCCAATGATACCCATCTTTTTCTCCACAGCAGTGGGAAGAAGACCCTCAATGAAAGATTTATAATATTTATCTGCTGCATTAAGTGCCATAAGCACTGTATCAAAAGGATATCGGTCGATTAGTTCTTTCAATGGACCCGGACTTTCATGACCTGTTATGCCAAGGAAACGTACTATCCCCTGATCCCTTGCCTCCTCAAATGCCTTCAGGCAGCCACTATCTGAAAAGATCCACTCCAGGTTCTCATTTTCTCTTACACTATGGATCTGCCAGAGATCAATTCTATCCGTTTGAAGGTTTTTCAAGGATTTCTCCAGGTCACTCATGGCTCCATCATAACTCCTGGAAAAGGTCTTGGTAGCAAGGAAGACCTCATTCCGGCGTGTTTTCATAACCTCCCCGATATATCTTTCACTGATACCACGAGCATTTGTACCATAATAGGCAGATGTATCGATGTAATTTATTCCAAGGTCTATCGCTTTGTTAATGATTTCAATTGCCTTATCCTGCATTCCAGCCTGTTCCAGGGTAGCCTGACCACCTAGGCTGTAAATACTTAGCATTTCTCCCGTTTTACCAAAGGTACGATGTGGAATTTTTAAGGTAACGTCATCTTTGGTACATCCTTCAAGCGACATGATGTAGGGGACAAGCCCCATTATGGAAGTACCGGCAATCAGCTTCTGTAAAAATCTTCTCCGACTTTCTTCTTTGATCCGTGTCATAATTTGAAATTTATGATATACCAACAAATTTAGATTAAAAACTGGCAAAAGGTAGAATTTCAAATAAGTATAGACTTAAATTTTTAACAAGAAATAGAAATGTTACCACTTACAAGGAAAAAATGATACCACAAAAAACCTTCATTTTTTTTCATTTTTTGGTAATCTCCCCCCAATATTAGCGGGGAGTTGACAAAAAATGATAATCTACACCAAAATACGAATGGTATCAAGATACCGGTGGAAGTGGTATCATCTTACTCCGTCGTTAAAACACCAGCATTAAAAAATAAAAATCTTAAAATAATTCACAACGTATTGAGTACATAGAATCCCCAAATCTTCAACCCCCATTCAACCCAATAAAAAAAGGAGCCAGATCTTTATGACCTAACTCCTTCTTCATCAATCGTGGGCGATACTGGATTCGAACCAGTGACCCCCTGCTTGTAAGGCAGGTGCTCTGAACCAGCTGAGCTAATCGCCCTTCTGTGCCAGGGTGATCCCCTTAAGCGGGTGCAAATATACGTAGCTATTTTATTATTACAAAGGAAATCCAGCATTTTTTCGACACGGTCAAATGGCCTCTCTGACTGGCAGTTCTGAAGATATTTACGGGGTATTTTTCTATTGATTACTCGTAGTCCCCACTTAGATCCAGCAACTCAACTTTCCGGAACTGATAGGGATGGCTTTCGGCCTGCAAGGCAATGTATCCCGATGAGAGCAGTGTACCATCCAGCAGGGGGAATCCTTCAGGTAAACCTCCTCCACCGATCTGTGGTTGCATATATGTCAGTACCGTGTCACCGTTGACAAGGTGATGGACAATGCTGTCTCCAAGTACGATGAGTTCAACATTGACCCATTCCTCTCCCCTGAATGTCTCGGAGGACGAACTGATACAGTGTTGGGTGACCAATTCTCCCTCCATTACGACATTGGTCCCGGGTGTACAGAGATTGGCCGTGGGACGATCCCCCTCATCTCCTCCGCCAAGGAATTGTGCTTCTATGCTGATAGGAAATGGCTGTTCTACGAGCATGCTTTCTGCCGATTGGGCATGGAACATGACCCCACTGTTTTTAAAGGCCCAACCGGGTCCACCGGTAACCTGCTCACCGATGATCCTGTATTCCACCCTCAGTATGTAATAAGAAAATGGCTGTCTGTAAAAGATGTGCCCGAACTCTCCGTCAATGCTGTCCCATTCATCATAGTTCACAACAAGCATCCCGTCTTCTACACGGAAAGTGTTCAAATAATTCTCGTTTAGCGGGTGTTTGGCAAACTTGATATCCCAATCTTCCAGATCGGTGCCATTAAAAAGTTGGATCCATTTCTCTTGTTCTTGCGGTTGAACGCCTGGTTTACAGCAAACCATAAGAAGTAATAAAAGCAAACTTAAATTTCTCATTGTTTCAGTTTCAGGGGTTTAATAAAGTGAGATATTTTGTCAAATATAAAATTAAAGTTAAAACCGGCAAAAACTTGCCATTTGTCACATTAATGACATTTTAACTTTATAAATATATCGTATATTTGGATCTGAATATATTTTTTAATTATTGGAGGGATTTAACATGGTTGAAGTATGCCCTGTAAACGAAAGACAAATCAATGAGAATGTAACCAGACTCAATGCCCTGGTCACATTCATCGTCGTTGCCTTATTTATCCTTACCCCTTACAAATGGATCCTGCTTTTCCTGCCTGTTGATTTTGCACTCAGGGCCTGGTTCCATGGGAGGTTCAGTCCCATCGGACGAATGAACAATTACCTTGTAAGAAGCCTGAATCTCGGGGAGAGCCTGATTAATGAGGGACCCAAAGTATTTGCTGCCCGCATCGGTCTGATCCTTTCTGCCCTGGCAGTAATAAGCTTTTTTGCCGGATTCACTATAGTCGCCTATATCCTGGGAGGAATACTTGTTTTCTTCTCCTTCCTGGAAGCTACATTCGGATTTTGTGTTGCCTGTAAAATCTATCCATTTATATACAGATCCCGCATATAAGATCAGGGAGAGCCATTCACCTCTTACATGTTGAGAATCTGCTGACTTTTGCCTTAAGGCGGGCAATTTCAGCCACTGGAATGGCCAGGAATCAGCCCTTGAGGGTAAGCGGAAGAAAAATAACGAAACAGACGCCGTCCGGGACGTTGTGAACCTCGATGCTTCCACTGTGGTCCTGGATGAGTGAATAGGTGATCGATAATCCAAGGCCGGTCCCTTCACCAGGATCCTTGGTAGTGAAAAAAGGATCAAAAACATTCGATATATGTTCATCGGGGATGGCCGGACCTGAGTTGCAAATTTCAATAACAGCCTGGTCCTGGCTCGATGTTTTGCCTTTAACTTCCCAGGTACAGATCCTGATAAATTCATTCTTCATTTCCTCCTTTCCCTGGATGGCAGAAATGGCATTGTCGATAATATTCAGAATAACCTGGTGGAGCTTATCCTGGAATACAGGCACGGTACGTTTTAAACGGAAATCCTTTTCAACCCGGATGTTCTCTCCAAACCTGGATCTGATAAGCAACAGGGTATTGTCAATGATCTCATGCAGATCACTACTGACAGGTTTCTCACGATCACTCTTGGAAAAGGTCATCAGTGCCGTTATGATCTTGTGTGTCTTCTCAAATCCTTCCCTGATCATCGATCTGGCAGATTCCATTGATTTTGAATCGGTAATATAACCCTCCTCAAGAAGATACATGCCGCCAGCGATATGGTTGAGCGGATTGTTTATCTCATGAGCTATCCCTGCAGTTAGCGTACCCAGTGAGGCCATTTTCTCAGATTGTACAAGCTGCTGCTGGGTGGATTTCAAACGTTCGAGCGTATCTTCCAGTTTAATGGTCCGCTCCACTACTTCTTCCTTTAGAAGTTCTGTAAAGTTCTGTTGCATCAGCAAATACCTGTCTGCAATGGCCATGATGAACACAATGATCTGGGTCATGTAAATAGCCTTGATTGAATACGTTACAAGCACATGTGATGATATAACCCCCGCATTTGCCATAACATGGAGGATAACCCCTGCCATGGGGATGAATAAGGCCCAGAAGAAAAAGCGGGCGAGCTTTGCACCTGACAACCAGTATATCATGGATATGGCCAGCAGGCTCACCATCAGCAAGGGCATAAAAAAGGTAGCAATCTTATTTCCTGAATAATAATCTATAAGATACCAGGCGAAAAAAATGATCGTGAGAATCTTGAGTATGCTAAACCATGATTTTACCAGGAGAGATGCTTTTTCCTGTGAAAAAAATCGCTGTGTGAATAATATATAGAAATAACCGACCAGCAACGCGCATGCAGTGATAACATGCAGCACAAATGCAGGTTTGCCTGCAATCACCCACCGGGGCAATAGATTATCATAAGCGAGCTGAAAAAGAATAATACCCGCAAGGGCCAGCAGGAAATAGACATACATCCTGTCCCTTGTAATCAAAAAAACACTGAACACCAGCAGCAGGCTGAAACCTGCGATGCCATAAAAAAATCCCAGGAAGACATGTCTCATCCTTTCTCTTTTTACCAAGGAATCAGGTGAATTGAATACAACCGGGATGCGGAGAGGCGTATCGGACTGGATCCTCAGATACATGGAAATTGTCCCTTCCGGGGGAATGGCAATATCATAAACAGGGTTCATTTTTATGCTTCTGTAGGAGGGCTGCAACCTCCTGGCACCAAATGACCCTGAGGATATCAATGAATCCTTTTCATCCACCAGGTATACATCAACATAATCCAGGTAATGATTAAGAAACTGGTAATAAACCTTTTGTTGCAGGTCGTCCGTATTATTCAATATGATCTTCAACCAGTATGCCGACCTTGAAAAACCAAAATTCAGATAAGGTTTGGAATGCTCATGGAAAGTCCTGTTTTGAATGGTTTTGAGATCTTCGTCCTGCTGTTTGTCTTCGTAAATCCAGGCATGGTCAGTAGCGTGCGCCTGCTGGAAGTTCTTGTCTATAAACAGCGTGTCAGAAGCATATATCCTGCCCTGCTGATTTACCAATGCCAGCCAGCAAATCACCAATAATAGTGAGCGGATATAATGGAGGTTATGCAATTATTCTCATTTTATCAATCAAAGATAATTAATTCACAGATTTAAAGGCAAAACTGTTTTATTCCAGCACCTCGGCCACGACAAAGGTACTGCCTCCAATGAAAATCAGGTCTTCCTGGTTTGCTTTAGACCGGGCTATTTCCAGGGCTTTCAGGGGGGTAGGACAAACCTGTCCATACAGTCCGAATTTCATTGCCTCTGCGGCGAGCTTCTCCCGGTTCATGGAACGGGGGATGGCCGACTGGGTGAAGTAATAGTGGGCCTGTGCAGGCAGTTGTTCAAGTATTTTGGAGGGATCCTTATCATCCACCATACCCAGAACAATATGAAGCTCCTTCCAGGGAGTATGCCGGATCTGCTTCATGACTTCCACGATACCCTCCCGGTTATGCCCTGTATCGCAGATGGTCAAAGGATTATTACCAATGATCTCCCAGCGGCCCCTCAGCCCTGTCATTTTCCTGGTATTGGAAAGACCGGTCCTGATAGCCTTCTCAGGGATATTTATTCCGGTCCGGGATAATAGATCGACCACCGCCAGTACGGTGACAACATTTTTTTGCTGGTACAAACCGGGAAGGTCCGTCTCAAGGGTTTCTATTTTAAGACCTCCATCCCCTGAAATATGAAAGATCTGCCTGCCCTGCAGGCTCTGCGTTGAGTATTCCACCTGGAAAGCCTGGTCGGCATAAGTTATGGGGCATCCCATCTCCCTGGCCTTCCGTGAAAATACGCGTTCAGATTCCTCCTGTGTTTCCCCGATGACCACGGGTATGCCGTTTTTCATGATGCCGGCCTTTTCCACTGCGATCTTATAAATGGTGTCACCCAGAAACTGGTTGTGATCCAGTCCGATATTGGTAATAACGCATACCAGGGGATAGATTATATTCGTGGAATCCAGTCGTCCGCCCATCCCTGTTTCAACCACGGCAAAATCCACCTGCTCCCGGGCAAAAGACTCAAAAGCCATGGCCACGGTCATTTCAAAGAAAGACGGGCACTGCTTTTCCAGTATCTCCCTGTGCCTGCTGACAAATTCCGTGATGCTTTCCTCGGGGATCATCTTCCCGTCTATCCTGATCCTTTCCCTGAAATCAAGCAGGTGGGGCGATGTATATAAGCCGGTTTTGTAGCCGGTGGACTGAAGGATGGCGGACAGCATGTGTGCCACCGACCCTTTTCCGTTGGTCCCGGCAATATGAATGCTTTTAAAGTTCCTGTGAGGATGCCCGAAATATTCATCAAGGGCATGGGTGTTATCCAGGTTTGATTTATATGCCGCCTTCCCCACCCGCTGGTACATGGGCAGACGCTCAAACAAAAATGTTATGGCTTCCTGGTAGTTCAATGCCTTACCATTCATTCCACCGGATACGGTCTTCTTTGAACCTGTCAGGCAGCCCTTTTTCCTCGGCAGGGTGTCCGATAGAAATAAGCGAAAAGGGATGTATATGGGCAGGGAGGTCAAAGATCTTACGAATTCCATCCTGTCTTTCCTGCCTGGGATAAACACCCAGCCAGACCGCCCCGAGTCCGAGGGCATGTGCCGCCAGCAGGATATTTTGAGTGGAGGCTGAACAATCGACACTCCAGTAACCCTTGCTGAGCTCCAGGTTTTCATCGCCGCATACCAGGATGGCCAGGGCGGCACCCGATAACATGGAGGCATAGGGGTGAACCTCGCGGATGCGGTCTAGCAGGTCACGCTTATCGATTACAATAAAATGCCAGGGCTGCTCATTCCTGGCGGAAGGGGCATACATCCCGGCTTTCAACAACAAGATTATTTCAGACTTATCAACAGGCTTCCCACTGTAACGCCTTATACTCCTTCTCTTTAATATTGCGTCGATTACGGGATTCGCAGATTCACTCATAATCACAGGTTTAACAGTTTATGAACAGTTTTCTAACAGCTTATTAAGTATTTAATTGCTAATTTTAACCGATTTTACCCAAAATCCCCTCGCATGCCCAAAAAAGCCAAAAAGACATTTGTGGTGGATACGAATGTGCTGTTACATGATTACAAATGTATCTATAATTTTGAAGAGAATGATGTTGTCATCCCCATCGTTGTATTGGAGGAACTGGACAGGTTCAAGCGGGGAAATGACCTGATCAATTTTCATGCCCGGGAATTTACCCGTGAGCTCGATAAGCTCTCCGGAGATGACCTGTTCAACGGGGGGATATCTCTCGGGGAAGACATGGGGATGCTTTCCATAGAAACGGGCAAACCATATTCTGATCTGATCAAGAAATCCTTTCCCGAGGATACACCAGATCACCGTATCCTGGCCATCGCCGAACATCTGCACATTGCGAACCAGAAAAAGAATGTGGTCCTGATCTCAAAGGACATCAACCTTCGCATGAAGGCGAAAGCCATTGGGATCATCGCTCAGGATTATAAGAATGACAAGGTGGCCAATATTGATGAACTGTACAAGGGGATATCCATGATTGAAGGGATGGGGACAAAGCTGATATCCAGGATGTACGAAGAGTACGAGGGGGTGCCTGTACAGGATTTTAATTTTGAGACAAAACCTGCAGCCCATCAGTATTATATCCTGAAGAACGGCAAATCCAGTGCGCTTGCACATTATGACCCTTTCAATGATGTAATGGACCGGGTGGAAAAGCAGAAAGCCTATGGTATAGATCCCCGAAACGCCGAACAGGCATTTGCCCTTGATGCCCTCATGCGGCCGGAAGTTCAGCTGGTCTCACTGACCGGCAAGGCAGGTACGGGAAAAACCCTCCTGGCCCTGGCAGCGGCTCTCTACCAGCGCAAGCTGTTCACCCAGATCTTCCTGGCCAGGCCGATTGTTCCCCTGGCCAACAGGGACATGGGATTCCTCCCCGGGGATGTCAAGGAGAAGATCGAACCTTATATGCAGCCGCTGATGGACAATCTCTCGGTGATCAAGCATAAATTCAGTCAGCAGAGTCCGGAATTCACCAAAATCGAGGAGATGCTCAAAAGTGAGAAGCTGGTGATCACACCCCTGGCTTATATTCGCGGGCGAAGCCTTTCACGCATTTTCTTTATCGTGGATGAAGCGCAGAACCTGACACCCCATGAGGTAAAAACAATCATTACACGGGCCGGCGAAGGGACCAAGATGGTCTTCACCGGGGATATTGAGCAGATTGACTCCCCCTATCTTGATTCCCATTCCAATGGACTCTCCTATCTGTCAGATAAAATGAGGGGACAGGAGATTTTTGCGCATGTGAACCTTGTGAAAGGAGAAAGGTCCTTTCTGGCGGAACTGGCCAGTAACCTCCTGTAAATCTCATTGCCTGGAAAATACCTTCTTGCGGGACTCGGTTGCATTGATGTTTTTCATTAAATTTGATAGAAAATCAACCGATCATGACCAAATCCCTGCACATTGTTCGGCATGGTAAATCCAGCTGGGATTTCGAAGGTATCTCCGACATCGACCGCCCTTTAAGTCCCCGGGGTATAAACAATGCCTACCTGATGGCCAAAAAACTATCTGACAGGAAGGTAGTCCCCGATCAATTCATTACCAGTCCCGCTAACAGAGCCCTGTACACATCCATCATATTCGCCCGTATTCTGAAATTTCCCTATGAAAAGATTAAAATAGATGACCGCATCTACATGGGCTATACAGACGATCTGATCGGCTTGATCCGTGGCCAGAAGCCATCCCTGTCCCATATCCTGATATTCGGACACAACCCGGCTTTTACCTCCCTGGCCAACCACCTGATGGATCATTACCTCGACAATATCCCCACCGCCGGCATGATTAGCCTTAGCTATGAGATAGATAGCTGGGAAGAGGTTGGCAGGGCAAAACCCGTGGAAGATTTTTTTGATTATCCTAAACGGTATCTATAATAAAAGACTCGGAGGTTTTTATTACATTTGTATTCGCGAAAATCCTCATTACTCTTTCACTTCAGGGACTCTATGGCAATTAAGAAAAAGATTATCAACCGGGAAATAAGCTGGCTTGCATTCAATGAGAGGGTCCTTCAGGAAGCCATTGATCCAAACGTACCGCTGGTAGAACGATTCCGTTTTCTGGGAATTTTCTCCAATAACCAGGATGAATTTTTCAAGGTTCGCGTTGCGACCATCAAACGAATGATCGATTTTGAAGAATCCATTGGTGCTAAAAACAAGGAAAAACCCAGGAGGATCCTGACTGAGATACAGAAAAAGGTTCTCCTGCTCTCGGAAAAATTTGAAGAAACATACCAGAACCTGATCAACGACCTTGCCAAGCAGCATATTTTCATTATCCGGGAGGATGAGCTAAACAATGAACAATCGGAATATGTCAGGACGTATTTCCACGACAGGGTTCTCTCGGTGATCACCCCGGTAATGCTTCACAATATAAAAAAACTCCCCAACCTCACGGATAAATCCATTTATCTGGCAATCAAACTTACCAGCAGCGAATCCGCCATTGAACCCGAATATGCCCTGATTGAGATCCCCAGTGATGAGATTGGCCGCTTCGTGGTCCTGCCGCTCTCGGGAAAAAAGCAGTTCATTATCCTGCTCGATGATGTGATCCGTTTCTGCCTGGATGATATTTTTGGCATTTTCCAGTATGACCGATTTGAGGCATATATCATTAAACTTACCCGAGATGCCGAACTGGACATAGACAACGACCTGTCAAAAAGCTTTCTTGAGATTATTGACACAAGTGTTTCTGACCGGCTGAAAGGTCAGCCCGTAAGATTTTTATACGACAACTCCATGCCTGTTGACCTGTTTGAATACCTGAAGAAACACCTGAAACTGGATGAAGGGGATAACCTGATCCCCGGGGGAAGGTATCACAATTTCAAAGATTATATGAAGTTCCCCAACCTGGGAGGAAAACGGATGATCTACACACCTACCCCACCCGTTTCACATCCCCTGATCAAACCCCATGAGAGCATCCTGGAAGTGCTGAATAAAAAGGATGTGCTGCTTCATTTTCCTTTTCAGAAATTTGACCATTATATAAACCTGCTGAGGGAAGCTTCCATCGATCCCGAGGTTAGATCAGTAAGTATAACCCTTTACAGGGTTGCCTCACATTCAAGGGTGATCAATGCACTAATTGCCGCTGCAATGAATGGGAAAAAGGTGACTGTAGTCATAGAACTGCAGGCCCGCTTCGATGAGAAATCCAATATCTACTGGGCACGGAAACTGGAAGATGCAGGGGCAAGGGTTTTATTTGGTTTACCTGGACTAAAAGTGCATTGCAAGTTAACCCTGATCACCCGGCGGGAAGGCCGCAAGCTGGTCCGCTATGCCACTGTTGGTACCGGCAACCCTCATGAGGGAACAGCAGTGATATATTGTGACCTTATCCTGATGACCAAGGATCCCCGGATTGCAGAGGAAGTGGATAAGGTATTTACCTTTTTCGATACCACTTACCGTACCTTCAAATACAAGCACCTGCTGGTTTCTCCCCTGTATATGCGCAACCGGCTGTACATGATGATTGACAACGAGATCAGAAATGCCAGGGAGGGGAAGAATGCCTATGTCATCCTAAAGGCTAACAGTCTGGTCGACAGGGATATGATCAAAAAACTATACCAGGCCAATGCCGCAGGGGTGAAAATCAAGGCCATTATCAGGGGTATGTGTTCCCTTATACCGGGAGTGCCCGGACTCAGTGAAAACATCGAGGTAATCAGCATTGTCGATAAATTCCTGGAACACGCCCGGATCTTCGTTTTTTGCAATGACAATGATGAAAAGTATTACATTTCCTCGGCTGACTGGATGCCAAGGAACCTTGATCACCGCATCGAGGTAGCCTGTCCCATATATGATAAAGAGATACAGGATGAGATCCGGGATATCATTGAGATCCAGATGAAGGATAATGTCAAGGCCAGGATCATTAACGAAGAACAGGATAACCAGTACAGAAAACCACAGACTATCCGGAGGGTGCAATCCCAGATGGAACTTTACAAATACTACCAGAAAAAGTAATCAATGCCTGATATCAATCTTGAAGAGTTTTGCAATGAGGTGATGGAAATCGCCCGGACCGCTGGAGAATTTATCCTTTCAGAACAGCAGAAGCTTACCGCATCAACGGTGGAAGCGAAAGGCAAACATAATTTCGTAACCCATGTGGATACCAAAGCTGAACAGATGCTGGTCGATGGACTGGGTAAACTAATTCCCGAATCGGGATTTATCGCTGAAGAAGGTACTGCAGGCCAGTCCGGTGAGGACTACCAGTGGATCATTGATCCGGTGGACGGAACCACCAATTTCATCCATGGACTCCCCCCTTTTGCTATCAGCATCGCGCTAATGCATCACGGGGAGATTGTTCTGGGTGTAGTATATGAGCTCGGATTCAGAGAATTTTTCTATGCCTGGAAAGGCAGCAAAGCTTATTTGGACGGCAGGGAAATCCATGTCAGCAACACATCAAATGTTAGTGATTCATTGATTGCTACCGGCTTTCCATATACTTATTTCGAGCACCTTGAGGGCTTTATGGATTCGGTAAATTATTTTATGCAAAATTCTCACGGGTTGCGCAGGCTGGGATCGGCTGCAACAGATTTGGTGTATGTTGCCTGCGGCCGTTTTGAAGCCTTCTACGAATATGGTTTGAGTCCCTGGGATGTTGCTGCCGGGGGTTTTATCATCCTGCAGGCGGGCGGGAAAGCATGCGATTTTTATGGGAACGATGACTGGCTTTTCGGTGGGACCATTATTGCTACCAATACAGCTGTCTCAGATGAGTTTAGAGGTATAATTAAAAAAATCTTTATCGATGATCGATCCTAATATTTAGTGATCGCAAAATCGCTTTCAACATGGACGCAATCATTTTCTACCTGGCGGTCCCCTTTATATACATATTGTCTCTCCTGCCCATGCGGGTACTCTACCTGGTATCCGATATCCTTTACCCTGTCACTTATTACCTGATCGGCTACCGTAAAAAGATCGTGCTGAATAACCTGAGAAATTCATTCCCTGAGAAAACGGAAGAAGAGATCAGGGAAGTGGCCCACAAATTCTACAGGCACTTCAATGATTTGATAGTAGAGATCCTGAAAATGACCACCATCTCACCTAAAAGTCTTAAGAAACGCTTGAAATTCAGTAATCCTGAAGTAATGAAAGACTATTATAAGCAGGGAAAAAGCGTGCTGCTGGTAGGCGCCCATTTTAATAACTGGGAATGGAGCCTGGGACTGACCGATGGTTCCCCCCATCTACCGATCTCAATTTATAAACCCCTGCATAATAGATATTTCGATCGTTTTTTCAGAAAGACACGAGAACGTCACGGGGCAATCATGATACCTATGCGTGACACCATCCGGCAAATCCTTGCTGACCGGCGGGAGAGAAAACTGGCGTATTACGGCTTTGTAAGCGACCAGTCCACCATCTGGGAAGAAACCCAGTACTGGACAAATTTCCTGAACCAGCTGACACCGGTCCACCTGGGAATTGAAAAGATAGCCCTTAAAACAGGCTACCCGGTGGCATTTGTCCATATAAAAAAGGTTAAGAGAGGGTATTATGAAGTTGATCTCTTGAAACTTTTTGATGAGGTATCGGGATTGGCGGAGCATGAAATCACAGAAAAACATGTCCGTACTCTGGAGGCCAATATCAGGGAAAAACCGGAACAATGGCTGTGGACTCATCGCCGCTGGAAACTAAGCCCGAAAAAATTGACCGAAAACCATAATACCTGACAGGCATTCAGATATTCTTATTACTTTTAGTCCCCACAAAATCTCAAAATTGGCAGAAGTAGCAGTTGTCATATTAAACTGGAACGGAGTTCATTTTCTAGGTAAATTTCTTCCACCACTGATCAAATTCACAGATCAGGATCTCGCCGAAATCTGGGTAGCAGACAATGGGTCAACCGATGCATCCCTGGAATTGCTCCGCAAAGATTTCCCGATTGTCAAGACCATTGAGCTGGGTGAAAACTATGGATTTGCTGAAGGCTATAACCGCGCTCTCGATCAGATCGATACCCCCTATTTTGTATTGCTTAATTCAGATGTCGAAGTCAGCGAAAACTGGCTTACCCCCCTGTATAACACCATGAAGGACAATGCCAGCCTCGGGGCATGCATGCCCAAGATTAAATCATGGCATGATAAGGATTCCTTTGAACATGCCGGTGCTGCAGGAGGCTTTATTGATAAATTCGGATACCCCTTTTGCCGGGGAAGGATCTTTAACCAGATCGAAAAAGACAGCGGGCAGTTCGATTCCGACCTGGATATTTTCTGGGCATCCGGGGCCTGCCTGATGATCCGTTCGGACTTGTATAAGCGGAGCGGTGGACTCGATCCATTCTTTTTTGCTCATATGGAAGAAATTGACCTCTGCTGGAGGATTAAAAACCTTGGCTATAAGATTAAGTTTTGCTGGGAATCAACCATTTATCACATTGGGGGCGGCACCCTTCCCAAGCATGATCATAACAAAACATACCTGAATTTCAGGAATAATATCATCCTGCTGTATAAAAACCTTCCTGCAGGAAGATTATTCCAGATATTGTTCCCCCGGCTGATCCTTGACTGGATCTCCATGTTGCAGTTCCTGGTAAAACTTGAACTCAGAAATTTCTCAGCCGTTATCAAAGCACATCTCTTCCTGCTATTCCATATTCCATCCATTCGCAGACTCAGGGCAAAGAATCTTAAACTTGACGGGTTTAACCTGCATCCCGAAATTTACCCCGGAAGCATCGTATATAATTTTTTTATCAAGGGGGAAAAACACTACCGGCAGCTCGAATTTCATCCCTGATCCGGGTTACAAACCTACCTGTTAATAACCGTGAAATTTGGTTAATAAAATCTGTTTGTTTCTTAAGCATCAGGAAGCTAATTTAGTATCTTCGTTTCAAGTCCAAACAATACATATTCCTAAAAACGAATTCATTGTATCCTGACTGGAAAAACAGGTCTATTCTGATTGCTGATGATGATTTATCAGCTCACCTATTGCTGGGAGAGATCCTTAAGCCTACCGGAATAAAGATATATCCCGCTTACGATGGAACCGAAGCTTTTTCCTCATTCATTGAACATCCTGATATTCAAATCATTATCATGGATATTCGTATGCCCGAAATGAATGGGGTAGAGACCACCAGGCTGATCCGTAAGTACAGGGCAGATATCCCCATTATTGCCTATTCTGCCATAAACCAGCCGGAATACAAACACCTGATGAAGAAACTGAACTGTGAAGAATTCCTCCTGAAACCGGTTCATCCCAATATCATCCTGACAACCCTTTCCAGGTACCTGGATCCCCAACCCATGGTTCCTTCAAACATGGATATTTTTCTTTCCTAAACCCTGCGTGAATTCTTATCTTTTTCAAAGTAAAGGGACCAGCTCTTCCAAGCCTATTCCCCGTGAGCCTTTCAAGAGTATCATCCGGTCTGCCAGAGGATGTTCCTTCAGCCATCCGGCACAGTCCCCTGCAGATAAAAACACCCTGTACTTTTCAGTCACTTCAGCCTTAGAGAATACAGGACCCACCAGGATAAGCTCCCTGAATTCACAGGAAAGCAGATAATCTATGATCTCCCGGTGGGCGTCGGGTGCAGCATCTCCCAACTCCAGCATATCCCCCAGGATGACGGATTTATCAGGATGATCCATTGACCGGAAGTTGTCAATAGCCGCTCGCATACTGGTAGGATTTGCATTATAGGCATCAAGGATCAGCACATTGTGATCGGTTTTCATCCGCTGCGACCTGTTATTTTCCGGCTGGTAATTTTGCACTGCCTGCTTAATGTTCCCGGGGTTGATCCCGAAATGCAATCCAATGGAGGCTGCAGCGAGTATGTTTTCAAGGTTATAGTCTCCAATCAGGCTTGTATCGATCTCAAGTTTCCCGGAGTCTTCGACTTCCAGTCGTATCCGCAGCATGGGGTCGGCTTCCAGGACCTCCCCGCTGATGGCAGATTCGCCGGTCCCGCCATACCAGATGATGCCTCCATCAAAATCTTTCAGCATCTCGCGCAAGGTCGCGTCGAGTTCATTGATAAAAACCAGTCCCCCATTTTTCCCCAAATAATCATACAGCTCCTTCTTGGCTTCCTTTACTCCTTTCAGGGACCCAAAACCTTCCAGGTGGGCCATCCCAATATTGGTAATCAAACCATAATCAGGCCTGGCTATTTTACACAGCATGGCAATCTCTCCGGCATGGTTTGCCCCCATTTCTATGATTCCCATCTCGGTAGAAGCATCGATATCAAGTAATGTCAGCGGTACGCCAATATGATTGTTCAGGTTCCCGCTTGTGGCCTTCGTAATAAATTGTGTTGACAGAATCTTTGCTGCAAGCTCTTTGGTAGTGGTCTTCCCATTTGATCCTGTAATGGCGATCAGTGGGATGCTCAGATGGCTGCGATGGAATGCGGCCAGTTCCTGCAAGGTTTCCAGGCTGTTTTCTACCAGGATATACCGCTCATCCCTGACCACCGAAGGATCATCCACTACCGCATAGGCAGATCCGCCCCTTAGTGCATCATGGGCATAGAGACTTCCATTAAATCGATCCCCTCTGAGCCCAAAAAATATGGAACCGACCGTCGGCACCCTTGAATCCGTTATGACCCTGGGGTGCGATTTATAAATTTTATAGAGGACCTCAATCTCCATACAAGAAAAACTTTGAAATGGCTTTATTTCTTTTCAGGGATATTAAATAAGCTGCCTTACGTGTTTTGCGCAGCAAAATATGCAGCAGTGTTTTAATATCCCTGAAAAGATAAAAAAAAAGCCGTTTCAAATTGTATTATGAAACGGCTCTTTTTTGATTTTTTTGATGATTAGAATCCTGCCGGACTTCCAACCCTTGTCATGGCACAACGGAAGCCGAGGTCGTCCCTGGCAGCTTCCTCATCCAGGAATCTTCTGGTACCCGGACTCATCCAGTAGGCACGGTCTTTCCAGGATCCTCCTTTAAATACCCTTGCGCGGTTATTTATCAGTGATGTGATATCCGGTCCGTACTGGGAATACATTTCTTTTGATGCGTAGTTGGTTGTATCACCAATGGAATAGATGCTTGAGCTAAAATCTCCATCCCCGTAAGCCCGGTAATCAGCCTGCCTGTAATTCTGGGTGTAATCTTTTACGTCGTTGGCATCGAGTTCCCTGTACTGCAGGTTACCGTACTTATCCTTCGGAACAAGGGCTCCGGTTGCCGGATCTCTTTCCAGGGTCTTGAAAACATTCCCGCGGAAAGGCCTGAAACCGCTGACATCCTGGTGTGAAAGGGGCCGGTATACGTCCTCCACCCATTCATTCACATTACCAGCCATGCAATACAGTCCGTAATCATTCGGCCAGAAGGAAAACACGGGTGCGGTAATGGCAGCATTGTCATTCAGGTCGCCGGCCATACCCATATAATCGCCGTTCCCCCTGACAAAATTGGCCCTGAATTTACCCAGGTCCCTCCTGGAATCATTCCTCAGCGAATGTCCGTTCCAGGGATATATCCTTCTCTCCCACAATCTTTCCTCATAAGTATTACCGATCAGGCCAAGGGCTGCAAATTCCCATTCTGCCTCGGTTGGAAGCCTGTATTTGGGAAATAACAATCCATCCTCCATCCTGACAGCCCGGCCCTCACTACTGGGATCCGTTCCGATATCTCCACCTCCGTCACTTGGATTGGTAGGTCTCAGGTTTGGAAGGTTTTCTCCGACAAGTCCAATATACTGGCCGGCCAAATAGGCATCCGTATTAAAATGCTCGGCACCTTGCTGACCAGCGGGGTCTTTCAACATGATCCCCTCTTCGATCAGCATCCTCTCATTAACCCTGTCAGTACGCCAAAGGGCATAGTTACTAGCCTGTCTCCAGCTTACACCGACAACGGGATATTCATTATAGGCCGGATGGCGCAGGTAATACTCCACATAAGGCTCATTGTAGGCCATCGGGTCTAACCAGACAAGTGTGTCTGGAAAGGCATTCTGAAGCACCTCCGGCATTTCGGAGAAAACCCTGCTAATCCAGTACAGGTATTCCCTGTAATCAATATTCCGGACCTCTGTTTCATCCATGTAAAAGGATGTCAGGGTTACCCTGCGGGGAACATTGTTCCAGTCATACAAAACATCCTGTTCAACCCGTCCCATGGTAAATGATCCGCCTTCAATGAACACCAGTCCGGGTCCGGTTTCCTGCTCATAATTCTGAGCAACCTCATAACCGCCCCAGTCAGGATCATTGTATTCCCAACCCGTTGTAGTAGATTCTTTACCACTCTGGGTTATATCTTTTCCGCCACAGGAAGCAACCAACATTGCCACCATTATTAAAATGGAAAGAATTTTAACCTTGCTTGTCATGGTTCTCTCTTTTTAGCTTTTTATAAGATTTTCAAATATACTTAATTTTTCAAACGCTTTAGAAGCACTGTCCCAAAAATAACTAACTTTTAGGACAATTTATTGCCTTAAAATTTGCATGTTGACGCTTTTTATACTCCAATTTGAGTAAAAAGGTTACCTCATGTGCCCCCATATTTCGCATAGTGCGCCAGGGATCCATCACATTAAAGTCGTATGAGTATCCGATTCGGAAATAATCATGTTCATATCCGAAGTGGACCGAGAAGGCATTCAGGGAAAAACCTGAACTGTGCCTGAACCATAATCCGGCTTGTAAATAATTGTATATCAGACTCAAACCATAGTTAAGTTGCCGGAAACCGGCCTGGTGCAGATATACCAGGTTTGGATTCAGCTTCAGGGCCTCTCTCCCCATCCTTCTTTCATAGATGGAAAGAAAAACACCACCATGTACCGTAAGTTTTCTGGGCAGAGGTTGATAATAGTTTTTTGAAATGGAGGTATTCGGCTTGGTAAGGTGGTGCATTGAAACCCCACCATATGCAATCCGGTTATACACAACAAATCCCACGGCGAAATCGGGATAACCAGTATTCATATCAGAGATGGGTTCTGTATGCCCGATGTATATCCCAGTCGCATCCAGGCCATCCGGCAGAATCATGCTGCCAGTCTTCAGGAAACGGTGACTGTATGAGGCCTGGAAACCGGCATTGACCACAAATTCAGGGCTCACTTCCAGGAAGTAGGTATAGATCGCATCTATGCTGGTTCTGTTTATGGTACTCCCTTGCGCGTCATTCATGATATTGATCCCTATCCCCCCCTGCAAAGTCCTTACAGGCATGTCAAATGCAGCATTATATGTAACATATGGGGATCCCATGGCAGGGATCTGGTTCCTGTACGCAGCCGACACCCTGGGATGATGAGCGGAGCCGGAATACGCAGGATTCAGGACCAGTATGCTGTTATAAAACTGGGAAAAAAAGGGATCCTGACCCATGACCAGCTGCTGAAAGGTGATCAAAACAATTAATATGAGATACTTCCTGATCAAATCCTGAACTTCTTTAACAAATATTTATACTGATAAACTGCAATAAAGTTTTTTTGAACCCGTTAGAATGAAACGTAAATACCATTAAAATATGTTATTTTATTGGTTATATTACTGCCAATGTTTTCAACCCGTCCCATCCATATTTACATCCTGAATGTAATTCTTCTTGTGCTGCCTTTCTCGGTATCCGGACAGCATAATCCAGGAATCCGTACCCTTCATTGGACCCCAGTCAAAAAAATGCGGGTGGAGAACGAGAACAGGGATATCCTCCATTTTAAAAATGCCACCTACGATCTAAATACTTTATTACCAATTTTTTATGAAAAATTAAAAATAGATAATAATTACGAATATGATATTGAAATTTATAACCAGGTCTTTCAGGCTGTTGATATTTCGCTGATACGCAATGTTGATAACTTGGATAAAATAACTGGTAATATTTCTACCGAGAATCAGATTGGAACCCTCAGAAAAGAAAAATATATTCAGGTAAACATTATCCCGCTTCGTAAAAATGCCCGCAATGGCCAGGTCGAGCTGCTGACATCTTTCGGTTTACGATTGATTCCCCGGCCTTCTCCAAAAAAAAGCGACATGGCCATAACCCGGCAATATGCAAATCAGTCTGTTCTGGCCAGCGGTTTCTGGGTAAGCATCAAAGTGGAAAAAGACGGGATCTACCAGCTGAGCTATGAACAATTATCCGATATGGGTATTTCAAATCCAGCCAATGTCAGGATATATGGAAATGGTGGTGGAATGCTGCCGGTATCAAACCAGTCCTTCCGGCATGATGACCTGCTTGAAAATACCGTGTATTTTGACAAAGGAAGTGACGGCGTGTTTAACCAGGGGGATCATATTCTTTTCTATGGACAGGGACCAGATGTATGGACATACAATGAATCGAAACAATTTTTCAACAAGTCCATCCATGACTTTGCTTCGTTTTCCTATTATTATCTGACTTCCGATCTGGGTGCGGGCAAGCAAATGCAGGTGGCTGAATCTCCCGGCGGTCCGGCCAATTATACAGCCACCCAGTATGATGATATCCGTCATCATGAATTGGATGATATAAATCTGATCCACTCGGGACTGGAATGGTACGGGGAACATTTTGACATCGTAACGGAACAAAGTTTTATGCTTGATGGACCTGATATCCTGCTGACGGAAAACGTCAAGGTCCGGATCAATGCAGTTGCACGTGCATCTTCCACTACAAGCTTCCAGGTGTCCTCAAACCAGACAAGCATTGGTAGCTTGCAAATGGCCGGAACAGGTCTTTCCTCCGAAACCCTTCCATACGCACAACCGGACGATAAAACATTTTCCTTCATGCCGGCAGCCGATATTAAGTCCATCACCCTGCGATATAATAAAAACGCTGCATCTGCACAGGCCTGGCTGAATTTCATCACCTTTAATGCCCGGTGTGCATTAAGCCTCCAATCCAACAGCCTTATGTTCCGTGACCAGCGATCGGTCGGACCTGGAAGGGTATCCGAGTTCCAGGTTGCTACAGCCCAGGATGCGGTTGTATGGGACATAACCGATCCTGCCAATGCAAGCATTATGAATACGGTGAAGGAAGGCAATACACTCAAATTCACAGCAGCCACAGAAACTTTGAAAGTGTTCATCGTTTTTACCGGGAATGGGATTACGCCTATTCTGGAAGGGGATGATGTGGGACCGGTCCCCAACCAGAACCTGCATGGTCTGCAGGGAAGGAATTACGTTGTGGTCAGTCATCCGGAATACATTTCATTTGCCAGGTCGCTTGCGGCTCACAGGCATGACCGGGATGGACTTGACACTGTTGTGGTCACACCCGGACAGATTTACAAGGAGTTCTCCTCCGGGAAACCGGATGTGAGTGCCATCCGTGATTTCCTGAAAATGCTTTATGACCGCGCAGCTACCCAGGAAGACATGCCAAAATATGTCCTGTTGTACGGGGACGGATCATACCACAACAAAGGAAGGGATGAAAACAATACCAATTTTATTCTCACCTACCAGTCTCCGAATTCTTTGTCCCCCGTCTCCTCTTTCGTTACAGATGATTTCTTCGGATTGCTTGATGACGATGAAGGCGGATCGAGTGGCCTGATGGATATCGGCATCGGCCGTTTCCCTGTGTCTACCGAAGAACAAGCCCGGAATGCCATGACCAAAACCATTTCCTATGACCAGCTCGATAAAATGGGCGACTGGCGGAATGTCGTCTGTTTCATCGGAGACGACCAGGATTATAATCTTCATATGAGACAGGCTGATGAACTGGCTGATTATGTGGAAACGAATTATCCCAGTTTCTCCATCGGGAAGATCTATCTTGACGCTTATCCCCAGATATCCACCCCTTCCGGGAAGAGGTATCCGGATGTAAACGAGGCATTGAACCAGCGCGTCAACAAGGGGGCCCTGATCATTAATTATACGGGACATGGAGGGGAAAACGGACTGGCCCACGAAAGGATACTGACCATCAATGATATCGTCTCTTGGCAGAACCGGGATAAGTTGCCACTGTTTATGACAGCAACTTGCGAATTCAGCCGTTTTGACGATTATGAGCATACTTCCGCCGGTGAATTGGTTTTCCTGAATCCGGAGGGTGGAGGGATTGCCCTGTTCAGCACCACCAGGCTGGTTTATGCGGGACCGAACCATGTGCTGAATGAACGATTTTATGAACATGTCTTCACCCGTGATGACCAGCACCGGAATTACCGCCTGGGAGACATCATGCGGCTGACCAAAAACGATGTTTCTGCCGGGATCAATAAACTTAACTTCACCCTTTTAGGTGATCCGGCTGTGGAGCTGGCATACCCCAAAAACAGGATACGTGTGCTGACCATCAACGAAACCGATGTAACCCAGGCAACGGATACCCTGAAGGCCCTGGGAAAGGTTACGATCACCGGTAGCGTGGAAGACGAGCTGGGCAACGCCCTTTCCACATTCAACGGGATCATCTACCCGACCGTTTATGATAAGAAATCGGAAATCAAAACCCTTTCCAATGACGGCGATCCTGAAATGACCTTCAGCCTGCGCGACCGCATACTATACAAGGGCAAGGCATCTGTGACAAATGGCAATTTTTCGGTCAATTTTATCGTGCCAAAAGATATTTCCTATAATTATGACTATGGAAAATTAAGCTTTTATGCAGCTGACAATAGCGCAGATGCCAGTGGTTCATATGAACAGGTCATCATCGGCGGATCAGCCGATTCAGTTGCCAACGATACCGATGGTCCGGATATTCAGATATACATGAATGATGAGCATTTTGTTTTCGGGGGTATGACGGACGCAGATCCTCAACTATTGGTGTTTGTCAGTGACAGCAACGGGATCAATACCATCGGAAGCGGCATCGGGCATGACATCACCGCCATTATGGACCAGCAAACCACCCAGACAATTGTGCTGAATGACTTTTATGAAGCAGATACCGATTCTTACCAGAGCGGCAAGATAAGGTACCCGTTAAAAAGCCTCGAAGCCGGACAACACCACCTCAAAGTCAAGGTCTGGGATGTTTACAACAACTCTTCGGAGCAATACATTGAATTTGTTGTAAACACCGAACAGGACCTGGTTTTGAAACATGTTTTGAATTACCCCAATCCCTTTACTACGCATACACAGTTTTTCTTCGAACACAATCAACCGGATACAGACCTGGAGGTGCTCATCCAGGTATTCACGGTCTCCGGGAAGCTTGTCAAAACCCTTGAACGGCAGGTAACCTCAACCGGTTACAGGAGTGCCCCAATAGATTGGGACGGACTCGATGATTTTGGCAGCAAAATCGGACGCGGTGTCTACCTCTACAGGTTGAAAGTCAGGACATCTCTTGGCCAGACCGCCGAAAAGTTTGAAAAGCTTGTAATATTAAATTAGAATAAACGTTAGATAGTAAATTTAATTTATCTTTGTTTCGCTTTAATTATATATGATGAAGTTTGTATCATTTAAAAGTATTTTTCTGCAAATACTTATATTGTTCTTTATTTCAGGGAGTTATGCAGTAGCACAAAACGGGACAGTCCCCAGCGGCCCACAACTCAATGCCATCCAGACAGCCGTACCATTTATGACAATCACACCGGATTCAAGGGCCGGGGGCATGGGGGATATTGGTGTTGCAAGTGAACCCGATATCAATTCACAATACTGGAATTCTGCTAAATATCCATTCATGGAGAGCCAGGGCGGTGTAGCCCTCTCCTATACACCGTGGTTGAGGCAATTGATCAATGATATTAACCTTGCTTACCTGGCCGGATTCTATAAGATCGATGACAAGCAGGTGATAAGCGCGGCTCTCAGGTATTTTTCGCTGGGACAAATAGTATTCACAAATAATTACGGCACCCCCCAGGGAATTTATGTGCCCAATGAATTTGCCATCGATGCCGGTTATTCAAGGCTGCTGACGGATAATTTTTCCGGGGGAATTGTTTTCCGCTTCATCCGTTCTGACCTGACCGGCGGACAAATGGTCGGGGGTGGAGAGTCGAAAGCTGCAATAGCGATCGCGGGTGATCTGGGATTTTATTACCGCTTGCCTGACCTGAGGCTGGGAAACAAGGACGGTATCCTTGGACTAGGCATGCAGATAGCCAATATGGGAAATAAGGTATCCTATACAGAAAACCAGGAGAAATCCTTCCTGCCCACCAACCTGAGACTGGGTGGATCATTTACGATTAACCTGGACGAGTACAACTCCATAGCCCTGATGGCTGATGTCAATAAATTACTGGTTCCCACACCACCCGTCTGGCTTACCGACAGTGTAGGAGCTCCTGTAAAGGACGCGGATGGCAACCAGGTCATTGAGTATGGTAAAAATCCATATGTCTCTGTTCCGGTTGGTATGTTCCAGTCCTTCTATGATGCACCCGGCGTGATCATGGATGACGGAAGCAGGAGCGTAGCCCGAGAGGAGATTAATGAAATTACTTACAGTGTGGGTATGGAATACTGGTACCGTAAACAGTTTGCGATCAGGGGAGGCTATTTCCATGAACACTCGACAAAAGGTAACCGTAAATATTTCACCGTGGGAATGGGACTCAGGTTGAATGTATTTGCACTTGATTTCTCCTACCTGATCCCGGTAAAACAACAAAACCCCCTGGCCAATACCCTGCGTTTTACGTTGGGCTTTGAGTTCGGCGGTAAGTAGCAGCAAGCAAAAACCATTATAATGAATTTCAGGATCGGTGTCGGCTATGATGTCCACCGGCTCGAGGAAGGTCTTCCGTTTGTCCTCGGGGGAGTCAGCCTGTCTCATTCCAAGGGTGTCGTGAGTCATTCTGACGGGGATGTATTGATCCATGCCATCTGTGATGCTTTGCTGGGAGCACTGGCATTGGGGGACATTGGGACCCATTTCCCCGATACCGATGAAGAATTCAAAGGCATTGACAGCAAAATCCTGCTGAAAAAAACCATCAATATGATCCGTTTCCATGGCTATGATATCTCTAACCTTGACACTACGATATGCCTGCAGAAACCGAAGATCAGTAAACATATCCCGGAAATGATAAAAACCCTCTCCAGGGTAATAGATATAGATCAACACCAGGTTTCCGTAAAAGCGACCACGACTGAAAAGCTTGGATTTGTAGGAGATGAGAGTGGTGTTTCCGCATACGCCGTTGTACTTATTGAAAAAATCTGATTTTCTCCTGTCATTCCTCTGTAAAAATTTTAATTTTGTTCAATACAAATAACAATTTTAAATTGTATCAATCGCATTGATATGTCAAAGAATGTTGTGCTCGGAGCCAGTCCCAATCCCTCAAGGTACTCCAACAAGGTGGTAAGAAGCCTGTTGAAACGTGAACACGAGGTGGTACCTGTGGGAACAAAACCCGGAGAAATAAAAGAGATTGAAATCCTGATGGGAATGCCGGATATACCTGATGTTGATACCGTGATACTATACCTGGCTCCAGGCCGGCAGCCTGATTATTATGATTATGTGATCAGCCTGAAGCCACGCCGCGTGATCTTTAATCCGGGAACAACCAACCAGGAATTCATGGATCTCCTCAATGAAAAAGATATTAAAACCGTGGAGGATTGTGCCCTGATCATGCTGAACTCAGGGGAGTATTAACGATCCGGGAGGGATCATAAACCTATCTTTGTATAAACAGCCAATACATTTTCTACCAAACCACTGCCATCGTCAACCGTGTAGGACCAAATAATCTCATCCCAGCCTTTCTGTACCTCAGCACTGCCCTGAAATGTCCACCCACCCTGCAGTACCTGGTATCCAAGGGCAAGGGTAGTTCCATCCAGACTTGCCTCGGCATAAATATCATTCCCCAGGCCGTGGAAAAAATAAATCCTTACCATGTCCGGCTTGTCGGGATGCTTCTCAATCTCAACCCAGTAAATTTCTTCTTCGGATTTTATTGGACTGGATTCCTCCTCAACTTTCCAGGTATCCACCAGTTTATCCCGATCATCACCACTGTCAAGGTCCGACAGCAGGTCTTCGCAGGAATATAACAGGACTGCCAGTGAGATCAGGATGCCGGCCAATCTCATGATATTAAGATTGTTCTTTCTTGTATCCATGAACTTAATCATTCATTATCAATTACACTTTCTACGATTTCATCATCCACAAGGTTCGGAATGGTTACTTTCAGGTCCGGAAACCGGTCCATCTCCCGCTCAATGGCAAACATGGCTGATTCATTCCGGGCCCAGCTCCTTCTGGCAATACCGTTGTTCACATCCCAGAAGAGCATGTTTTCCAACCTGCGTTCTGCTTCTGGCGTACCATCCAAAACCATGCCAAAACCACCATTGATAACCTCTCCCCAGCCAACACCTCCGCCATTATGCAAGGATACCCAGGTAGCCCCGCGGAAAGCATCCCCGATCACATTCTGGACGGCCATATCTGCAGTGAAACTTGATCCATCATAGATATTTGATGTTTCCCTGTATGGGGAATCTGTACCACTTACATCGTGATGGTCACGTCCGATTACCACAGGAGCAGAAATGCGTCTGGAACGAATGGCATCATTGAAGGCCCTGGCAATCTTAACCCGGCCCTCTGCATCAGCATAGAGGATACGGGCCTTGGATCCCACCACCAGATTATTTTTCCCTGCCTCGCGGATCCAGTTTAAATTATCCAGGAGCTGGTTTCGGATCCGGGCAGGTGAGTTCCTGCTCATATTTTCCAGCACCTCAGTGGCAATTTCATCGGTTACCTCAAGGTCTTCCCTGCTTGAGGAGCAACAAACCCAGCGAAAAGGGCCGAAACCATAATCAAAGAACAGGGGTCCCATAATATCCTGTACATATGAAGGATACCGGTAAATACCCTGGGACTTAAAAACGTCTGCTCCTGCCCTGCCGGCTTCCAGCAGAAAAGCATTCCCGTAATCCCAGAAATACATTCCACGGCCTGAAAGCACATTGATTGCCCTGACCTGTCGCTTCAGGGATTCCCCAACGAGTCGCCGAAAAGTATCCGGCTGCTCAGCCATCATCCTGTTTGCATCTTCATAGGACAGGTCAACCGGATAATACCCTCCGGCATAAGGATTATGGAGGGATGTCTGATCGGATCCGAGCTGTACCTCCACATCCTCTTTCACAAGTTTCTCCCAAAGGTCAACAACGTTCCCCTGGTAGGCCAGGGATACAGCCTCCTTTTGCCGGCGGGCTTTTTCCATCCTTAACAACATCTTGTCCAGATCTGCATGAACTTCCGACACCCATCCCTGGCTATGCCGGGTTTTAATGGCTTTCGGATTGATCTCGGCAACCATGCAAATGCCGCCGGCGATCTCTGTTGCTCTTGGCTGAGCCCCGGACATACCTCCAAGTCCGGAACTGACAAACACCTGTCCCCCAAGGTCATCCCCTTCCTTTTCAGATTTCATCCGGCCTGCATTCAGTATGGTAATAACTGTGCCGTGGACGATTCCCTGTGGACCAATATACATGAACGAACCAGCTGTCATTTGTCCGTATTGACTGACCCCCAGGGCACTGAACCTTTCATAGTCATCGGGTGAAGAATAATTGGGTATGACCATGCCATTGGTGACTACCACCCTGGGAGCTTCCGTATGAGATGGGAACAATCCCATGGGATGTCCTGAATACAGCACCAGGGTCTGATGATCAGTCATGCCGGCCAGGTATCTCATGGTCAGCCTGTACTGGGCCCAGTTTTGAAATACGGCCCCGTTCCCTCCATAAGTGATCAGCTCATGGGGATGCTGAGCTACTGCATCATCAAGGTTATTGCTCAGCATAAGCATTACGGCAGCAGCCTGCTTTGAGCGATGAGGATAAGCCTGGATATCACGCGCATAAATCTTATAATCAGGACGGTATCGATACATGTAAATCCTCCCATAATCCCTCAACTCATCCGCAAATTCCCTGGCCAGGATCCTGTGATGTTTTCCGGGGAAATATCGCAGGGCATTCCGGAGGGCCAGTTTCTTTTCCTCTCCTGATAATATATCTTTTCTCCTGGGAGCGTGGTTTATATCCGGATCAAAAGGCCTTACCGGAGGCAGTTCATCCGGGATACCTCCCATGACTGCCCTCCTGAATTCTTTTTCTGTCATTATTTCATACTTCTTGTGCAAATTTAAGAACAAATCATGTCAAGTTTTATATTCTAGAACAAATATGTGGATTGGATTGAATTTTGCAATACTGCCAGCAGAATAGTAATTTTATTAATCCATTATTAATACCCGATATATGAAACTTAGAAGAAAACAATTTATTTACTTGCTCCTGCTGGCAGGTATCCTCCCCTTTCTTTCATCCTGCAGTTATAACCGCATGATTGAAATGGATGAAGCAGTTGCCGGACAATGGGCCCAGGTTGAGAATGCATACCAGCGCAGGGCCGATCTTATTCCCAACCTGGTAAATACCGTCAAAGGATACGCAGATTTTGAGAAGGAAACCCTGACCCAGGTGATTGAAGCACGGGCCAAAGCCACCAGTGTTACAGTCAACGCGGAGAATCTTGATGCACAGGCGCTCCAGCAATTCCAGAGTGCCCAGGATGGATTAAGCTCTGCCCTCTCAAAACTGATGGTTGTGGTGGAAAGATACCCCGACCTGAAAGCCAACCAGAACTTCCTGGATCTGCAGGCACAGCTGGAAGGCACGGAAAACCGCATAGCCGTTGAAAGACGGAAGTTCAATGATGCCACACGAAACTACAATACCTTTATCAGGAGATTCCCAACAAATATCGTTGCAGCGATATTCGGATTTGACAAGAAAGGTTATTTCGAGGCAGCCGAAGGAAGTGAACAGGTACCAACTGTAGAATTTTAAGCCATGCAACCATCCAATTTTTTCAGCAGCGATCAGAAAAAAATGATCGGGCAAGCCATCCGCGATGCGGAGCTGGATACCTCAGGGGAGATCCGGGTCCACATAGAACGGAGCTGCAAAGGAGATGTCCTCGACCGGGGGGCCTACCTTTTTGAAAAGCTGGGTATGCACAAAACAGCAAAACGAAATGGTGTTTTGTTCTACCTGGCTATCGATAACCACAGGTTTGCCATCCTTGGCGATGCGGGGATCAATGCCGTTACGCCCGATGATTTCTGGGACAACATCAAGGATAAGATGCAGGAAGAATTTCGAGAGGATCGATTTACTGAGGGACTGGAACAGGGGATCCGGATGGCAGGGGCACAGTTAAAGGTACATTTCCCCTACCAGGACGATGATATAAATGAATTACCCGATGATATATCCTTCGGGGACCAACAGGAGGAAAAGTGAAAAAACTGATCATCATATTACTGGCTGGCCTGGTTCTGGCCTCCGTTAGTTCCGGACAGGATATACCTGATCCAATGCAACCTCCCCGTATGGTAAATGATTTCTCCGGACTGCTCAAACCCGATGAGGGTGAACAGCTGGAGCAGAAATTGCAGGAATTCTACTATGAAACTTCCACACAGCTCTATATTGTTATCCTGGATGATATTGCAGGCTACGATATCGCAGATTATACCTTCCAGCTGGGGGATAAGTGGGGCGTAGGAACCAAAGATAAGGACAACGGGGCGGTAATCCTGCTGAACCCCTCACCCGACAGACAACACGGTGATGTATATATCGCTACCGGTTACGGGCTGGAGGGGGCCGTTCCTGATGCTATCGCCAACCGGATCATCGATTATGATATGGTCCCTCATTTTAAGCAACTTGATTATTATGGTGGACTGGAGGCGGCAACCAATACATTGATCGATATTACCAGGGGTGAATACACGGCTGATGAATACCTGCAACGAAAACAGGAAGGGAGCCCTGCTGTCGCTCCATTTTTCATATTCATATTTTTAGTTATCCTCTTTTCCATCATTGGCCGGGCAAGATCGGCAAGACAATATGCCATGGGACACAATGTACCCTTCTTGCTGGCCCTTTTCATGGCCAGCGGTGCAGGCAGGTCCCATTCAGGCAGCTTTGGCAACTTCCGCTCCGGTGGTGGCGGTTTTAGCGGCGGTGGCTTTGGCGGCGGCGGCGGTGGCAGCTTTGGCGGCGGTGGTGCCGGAGGTTCCTGGTGATGAAGACATGGGTTTAATATGGTAAAACATACAACAATCGTATTTATTCTGCTGATAATGGCAGGGAAAGTGGGCTTTGCCGGCGATGGGATTGGTGGCGATGGAATTGATGGCAAAAATACCCTGAGGATCGTATTCGCAGGAGATATCATGGGGCATGATTCCCAGATCAATGCAGCTTTTGTAGATTCTACGGAGGGCTATGATTATGAGAGTTGTTTTTCATACCTGACACCATACCTGCAGGATGCCGATATTGCCGTCGGCAACCTGGAAGTCACCCTTGCAGGTCCCCCATACAAGGGATATCCACGGTTCTCCAGTCCGGATGCCCTGCTGGACGGCTTGTTGAATGCGGGCTTTAATGTGATGGTCAATGCCAACAACCATGTACTTGACCGTGGCAGAGACGGACTCGAGAGAACACAAGAGGTAGCAGGAAAAAAAGGCATGATCCTGACCGGTTCATTCATCTCTTCCGGACACCGGGAGCAATGCTACCCCCTGATCCTTGAAAAGAATGACATCATGCTTGCCATGCTGAACTATACTTACGGCACCAATGGTCTGAAGGCTGATACACCGAATGTTGTAAATTATATCGATACCCTGCAGATATTCCGGGATATTCAGAAAGTAAAACTGGTTGAACCCGATTTTGTGATCGCCACCATTCACTGGGGGAAAGAATACCAGCGCCAGGAAGATCAAGTGCAACGCGCACTCGCCAGCTTCCTTTTCAGGCAGGGAGTGGATGCCATAATAGGTTCCCATCCACATGTAGTGCAGCCTGTTGATTATACCCAGGCAGATACTGGCTATCATCAGCTTGTTGTCTACTCACTTGGGAATTTCATATCTAACCAGCGGGACAGGTACCGCGACGGGGGTATAATTTTCGGACTTGAACTGGAGAAGTCTGATCAGACAAGGATCACCGGATTTGATTACCTGCCAGTCTGGGTTCACAAACCACTACATGACGAAAAGCGGGTATTCAGGCTCATTCCCGCCAACCTGCCGGATGAAAAAGTTGAGCGGATCGGTTTTACCGGAACCGAGTTGTCTGGTTTCAGACAATTTTATCAGGATACCAGGGATCACCTTTCAAATGTACCCGAAAACAGGTTCTACCTGGAAAACCAGCTCCTCCAGGAACACAAATAAATTATTTCAACCTTCTAATTCCCTGTTTCGCTTTATTTCCTATACTATTCTTATAGGCTGACCGGTTCATTTTCAGGCAGGTATGATAACTTTCCAGGGCCTTCTCTTTTTTACCCATATCTTCATATATCATCCCCATGAGAAGGGCAGCGTTGGAAGGGAAATACCAGGAAGAACCCTGCCCGTTTTTAATGACCTCATGGTATTTAACAATGGCCTCATCTATTTCCCCCAGGCAGTCTGAGATCCTGGCCAGGCGGTAAGTATACTCCAGGGAATCCCGTTGAGAAGCCAGGTCACCAGGGTAGATCCCCAGCAGGATTTCACGTGATCTCCAATAGTGTCCGCCATCAAAGTATAACCTTGATTTTAACAGACCAGGATTGGGTGGGGTTTTCTCGCCTGCTTCCCTGAAGGCCTGTTTGTCTGCATCCAGGATCATGTTCCCCTTTTGGATAACATTCTCGCGGGCTTCCCGGTAAGCCGCAGAATCCCCATTTAGATAATAATACCAGCTGAGCTTGTGCCAGGCTGTTTTAACATAATGATCCCCCCGGGTTGTCTGCAAAAACTGAAGCAGTTGGTCGCCGGCTTCTGATTGAAAGTTGTTCAGCATGGCCTCACCAAGTAACAGGTCAAGGTAGCTGAAGCTTGTTTCACCTGGATCCTGCCGCCAGGTACCAAGGATTTCTGTCACTTCCCGGCTGTGGCCGGATTTCAAAGCATGGTAGGCATAAAAGTACCTCTGCAGGGTAACCGTGTCACTGCCACAATCAGTAAGTGGTCTGCCTGTTCCCTCCTCTAAACCGGTCATCTGCCTGGCATACAAAAGAATAAGACAAGACTCCAGCCTGTTGGCCCCGGTTGAACCATCATGGTAATCCCCAAGATATTCCAATCCCATCTCTGCATCTCCCCGTATCCCGAAGATCTTCATCAACCAGTTGTATTCGGCAGGGGCTGAACCCGCAACCAGGTAAATCAACCCTCCAAGTTTTTCATTGACAGGATTTTCAGGCACTGCGGATTCCAACTGGCGGAGATATCGTTTTGCCACGTAGAAATTGCGTGCAGCTTTGAGGTTGTCACCATGGTAGGCATTCAGGAAAGAGGATTGCAGGTGAATGGCCGATATCACAGACAGCCGGCCTGGCAGGTAACCGAACCGAGAGCGGATGGAATCCAACCTTTCCACTGATTTTGAGAGGTAATTTTCATAGCTGGCCCTGTCACCCCCGATAAGGGCATCAAGGAATTCCAGGTAATTTTCGAGATACATGATCTCAAGTACCATTTCATGACCCCCACGGAAGGCCTCAATCAGGCTGTCGGCCGTATCAAATTGCAGGGAGAGGATCTGATTGAGTATGCTGGAATAGTTTTCCGATGAGGAGTCTTGTGATATGGCCCTGGTCCCGGCACAAAAAAAAACCAGGCAAATGGCGATATACTTTGTGACGTTTGCCAACATTGAAAAAAAAAGCTGCCGGATCCAGAAAACTGGATTGGACAGCCCATGGAAATTTTTCTTCTGGATTTTAATCTTCCTTGTCAGTGTCAACAAGTATCCTACCGCAATATTCGCAGACGATGATCTTCTTCCTGGAAGCGATATCCAATTGTCTTTGCGGTGGGATCTTGTTAAAACAACCCCCACAGGCATCCCGCTCAACAGTCACAACCGCCAGGCCGTTTCTGGCGTTATTCCGGATCTTATCATAAGCAATGTAAAGCCGGGGTTCAATCATGCCCCGTATATCACCGCGTCTTTTATCGAGTACTTCTTCCTCCTTCTGGGTATCAGAGATAATCTCGTCAAGTTCTGCTTTTTTATTATTAAGATCACCCTGTCTCTCTTCCAGCACGACATTTGAATCAGCAATGTGTTGTTCCTTCTCAGTAACCTGTTCATTGAATTCATTCTTTCTCTTTTCTGCCAGTTCGATCTCGAGGGTCTGGAATTCGATCTCTTTTGACAGGGAATCATACTCCCTGTTATTTCTCACATTATTCTGCTGTTCTTCGTATTTCTTAATCATGCTCTGTGCACTGGCTACCTCATTGTTCTTTTTTGAAATGGCCTCCTGGAGGGTCTTCGCCTCTGATTCGATATTACCGATCCTGGTCTCCAACCCGACAATTTCATCTTCCAGGTCCTGCACCTCAAGGGGCAGCTCACCACGAAGTATTTTAATTTTATCTATATCTGTATCAACCTGTTGTAAATCGTATAAAGCCTTCAATTTCTCTTCAACAGACATTTCGGCGACATCGCCGGCCTTTGTCTTTTCTGCAACCATTTTAAAAATAATTTACTGGATTTGTATTCACCTCCGACAAATGAACCGCAAATTTAGTGAATTTTTTTGTAAGTAATTCATAAAAAATCTCTTTGGTGAATTGCTCACTTTCATAATGCCCGATGTCTGCTATCAATATCCTGCCATCCGCATCGAAAAATTGGTGATATTTAAAATCGCCACTAACAAAGACATCCGCCCCTGCTGCTATGGCCTTGGACAGGAGAAAACTTCCGCTGCCGCCACAAAGGGCTACCCTTTTAACCTTCCTTCCGAGTAAACCGGTATGCCGAACAAAGGGAGTGTTAAACCGCTCCTTAAGCAACTGCAGAAATGACTCCTCATCAAGTGGTTCTTCCATTTCGCCAATAGCCCCGGAGCCGGCCCTGTCATAGGCATTGGCCAGGGGATAAATATCATAGGCAACCTCCTCATATGGATGGGTGCGGATCAATGCTCGGATGATCTGGTTCTCCCTCTCTTTTGGGAAGATGGTCTCTACCCGTAATTCCGCTTCGGTATGCATGCTGCCCTTCTCCCCCACAAAGGGATCAGTATTTTCTGAGCCCCTGAAGGTGCCTTCCCCCGGCGCATTAAAACTGCACATGTCATATTCTCCGATATGGCCGGCACCGGCTTTGAATATGTCTTCCCTTACGGCAGCGGCATGATCAGCCGGCACGAAGAACACCAGCTTTCGCAACTGGTTTGCCATGGGAGAGAGGATCACAGTATCGTTCAAACCCAGTTTTTCAGCAATTTTTTGGTTGACACCGGTATGTACTGCATCCAGGTTCGTATGCGCAGCATAGATGGCCAGCTGCTTACGCACGGCCTCAATGACCAGACGCTCCGTATAGTTTGACCCGGTCAGCTTAGTGAGCCCGCCGAAAATAAGCGGATGATGCGATATGATCAGGTTGGCCCCCAGGCGCAGGGCTTCTTCAATCACCTTTCCGGTAATATCAATACAAAGCAGCGCAGCATTTACTTCCTGGCCCGGATCACCGGTCTGGAGACCTGCATTATCATAGGACTCCTGATAAGACAGGGGAGCAAAAGATTCAATATAATTTGTGATTTCCCTTACTTGCATCGAACAGGTCAGTGATCCATCTCTTCTTTGATTTCCAGCAACATTTTCCGGATGTTATGCAGCTTCTGGATTACCTCCAGGTTGTGAATGGCATCGTCCTTGTTCTCTTTCATCTTCAACTGCGCTCCCTTCAACGTCATGCCCCGTTCCTTGACCAGATGATAAATGATATGAAAATTATCAATATCTTCCTTGGTAAAAAGCCTGTTACCCTTTTTATTCTTCTTGGGCTTGATAATATCAAACTCCTTCTCCCAAAATCGAATAAGTGAGGTATTTACATCAAACATCTTCGCTACTTCTCCAATACTATAAAACAGTTTTTCTACCTTGGGTTCTTTATAGGGCATGGAAGGCGGAATAAATTTTATCTAAAATAGGAAAATTGCTTTGAAATATCAATAAATTATTCTTTGCCAAGTCAGGAATGTTTCAAAGTTCAGATTTTCCAACTTCTTCCGGTAGGGTAATAATGCCGTCCTGATCTATATCCAGGGGGATCTCCGGGAAGTCTGCCCGGGTCAGCTCCTGCAATTTGGTAATGGCTCTATTCAAGGGATCAATGCTTACCCCGCCGCTGCCTGGCTGGTATATAGGAATAATTTCCCCCTGCAGAAACTTTCCTTCAGGAGTCACATAAACTTTCATGATAGGAGCGATACCTTTGGGTCCCCTGAGATTAAACCTGCGGTAGGTGCAAAAATTACCCAGGCTGTAGATGATAAATCTGTCCCTGTATATCTCAACAGCCCTTGTAACATGTGGACCATGGCCAAAGACAATATCCGCCCCTGAATCTATCACCCTGTGGGCGAAGGCATACACATTCCCGCGACCCGCCCCCAGGTATACTTCATTCTGGCGTGTGACATGTTGATGATCAGCCCCTTCGGCTCCGCCATGAAAGGAAACAATGAGAATATCACACCTTGCCCTGAATGAGTCAACCATGGAAGCCGCTGCATCCAGGTCATCCAGACCATAACACCCCAGGTTTGGAGCAAAAGCAATCAATCCGTAACGGATCCCGTTCTTGACAACGACCACAGAAGGAGAAAAATACGATCCCGCAAAAGCCATGCCGTGGCTTTCGAGAACCCATTCCGTTTGTTTCTTCCCGGCAGAACCGAAATCATTGGCATGATTGTTTGCGAGGCTGAGCATATCAAAACCACCATCAACAAGGCAATGAACATAATGGTCGGGCATCCTGAACACAAAACACTTTGTAGTGTCTTTACATCTTTTTGGCTTTCCCAAATCGCCTGCAAAGGTCCCCTCCAGGTTGCCGACAGTAATATCCGCATCCTGCAGTATGGAGTTTACCTCATGCAGGAGAGGTTTGCAATCATTCCCGGGCGGAAGGTAAATGGCAGAGGGATAATCTGTCCCCATCATGATATCTCCCACACCTAAAACTGTTAATGTATCGGAGCAAATACCTGAGGAATCCTGCTGGGCCTTAACAGGAATGATAAAGAAAATACATAGCAGGAGTGAGAAAGACTTAATCATAGCTTTGCCCGGGACGCATGGAGAGTATTATCATCCGGTCAAACTCCTGTGCAGTCAGATCTTCAAAATAATAGTTTATGGGATTGATCTTTTTCCCGTTGAGATGAACTTCATAGTGCAGGTGGGGAGCCGTGGAAAGTCCTGTGCTGCCAACGTATGCAATAACATCTCCCCGCTTGACCTCCTTGCCTTTCCAGAGATTGTTGAAGCCATCAAGATGGGCATACAGTGTAGTATATCCAAAACCATGGTTAATGATTAATTTATTCCCATATCCTCTCCTTGACCGTTCAACAAGTTCAACGGTCCCATCTGCTGTCGCATATACTTCCGTCCCGGTAGGCGCAGTAAAATCCATCCCGTAATGGAACTTTTTGATCTTATAAATAGGGTGTATCCGGAAACCCCAACCAGCAGCTGTCCTGGTGAGGTCTTTATTGGCAATGGGTTGAATAGCAGGCAATGAGGACAGTTGACGCTCCCTGTTCTTGGCCATTTCGATTACATCATCGTAAGATTTGCTCTGAACATAAACCGCTTTTGTCAGCTTGTCAAGACGCTTTGCTGTTTCAATGATCAGGTTTGAATTGTCATAGCCCTCCATGAATTCATAACGGTTCACCCCGCCAATTCCAGCATCCCGCACTGAGTGTGGAATCGGATCAGCATTGAAGATGGTGCGGTAAATATTATCATCCCGTTTCTCGATATCGTCCAGTACAGTTTCCAGATTGCCTATCTTCTGGTTCAGGATATCATATTGCTGGTTCAGCTGCTTATTCTCCCTTTTCAATACCTTTTCCTTGGGTGTATCAAAAACTGATGAGTAGAAGACGTTCAGCAAAATGGCTATAAGCAGCAAGCCCGACAGGTAGGACATCAGTATCAGCAGCCTTTTTTTCAGGCTTGGCCTGATCTTGTCATAGCTCAGCGATTCAGTATTATAACGGTACTTGGACTTGCCCATTGTTTTTACAGTTCGCTGTCAAAAATAGGAAATATTTTTCTACTCAAAAAGAGTTAATTATCAACCTCTCTGGAAAGATTGATAATTTGTGAATATTCCTTTGGACTGAGGTCTTCTGCGTAATAATGCTTGGGGTTCTCTGCACGTCCTTTTACCCGGATCTCATAATGCAGGTGTGGACCGGTAGATTTACCGGAATCACCAATTGTACCAATGATATTACCCCTTTTGATTTTTTGTCCCTTGTGCACCAGGATATCATGCAAATGTCCATAACGGCTGGTATATCCAAAACCATGATCGATGAGGACTTCTTTACCATACCCATTTTTGGATACCTTGGTCATTTTAACCACCCCGTCACCCGTGGCATATACGTTGGTCCCGATAGCCCCGGCAAAATCCAATCCCCTGTGCATGGCCCTGCGCTTAGAAATAGGGTCAATACGCATTCCAAATACAGAACTGATCCAATAAAAATCCTCCAGGGAAATCGGCTGGATAGATGGTTTATGAACCAGTATGTATTGGTGCTTATCTGCCTCCACGAGGAGGTCCCGGAAGGAGCGGGACTGGATATCCATCCTGATGCCGGTCAGGTCAGCCCTCTTGTTCAGGTCTACCATGAGTCTGGAATTCTCGTAACCATGCAGATTACCGTAGCGCTCGGCACCACCAAGACCAGCCTCCCTTATGGAATGCGGAATGGGATCCAGTTCAAAAAAAGAGCGGTAAATATGATCGTCCCAATGCTGAATATCAACCAGGATAGCTTCAAGCTCCCTGATCTTTTCCTCACAGGTTTGGTATTTCTCAAGGATGGCTTCCTTTTCTGCCTGCAATTTTACCTCTTTGGGATTCGACAGATAGCTGTTAACGGTGACCCTGACAATCAGGGACAGAGAAACTGCTACAACTGTGTATAAGGCGAATCGTCTAAGCCGGGCCTGTAAGGTTGGTTTGTCGGGCTCGAAACGATGCGAAACGGGATCAAAATGAAATCGCTGTCTACTCATGCAACATCATATTAGTCACGAAAATATAAATTCAAACAAATTCAAACAAATCTCTCTATAAAAAAACTAATTTTACAGCTTATTAGTTTAGAGCCTAAAACACAGATCATTTAACGCAAATTATTAAAGAAGGTTACAATTTATTCATCCTATGCTAATGTCATCCAATGAGATACGTCAGGTTTTCCTCGACTATTTTTCATCGCTGGAACATAAAATTGTTCCCTCAGCACCCATGGTAATTCAGAATGATTCTACCCTGATGTTCACCAATGCAGGTATGAATCAGTTCAAAGACTTATTCCTTGGTAATGAGCCGGTTACACACAGGAGGATTGCAGATACACAGAAATGCCTCAGGGTATCCGGAAAACACAATGACCTGGAAGAAGTGGGGCATGACACCTACCATCATACCATGTTTGAAATGCTCGGAAACTGGTCCTTCGGAGATTATTTTAAAAAAGAGGCCATTCAATGGGCATGGAGTTTTCTTACAGAGGTTCTGGGGATTGAAAAAAACAGGCTTTATGCCACCATTTTTGAAGGGGATAAAACAGATGGTATCGAGATGGATGAGGAAGCACGGGAATGCTGGAAAATGCATATTCCCGGTAATCATATCCTGGAGGGCTCCCGGAAAGATAATTTCTGGGAAATGGGGGATACCGGTCCATGTGGGCCCTGTTCCGAGATCCATGTGGATATCCGGTCCAATAAGGAGCGCCAGAAAATCCCTGGAACAAAACTGGTTAACAGTGGCCACCCCCAGGTTATTGAGATATGGAACCTGGTATTCATCCAATATAACAGGAAAGCAAATGGAGAACTGGAAAGCCTGCCCATGAACCATATTGATACCGGATTGGGACTTGAACGGCTTGCCATGGTGCTGCAGGGCAAGACTTCAAATTACGATACTGATATATTTCAATCACTGATTGTAGAAATCTCAAAGATCACCTCCTGCAAGTATGGTGCTGCAGAGGAGACTGATATCGCCATGCGGGTGGTGGCTGACCACCTTCGCGCCGTGAGTTTTTCCATTGCCGACGGCCAGCTCCCATCAAATAACAAGGCCGGCTATGTGATCCGTCGAATACTCCGCCGTGCCGTACGTTACGGATACACCTTCCTCGGTCAGGAAAATCCCTTCATGCATAAACTCGTTAAGGTTTTAGTGAAGGAGATGGGAAAAGCTTTCCCGGAATTGAACGCCCAGCGTGAATTGATAGAAAAGGTAATCAGGGAAGAAGAGGGCTCATTCCTTAAAACCCTGGACAATGGAATTCGCATGCTGGATGAGCTTATCGCTGATGCAAAACAGAAAAACCACTCCACCATCGATGGTAGATCGGCCTTCGTACTCTATGATACCTACGGATTCCCCTTTGACCTGACACATCTGATCCTGAAAGAAAATGACCTGAATGTAAGCCAGGAAGCATTTGAACAGGCAATGGAATCTCAGAAGTCCCGCTCCAGGAATGCAGCCTCGGTAAACATGGGGGACTGGGAAGAAATCATGTCCGCCGAATCAACCCGTTTCCTGGGCTATGATCAATCGCGCGCTGAGATCAAAATTGCCCGGTACCGGAAAACCGAAGAAAAAAACAGGACCCGGTATCAGCTTGTTTTCGACCAGACCCCTTTCTACGCTGAGAGCGGTGGCCAGGTAGGAGATACCGGAATGATTGAGCAGGGGAATGAAAAAATCTGTATCCTGGATACCCAGAAAGAGCATAACCTGATCATTCATATCACAGAAAAGCTCCCGGCAGTTCTCGATGGTCAATTTATAGGGACGGTGGACCGTGAAGCACGGAAGAATATTTCTTGCCACCATACCTCCACCCACTTGCTCCATTATGCCCTGCGTGAGGTACTCGGCAAGCATGTGGAACAGAAAGGATCACTGGTCCATCCCGATTACCTGAGGTTCGATTTCTCGCATTTTCAGAAAGTGGAGAACAAGGAACTGGATCAGATCGAAAAGCTTGTGAACCGACTGATCCGTGATGACCTTCCCCTGGAAGAGAGCCGGACAGTTACCATGGAGGATGCATTGGATATGGGTGCCATTGCCTTCTTTGGTGAAAAATATGGCGAACAGGTTCGGGTCATTAAATTTGGTGATTCAGTGGAACTGTGCGGGGGAATCCATGTGAAGGCCACGGGAAATATAGGCTTCCTGAAGATTGTCAGGGAAAGTGCCATCGCGGCCGGCATTCGCCGGATCGAAGCGGTGGCCGGTCCCGCAGCCGAAAAATATGTGGATCAGGGCTTTGAAATACTGAAAAAGATCGAAGGCGTTTTCAAGACCCCGAATATCCTGGCCACCATTGAAAAAACCCTGTCTGAGAATGCAGAGCTGAAAAAGCTGAGAGACGATTTTAGCAGGGATATCAGATTAATTGCCCGTAAAAACCTGATCAGCAGGATCAGAAAAACCGGGCATATAAACCTCATCGCTGAAGAAATCCCAATGAGGACTGCTGATGATTTTAAATCCCTGGCCTTTGAATTGAAGGCTGAGGTGGAAAACCTGGTGCTCGTCATCGGAGGCAACCTGAACGGAAAAGCACACCTGACGGTTATGATCACAGATAACCTCGTGAAAGATCTATCGCTTGATGCCCGGCAAATGATCCGTGAAGTATCCGGTGACATACAGGGTGGCGGCGGCGGACAGGATTTCTATGCTACTGCAGGTGGTAAAAATCCCACAGGCATATCACAGGCCATCGAAAAGATCGCAGCAATCGTTGAGAAAGCAGCAGGTTGATCCCTGCTGCAGACAAATCATTCCACTGATCCTAAAGGATCCGGACTTTTAATAGGTACGGGTCATCCCTTCGGGAACCACGATAGTAAAATCAGCTTTCCCGGCAGAAGCTTCTTCCAGACTATCCGGACTCTCCTGTAAAACAGTTGTAATGGTCATGATTTTTAGTCCGGGTGACTGATGCTTGATATACCAGCCAATCCCTTCAAAATTGTCGGAGTGATAAGCCCCGTTGAAGTGAAGGAATTGTTTGTCCGGGGACCAGTTCTTTAATATGAAGTGGCTCATGGTGGCATCCTTGATAGCCTGGGCTTTAGGAAGGTTTTCATTGACCTTGCCATGACCCATGGAGCTCATTTTCAGCATGGCTTTATATCCGGGCAATTCCGGATCATAAGCGATGGGCAGGGGAGGGATCAATTCCTTCGCCGCAGCAGACAAGGAGTCGAGTCCCTCGAATCCCTCACGATACACCAGATTGGCATAACGCCGTGGTACATTGGTGGCGATAAAGGCTACCTGATGCTGAAAAGCAAACTGCAAGAGGGGTTTGTAATCCGTTTTATAGTTCTGCCATAGCCTTGCCTCATCCTCAAATTTTGCCTCAGTGATCATGCCAGCCAGGTATTCATCTAGCAGCAGCTGGTTGTCGGACTCAAACATTTCAGCTCCAAGCACCAGGTCCTTCTTTCCCGATGCATGAAGATCTTCGGTCAATTCCTTTTGCAGCCAATGGGCAATGGGATTATCATGAAGTTCCCCAAAGAAGATGATATCTGCTCCTTCAAGCTTCTTGACCATTTTTGTATAGGGAATGTCCTTCCCCTTTTGGTTATATATCCTGTATGCAGGTTTGTCCGTAACAAATGCCAGACTCAGTCCAGCAAGCAGAATAGTGATCAGTATATTTCTCATAATCAGTATATAATTTAGTGAGAACCCAGTTTACAAATATAGCTAACTCAAATAAATTCATATATTTGAATACACTAAACCAATAAGCACCAACAATGGAAATTACCAGGACATTCGATCTGCTCAATCTTTATCGCGAGAAATACCGGATGGAAGATGCCTTAGCCGGAAAGGAAAAGGGCGTTTGGGTACATTACTCATCCGACCAGTACATTGACTCTGCCAATAATGTCTCCTATGGCCTTTTGGCATTGGGACTCAAGAAAGGCGATAAGGTAGCCACCATCTCAAACAACCGTCCCCAGTGGAACTTTGTAGACATGGGCGTTGCCCAGGCGGGAATCATCCACGTACCAGTTTATCCCACTATCAGTTTGGAAGAATATGAGTATATCCTGAAAGACTCAGAACCTTCTGTGATTTTTCTTTCAGACAAAGCCCTTTACGACAAGATCAAACCCATCGCAGATACTATTGAATCTGTTAAAGAAGTTTATACCTTCAACGAGGTGCAAGGTGCCAAAAACTGGTCAGAGGTCGTTGAACTCGGCAAAAAATCAGCAGACCAGTTCAAAGATGAGCTGGAAAAAATTAAAGATTCCGTTAAACCGGAAGACTTCTTCACCCTGTTATATACCTCCGGAACGACTGGATTTCCAAAGGGCGTGCAACTTTGCCAGAACAATGTAGTCACGAATTTCAAGGCCACGGCTGAAGTTCATAGCCTGGGTCATGGCGACAGGACCCTCTCCTTCCTCCCCATCAGCCATATTTATGAGCGCATGGTCAATTACCATTTCCAGTACCTGGGCATTGCCATCTATTATGCTGAGAATATGGGAACCATCATCGATAATGTAAAGGAGATCAAACCTGAGATCTTCCTGACCGTACCACGATTGCTGGAAAGGGTGTATGACCGGATCATCGGGAAAGGCAAGGATCTCACAGGTATTAAAAAACGTATTTTCTTCTGGTCAGTGAACCTGGGACTCCGATATGAACTGAACCATAAAAATGGATGGTTCTATCACCAGAAATTAAAAATTGCCGACAAACTTGTTTTTTCAAAATGGCGGGAAGCCCTGGGCGGCAATATCAAGATCATCGTTTCGGGAAGTGCTGCCTTGCAGCCAAGGCTTGCCAGGGTTTTCTGGGCAGCCGGTATAACGGTACTTGAAGGATACGGACTGACGGAAACCTCACCTGTGATTGCCGTCAACAACCTTGTCAAAAATGAGATCATGTTCGGGACGGTTGGACCGGTTATCAGCGGTGGAGTTGAGGTAAAGATCGCCGAAGATGGAGAGATCCTCTGCAAAGGTCCCAATATCATGATAGGCTATCACAAGCAGCCCGAACTTACCAAAGAGGTGATTACCGAGGATGGCTGGTTCCATACAGGTGATATCGGTGAGCTGGTTGATGGCAAGTTCCTGAAGATCACAGACCGCAAGAAGGAAATGTTTAAATTATCGAGCGGTAAATACATCGCACCACAGATCATTGAAAACAAATTGAAAGAATCTTTCTTCATAGAGCAGGCCATGGTTGTGGGCGAAAATGAAAAATTTGCGTCTGCGCTGATCTCCCCGAACTTCCCTTTCCTTCATGAATGGGCTTCGAGGCATGATATTAAATTCAGGAACAATCAAGAGTTGATTTGCCTCAAAGATGTACAAGATCGCGTTCAGCAGGAAGTCCAGGAGCTGAACAAGGACCTGGGCGAACATGAAAGGATCAAAAGGATCCGGCTCGTCGAGGAGGAATGGAGTCCGGAATCCGGAGAGCTATCACCAACGGCAAAACTAAAACGCCGAAAACTCTACGAAAGATACGAATCCATTCTGGCTGAGATCTATGCGGTCGGCAAAGGCTCTACCGACTTCAGCGAATAAAAAAACAGGTATTGCATGAAAGAAACAGCTTATCTTTCATGCAATATTTATCTCCGTTTTTTTATCAGCAGTAAGCCCAGAAATGTTAGCAGGCCATTCAGGATCAGTAGTTCAAAGCCGAACTTGTAGCCGTTGAACCAGGATTCGGAATGCGTGCTGATAATGTATGATAAGATGGGGGAGGCAATGGCAATCACCGGAACCCAACGATCCCGGACCCGGTATTTTGTAAAAAGTCCAAAACTGTAAAAACCCAGCAAGGGACCGTAGGTATAGCCTGCAGCCGTAAAGATTGCACTGATCACGTTCTGGTTATTGATCAGTTTGAATACCAGGATAACAGCCAGCAAGACAAGTGAGATGCCAATATGGACTATCTTCCTCAGTCGTCTCAGGCGATCTTCAGGTAGCCTGGAACCGTTCAGGATATCCACTGTGAAAGAGGTTGTCAGGGAGGTAAGCGCGCTGTCGGCACTTGAATAGGCTGCAGCTACCAGCCCGATTATAAAAAATATGGCCACCACCGGGCTCAGGTATCCTCTTGTCGCAATCAAGGGGAACAGATCATCAGACTGTGCCGGTATAGGAATGGCGTGTCGGGCAGCAAAGATGAATAAAAGGGCGCCCAGTGAAAGGAAAAGGAAATTTACCGGGACCAGGGCAATACTCATCCAGTACATATTCTTCCGTGCATCCCTCAGATTCCTGCAGGATAGATTCTTTTGCATCATATCCTGGTCTAGCCCGGTCATAACAACGACTATAAACACCCCGCTAAGAAATTGTTTGATAAAATGATCCCCTGCTTTCCAGTCCGAAAAAAAGAAAATCCTGGAATAATCAGATTGAACTATCTCGCCAATCATCCCGCGAAAACCAATGTCCAGCTCCTGGCAGATCAGTACCACAGTGATAATTACCGCCAGTAACATAAACAGGGTTTGAAAGGTGTCTGTCCAGATAATGGTCTTGATCCCTCCCCGGAAAGTATACAACCAGATCAGCAGGATGGTGATCACAACCGTTGCCCAGAAGGGTATATTCCAGCTGCTGAAAATGCTGATATGTAATACATTGGCAACCAGGAAAAGGCGAAAAGAGGCTCCCATAACCCTTGAGATCAGGAAAAAGGAAGCCCCCGTCTTGTAGGAACGCCAACCGAAACGGCCTTCCAGGTATGTATAAATAGAGGTCAGGTTCAGCCTGTAGTACAGCGGCAGTAATACCTGAATGACGATGAAATAACCCAGCAGGTAACCCAGGACAATCTGCATATAAGAGAACTGGCTGTCCCCCACCCAGCCCGGCAGGGAAATGAACGTCACCCCCGAAAGGGAGGCACCGATCATTCCAAAG
>DAOWJB010000115.1 GCA_030640625.1 Bacteroides sp.
ATTTCATGGAAGATATGTACATCCACAAACTGGGCAGTAAGGTATGCGATCGTGGATGCAATAGTGACACTGACTGTCCATTTCCTGATCTGGAAAAAGACCCGGGATGGATCTTCCAGTGCCGGCAGGCCATTGTCGATGAGTTCAGGTCTTGGTGGCAGGATCCCGCCTATCCACAGGATAAATATGACCCAGATGTTCAAGAGGAGACCAACCCAAACAACGGTATTGGCACTCTTTTTACCATATAGCTCACTGATAAAATCCGTACAGAGAAATGTAAGGGGATAGGGCAGCACACCGATGAAAACGATAAATGGAATCCTGTGCCCCAGGATGGTAAAGGAAAGATCAATTTGACGGGAGATCCCAAGGATGTTTAATGCGGCCAGCGTTCCAAGGAAAAAGCCTGATAAAATGATGAATACAACTTCCCGCCTCCTTTTTATATAAGGGGCTGCATTGTCTCCAAGATCAAGCATTTGTTAAATATTAGAATTCTGGTCAAATCTAACAACATTTTTAATAAATTATACGTATTTAAGTAGATCATATGGCAGTTACCAATATCAAATATCATTACCATGAAAAATCTGTATCTAATTCTATTTGTTTTGATTATGCATCTTACTACAGCTTCTGCCCAGGAATTTATCATCAACCACAATCATGCCCATCTTGAAGACCTTAAAAGTATCCCGCTGGAATGGATCGACAAGGCAAAGAGTGATTTACATATTGCGTATTGGCGTACTTCCCACGGCAGCCAGGTACTGTCTGGGATGAATGTCCTGGATGCATTCATGGGGGAGAATGGAATCTATACCCGGGAAGCAGAAAAGATAGCAGGGACCCTCTATATTGATGCTCATTTTGGAGATTTAAGTGCCCAGGAAGATACCTGGCCACAGATCACACGGGATTTTCTTGATGATTCTGTAAATCAAGATATTAATGTAATTATGTGGGCCTGGTGCCAGATACAAGGCCATGATGGAGATGAAGATCCGGGATATTGTTCCAAGATGGAGGGACTGATCGCCGAATACGGTCCGGGTGGCACAAAAATCACAAGCGGCGACCGAACCGTGCCGGTCCAATTTGTATTCATGACCGGCCATGTCAATGGTCAGGGTGAAGAGGGCCGGACCAATGAGATCAATAATTATATCCGTAATCATTGCATCGCCAAAAACAGGATACTGTATGATTTTGCGGATATTGAAAGCTACGATCCGGATGGCAATTATTTTCTGGACGATAATTGCGATGATGCTTGCAGTTATTTGGTTGATGGGAGCAGGACTGGAAACTGGGCTGAAGAATGGGTAGTGGGTAAGGTAAAGATGGATGGAGAGGATGATGTCGCCCATAATGAGCCCAATGGAGGTGATTGGTACCAATGCTCCGCGGAGCATTCACACGCCCTAAATGCCAATATGAAGGCATTTGGTGCCTGGTATATGTTTGCACGGATAGCCGGCTGGGAACCGACCGTATCAGCCATCCAGGATAAAAGTGTTGAATCAGGGATTGCCGCAGGGCAATTAAAGGTTTTCCCGAATCCTTCAACAGAATTCATCAAGATCCAGGGGAAGATTCAATATCCTGCTACCCTGAATATATATGATATGACCGGCCGTCTCCAGAAGGAGGAGAATCTTGATTTTGAGAACCAGCTGATAGATGTTTTAAAGCTGGAGGAAGGTTTGTTCATTATCCGTGTCTCAGGAAAGCACCAAAACATAGCCGGCAGTTTTATAAAGAGATAACACGGTGATTGCACACAAACCATTGAATTCCAGCAAATAGAGATATTCTAATAATGCCGGTAACCAGGCCTTAGTCTGCTGCCTGATTCTCGAGAAATCGTAAACCGAATGTTCTTCCAAAAGCGATGAGGGCTTCTGTCTGTTCTTCGGTGGGAAAGAACTTGATGGCTATTCCGTCCTGTACGATCTCGAGCTTCAGGTTTCTCAAGTGTTCCTCAATGAGCGGAACAGCCTCGCCGCTCCAGCCATAGGAGCCAAATGAGGCGGCCAGTTTTCCTTTGTCCCGGATTGGATTGATCACAGAGAACATTTTATAAACTGGCAACAGGGTATTGTGATTGATGGTGGGCGATCCGATCAGTATGCCGCCTGACTGAACGATCTGTTCTTCCAGTTCACCCAGCTGGATGTTTTCGATATCCACTACTGACACCTCAATGTCACCTGTTTCCCGGATTCCGGAAGCGATACTTTCCGCCATCTCCCCCGTATAACCGTAGGCCGAAACATAGGCGATAAGCACTTTCTTGCCAGCATTAATGAAATAGGCATTGTAGGTGGTCCCATATTGTGTTTCCAACAAAAAAACCGCCTCAGCTTGATTTGAGGCGGTTCAATTAATAATTGTCAGGTCCTGAATTATTTCTTTTCTGGTTCTTCCTTTTTCTTAGGCTGTTCTGAACACTTGGACTTGCAGCAGGATGAACTCTTTTCAGTACATTCTTTTTTGCTCTTCTCTTCCGTTTTTTTCTTTTTTGGCTTTTCCTTAACCTCTTCAGTCGCAGGGATTGCAGGAGCAGCATAAACAGGAGCTGCACTTACGCCGATAAAAGCAACCAGTGCTATTAATACAATAATTTTCTTCATGATTTAAATTTTTGGTATATGCGATTTATTATCTGATAAAGCCAAATATACATGCTATATCGTGGGAAAGTTGTTATTAAATTGTTAAAAATCGAATTCAGCCAGGGCTGTGATTAACCCCCTGACCTGTTGACCGGGCTGAACAAGTACCTTTGTGCCAACAGGCAGGAATATATCCACACGGGATCCGAAGCGGATAAAACCAAGCTCATCTCCCAGGTTAACCTTACTTCCCCGACCAGCATAGCTGATGATTCTTCTGGCTACTGCTCCGGCGATCTGCCGGACCAATATTTCATCGCCACCGGCTGTTTTGATGACGATTGTATTTCTTTCATTCAGGGTGGATGATTTCGGATGGCGCGCGATAAGGTACTTGCCCGGATGGTATTTATAGTGAGACAGGATTCCTGAGACAGGGTACCAGTTTATATGGACATTCCAGACGGACATAAATACAGATACCTGTATCCTTTTATCATTGAAATACTCCTTCTCAGTCGTCTTCTCTACCACTACCACCTTGCCGTCTGCCGGTGCATATATGAACCTGTCAGCTGGAACCGTCCGTTTCGGATCTCTGAAAAACCTAAGTATGAATAACAATAACAGGAGAGAGGCGGTTATTGCCGGGATCTGGATCCAGATTGCCCCGGTAAACTGCACAATGAGGGCATTCAGGATGACCAGCAGGATAAAAAGTATGATCGATATGCGACGGCCTTCTTTGTGTATCATAAAAGCAGGATAAGATAAAGGGTTACAATTGGTGTTGCCAGCATCAGTGAATCAAACCTGTCAAGGACACCTCCATGGCCTGGCAGCAACCTGCCACTATCCTTGATGCCGCCCCGCCGTTTTAGCCAGGATTCGAAAAGATCACCCAGGGTACCAAAAACAACCACCAGGATCGCCAGACCAATCCATTCATATATCGTCAATTCTTCATTGAACCTGCTAAGGACAATGGCCAGAATGATCGCAAGGACGGCACCCCCAATGCTTCCTTCCCAGGTTTTTTTGGGGGAGATTCGCGCCCATAAGGGATGCCTTCCGGTTAGCCTTCCAAAAACATATGCCATGGTGTCGTAAGTCCAAATTAAGTAAAAAGTATAAAGTATCCAAATAGGAGAATATCCCTCCAATGCCCCTTTTTGAAAGGCCAGGCAGTGCAAACATGAAAACCCTGCACCAAGGTAAATGAATCCGGCAGTATATACAGGAATTCCTTTACTGCCGGTACAGGTTTGTTCCGAAATGTCACCGATGGTCATCACAATCAGGGAGATTGCCGGAATCAGCAGGAAATATGAAGGCAAATATCCATTAAGCACAAAGAAGATAATGATGAATGTAACAATGAGTAGAATGGCTCCAGGGATCTTTAGCCTGTATCTTCCTGCCGAATGGAATAAACCGATGAATTCAAACCATCCCGCGACACAGATCAGTGAAAAAATTGCCAGATACAGATATGGATGCAGGATCAGGGACAGTATGATCACCACGAGGAACAGGATTCCGGTAAGCGATCTGGTAATGGTTTCTTTCAAGAATCAAATTCTTTGGCAAGCATTTTCGCTCTGATTACATGATCGTCCTTTACGTACACTTCAATTTCCCCAAATGACCTGTAGGAAGAGTCCATCTTGTTGATGATGACGGTTTTTATTTCATGATCTTCCAGGACACGTTTAAAAATCTCGGCCTGGAACATCTTGTTGGTTGTATATACTTTAACCCACCCTTTTTCCATCAGGCGGTCTTACTTCGTGGCGTCTCTTCTTTATCTTTTTTTGTCAATTTGGATTCCGTTTCTGCAGTTTTCTCTTTGGAAGCGGGGGATTTCCTCCTGCTTCTGGGCTTGCCATCCAGATCCGTTCTGTGATTCTTTCTGGCACCAAATATCTTTTCAACATCCTCGCTGAAGATCACTTCTTTTTCGAGCAGCTGGTTGCCCAGCTTGGTCAGACCATCCATGTTTTCCCGCAGCGTTTTCTTTGCCCGTTCATATTGTTCTTCGATGATCCGGTTAACTTCTTCATCGATCACTTCCGCTGTCTTCTCTGAATAGGGTTTGTTGAATGAAAACTCCCCCTGCCCGGTAGAATCATAAAAGCTAAGGTTTCCTACCCTAGCGCTCATGCCAAAATAGGATACCATTGCATATGCCTGCTTCGTTACCCGCTCGAGGTCATTAAGGGCTCCGGTCGAAATCTTATTAAAATTGATCTCCTCTGAGGCCCGTCCACCAAGCGCTGAACACATCTCATCCAGCAACTGTTCAGTGGTGGTAATCTGTCGCTCTTCCGGAAGGTACCAGGCTGAACCCAGTGCCTTGCCGCGTGGAATGATTGTCACTTTCACCAGGGGATTGGCATGTTCGAGAAGCCAGGAAACCGTGGCATGTCCTGCTTCATGGAAGGCTATGGTTTTCTTTTCTTCAAGGGTAATAATCTTATTCTTTTTCTCGAGTCCACCGATGATCCTGTCAACAGCATCAAGAAAATCCTGTCTTTCAACCATTTTCTTGTTCCCCCTGGCAGCTATCAGTGCTGCCTCGTTGCATACATTCGCAATGTCGGCGCCGGAGAATCCAGGGGTCTGCTTTGAAAGGAAATCAACATCCAGGTTTTTCTGCAGTTTTAGGGGTCTCAGATGTACTTTAAAAATTTCTTTTCTTTCCTTCAGGTCAGGTAATTCAACATGGATCTGGCGGTCAAAGCGTCCGGCCCTTAATAATGCCCTGTCCAGCACATCCGCCCGGTTGGTGGCAGCCAGGATGATCACCCCTGTATTGGTGTCGAAACCATCCATCTCTGTCAGCAACTGGTTCAAGGTGTTCTCCCGTTCATCATTTGCGCCAAAATTGGGATTTTTCCCGCGGGCACGCCCAACGGCATCAATCTCGTCAATGAAAACGATACATGGAGCTTTTTCCTTGGCCTGTTTAAACAGGTCACGTACACGTGATGCACCCACCCCGACAAACATCTCAACGAAATCAGAACCTGAAATGG
>DAOWJB010000247.1 GCA_030640625.1 Bacteroides sp.
GGCTTTTCACAGCGTTCACTGATCAGGAGGGTATTGTTGCCGGTGATCCGCTCAGAGATCCTTTCAATATCAGGATTCATATAGTATGTTAAATATAAGAGTTGTGTTTTACCAATGTCACTGACTCTTGAAAAATGGGTGATCTTAATGGGTTTGTCTTTCAAGGGGACAGATTCAAGAAGAGACAATTCGGACCTTAAGGCTTTGTCTGCACCGAATACACCAAGGTGGAAAGTATCAATCTGTTCCTCATTTTCCCATTCGATATGCTGCGCGAATTTATAAATCATGAATGTTTTCATGCTTGAGTTTGTGACCTCCTGGGCCGGTAAATCCCAGTTTGTCAGGACCATAAAAAATAATCCGAACAACTGATATGGCTTATATTTTATGATTGGAATGGTTCTGATTGCCATAATGCAGCATATTTATTATTGAATCACAGAGATATAAATTTAAGAAAGAAATTCAATATGGTCAGTAGGGGAAGCCTCTCAATATTGCCGGCCAGTTTATGTAATGTATGTTAAGCGTTTAAATGTCAGAATTTAAGCGTCATGGCGAAGCCATTGAAGCTGCCCGCTACCGGAATAATCGCAAGATTGGTATGCTTGTTTTTGTGCAGGTGTGGTACCAGGATCCCGGTAGTTGCTCCAACCACCAGACCTGTAATTACATCTGTTGGAAAATGTTTCATTCCCTTGTACCTGTGGTATCCTGTAAATATTGGAGGGAGGGCTGCTGCAGCATAGACAAGATACTTTTTGTTACCCCATTCAGGGTGATAATCACAGAAGACTTTTGCGACAAAAAAACTGGCAGTCGCAGAGGAGGAAGTATGGCCGCTGAAGAATGAGTTTTTTGTTCCGCCACCTACTTTTTCTCCCCAGGGTATATCTGGATGATAAACCAATGGTCTTATGCGGTCGATATGAATGGTACTGCCCCTTGAATAAAGGTTGCCTATGATGGCCTCGGCCTGAAAGTAAAGCAGGAAAACTTCCGCCCAGTCTTTCCTGATCTTCTTATCAAACAAGAACAGGAGGGGCAGGGCATAACTGACATACATACCATAATTTGATATTCTTTGTGCCCGAGGGGCATATTTAGCATCCTGCAATGTGGCAGACCTATCAAACCGGTTTATATCATTGGCGTCCAGGTTAATGATGGTCATGGAATCAAGGAGGGCTTTCCGGCCCACTACCTGTAGTCCCCAGTAATTGGTTGCCAGGGCTGCCACAGTTATCGGAATATCAATGTGTGGTTTTACATTATAAACTTTGAGATCCAGGCTGTCCTGTTTTTGAGACCAGGAATTGAGAGACAGGAAAAACAGTATAACCAGGCAAATGAAAATTCTCATAATGAAATAACTGAAATCTGCATAAAATATTACTCACCTTTGCCTGGCAAATCAGAATAAGAACCTGAATCTGAATGCAAACAATCCTTTTGGTTCATCTTTTGACCATTCATATGTTGCAGAAAGAACAGCCAGCCTGAAAGGTGACGCCCACAGTCCACCTCCATACCCGTGATGCCATATGTGGGAATCCTCTCCCCCCAGCCAGACCCTTCCAAAATCGTTAAATGCGATGATCCCGAATTCGCCTTTTGCAATATAGGTTGAAAAATTGAATAGTTTGAACCGAAGATCTGTGTTTTGGTAAAGGCTTGCATCTCCGGAATAACGGGTGGACCTGTGTCCCCTCAGGTTGCTGTTACCACCGACACTGCAAGCCTGGTAGAACTCATAATTACCGGCATTGATGGCTCCCCCCATCCTGAAGGCAAGGACTGTCCGGTAGGGTTTCCGGAAGCTCAGGAACCACCTGAAGTCGGATGAGAGCTGGTTATAGGTCCTGGCATTTTCAGAGAGACTGTAATTAAATATCGTCATGGTGTTCCAGTATATCCCCCTTGTGGGAAGCACCTCATCATTTCTGGTATCCAGTTCATAACGCAGGTTTATCCCGGCAAATCGCTGGCGTTCGAAGATATCAGGGCTCAGTCCGTTATTCGGTATATCAGAAATATACCTGTCTTCTGTATCCTCGATATCGAATTGCTGGTAAAACAGTCCAGCTGAAAGGGTACTTCGCTTAATGGTTTTGCTGATTTCCGGGTTCACATGAAGCTGGCCGATCCGAACCCGGTTGTAGTCCTTATCATCCGTGGTTTTTTCGGTTTCATTACCCAGTCCGAAGTAATTCTGAGAGTAGCGCGGACCCCTGACGATAAAGTGAAGCTGCAGATCCATTCCGCCGATCACCGACGTAAATATGCCATCGTACACTAATTCCAGCGCATTGGTGGCAGTGGCATACCGGCCTCCCAGCGTATGATGGCTTGCATAGGGAGTTTTCTGAAAACCATAGGTCGTATATAAGAATCCAGCCCCCAGTACCAGGGCTTCATCCGCATTGAAACCAAAGTATGCCAGGGGAATGAATTTATTGTAATTAAAGGCATAATAGTTATAGGCATTTTTCTCCGGGTTATTGGATGTCCTGTTCCTTGCTTCAGTCCCAAATTCGATATCATTCTTTCCTTTTTTATCATACACAATGGTCTTTTTTGACAATCCCCTGACCTGTGATTTATCCTTGATATCATCTTTGTCCGGTCCGCCGATAATTCTAACCTTCATCCCCTTGTCGACCTTTCCTTCTACATCAAATTCATCTTTTCCCTTCAGTCCATACAACCTTATTTCACTGGTTTCATCATGTCTGAATTTCCGTTCATAGATCTTATCCTTCTTATTGCCTTTGCTGCTGACTGACCAGACCTTCACTTCTGTTTCATTATCATTCAGCCTTTCAACACGGAATTGTTCCCGTTTGTCAGATCCAACAATATCAACTTTTTTTGATATGATCGAATAATGCCTTTCGGCAAACTCGGGCATTTGTTCTCTTCGGGCTTTGAGTTTGGAAATAGTAGTGCTGGCTTTTAGCTCTGCTACCTGATGAGGCATGTCATAGACGGCTGCCTGGATGAGTTCGTCTGTGAAACCGGGCTGTATTTTTTCAGCGGCTTTAATCCAGTCCTCTTTTTCCAGCTCATTCAGGAACCGCCTGTCCAGCCACTTCCCCTGTGATACGAGTCCACCCATATCCTTGATTTCATATTTAAATCCCTGGTTCATCCTGAGGGCAAACTTCCTGCTTGATATCCAAGGAAAAAATCCCTCATTAAGGAAGAAAGTCTGGTCCCTGTCCCTTGGCACTGCCCGGTAGATTGTCTGGTCACCATCTTTAAATCCAGCCCATCTCCACTGGTCCTCGTGGCGGTCCCAGTCCCCGATATACACATCAAAAAGCCTGCACTTCAGAAAATGCTCCTGATCCATCTGGTTATCATGGTCATCAATCATCTCATCAAACATGTCAGGTGTTCCGATGATGTCCTTTGATCGTCCGAAGCTTTTCACATCTTTCCGGTTTCCGTTGGGCCTTTCTTCAAACAGGTAGAGTCCTTCCCATACATCATCAAGATATTTTCCCAATCGTGGGTCCTTTGTCAGGTATACAATTTTCGGATTGGTATGGTATATATTTGCGGCATCTGCCAGCCTGGGAACGGACAGGGCTGCCCAGGGAAGGTATGCCGACATCTGGTCCTGGGCCAGGTCAACAGCCAGTTCTATTTTTACGACTTCGGGGATGACCTTGGAAGGGTCCTTTTCGAGTGATCTGAGGACCCATTGCTGCCCTTTATCATTCTCCAGTCTCAAGGATTTTGTTTGTCCTCCGCCTCCCTTTTTTACGATCTCCAATCCACCTTTTTCATTATTGAAATCAAAGACTGGGACCTCAACCGGAATGACCCATTCTTCACGGTAATTATCCCCGAAAAATACCCTCTTGAATTTACTGGCCTCATATTTTTCCCCGTTGGGATAGGTAGTAATGGTGCTATCCGAATAGTCTATATCGCTAAGGAAATCTTTATACTTCTGCTTGTCATAAACCGGCTTGTTATAAAGCTTTGTCCGGAATGCCAGGTGACCGGCAGGATCCTTTGCTTCCATGCCTGCATCTTCTACGGATTCTGTCGTAAAAAACTCCAGCCATACATCTCCGTTGTTTTTAAAGCTCAGTTTTGCAAAACC
>DAOWJB010000023.1 GCA_030640625.1 Bacteroides sp.
TGATATATTTCGATATACCTTTAATTGGTCTTTATTACATAATATAGTTCCCACACACTGCACCAAATAGGCTTGTTAACTGTTGAAAAGGGGGTTCATCCAGGCTTTTACGAAATGCATGCACCGAATTGGAAGAGCACTCCCCAAGAGGTGGTTTGTTACAGAACACCCGAAAAATTGTAATGATGTCCTTATATCCGGTCCCTGAAGTGAACCGGTTTTACGGACACTTAAGATAAATTCCCTTGTATCTTCGGGACTGATCATCAAACTTGAGCCGAAACCCATATCATCAGATCCCCAGATCAGTTTTACCCTGTCAAAATCAAGAAATCTCCTGAGGGAATTTTCATATATGTCAATAAGCCGCTTGCTGATAGCACTGACCAAATCACGTTGCTCAAACAGGGCAAAGCAGAGGGTTTCAAAACCCATCAGCCAAGTAAGGTATTCGGCAAAATGGGCAAATCCGCCGCTTCCAATGATACACATATAGTCAGGCAGATTTTCCTGGTACCATTCCAGAGACCGGGTACCCGCCTTATCCGGATCAGGCCAGGGATATTTTTCAAACTCTTCCCAGTTGGTGATCGGACCGGTATGCTCATTGATGTATTCCCGGCCCTGTTTTCTTTCGATCCCGGCTGTATCTTCAGTAACCAGCCAGTCCAGCGGCATTTCAAAATCATCCAGTCCGCATCTCACATAATCATATCCGAGGAATCTTTGTATGGTGATCTCTCTCTTCAATTGAAAATCAGGATCACTGAAAGAGAAATGATCAATGATGTTGAACCTTTCGCAGATAGCTTCTTTAATCTCATCATCCAGGTAAAGTTCAATAAAATGCACCCTTTCCGGCCTGCCTTTCCGTTGGATACAGTTGATCAATCCCTTCCAGTCAGGTTTTACTTCTGATGAGAAATAATGGCTATTCATAATGCTCAATCATTTTGCTGATGTAAAGAACCGGTATCATGTGCCGGCTCAAATCTGAATACCCAGGCGTGTTTCCCAGGGCGGGTACTCTCTATCTGCAATTCCTGTGGAAGACGGATGGTCAGACCCCACGGCATATTCGTCCAGGATAAAGGGTTTTCATAACCCAGCAATTTAATTTCACTGTCCGGCTTCGCCCTGGCTTTTGAAAGAAGCAGATCTTCCCCGTCAAGCCTGAGACAGATTGCAAAGGCATATGTTGAATTTTTACTCTGTGTATAATAGACATTTTGACCGAAATTTGTCTCTTCGCAAAACCAGGGATTGGGACGGGAATTATAAATCGATTCTCCGTTTGTTTTCAACCAGGCGCCCATATCCTTTAGTCTATTCACCTGGTAACCTGGAAGTTTGCCATTTCCGTCAGGCGTTGTGATAAGCAGCAAATTACCTCCCTTAGCGACGATTCTGACAAGCATGTGGATCAGTTCCGTGGAAGAAGGAACATTGCCGTCATGTTCTCTCCAGTCATAGGCAAAATTTTTACCCATTGGCGTATTCTCCTCCCAGTAAACAGATGGGTCCGCCCCGTCCATTTGGCCGCCTTCACTGATCACTACATCGCCGAGTTTTCCGTATAGATCATTACCCAGGCGGCAATTTACCATTACCTCTTTTCTGCCATGAAACTTATTGTAATAATAAGCCACCAGTTGATGTGATTGATAATACCAGGCCGGGCGCTTCCATCCGCCGTCAAACCAGAGATAATCCGGTTCATATTTATCGATAAATTCTTTTGAAATGGGCAGCAAATAGTCGGTCACATAATCATACACCGGGATCTTTCCCTGCAGCCTTCTTGCCTCTTTGTCAGGATTATAGAGATGAAGTGTTTCAAAGGAACCATTTTGAGGATATTGCTTTTCCTGGAAATGGGTCCACTCCCTGATATGAATTTTTCCATCTTCAGAAAGTATCGGATAGGAAGTGTCTTCAAGATTCAAATACATCCCGTATGGCATCCCGTATTTTCTGCAAGCCTGCACAAATTCATTTGTCAGATCGCGATGGGGCGGCATATCAACAGGGTCACGAAAAGTATATTCACTGTCCCACAAGGGCATCCCGGTGGAACGGTGCATGTTAAACTGCACAAAAAATTTGGCGACAGCTTCTTTGAAAAGCTTAATATATTCTTCCGCATCTAATTCTCTGGCCGTAAAAAGGGGAATAAAATCATCTTTTTCAAAATCTTCACCCCAATGCTGGATAAAATAATCTCCCTTACCCTTTTTACCATATATATTATCGAGATAACAATCGGTGTAATAATTACCGCCATATCCCTTGGTCCCATAGCCGGCGACACTACAGATACCATAATTTAACTCGATGCCGAATTTGCCATCCATATACCATTCAGGAGTGGTATGTTTCGACAATGAAGCAAAGGATGCTTTATAAGGTCCTTCGAAAACTACCCGCTCCATCTCCTCAAGGTCCTTCCTGGCACTTTTCACATGCTGCCTTGTGAATTTTTTAGCTGAGCTGTTGAGTATTTGAAAATATATGGTTCAAAATTTTCCGGCCGTTTTTCCTGAGCACAGGCCAGACTGATTACCACTGTACTGAAAAACATAAGAATAAGTCGTTTCATTCCTTAAACTTTTTACGGGCAGCCAGAACAACGCTCTCAGTCTGTCCGGTTCCCACCCGTGTTATGCCCATCTCCCTGACCCGGATAAAAGCTTCGAGGGTTCTGATCCCTCCCGCTGCTTTAACCTGGACTGCTGGTGCCGAATGTTTGCGCATGAGCTTTAGAACATGGTCTGTCGCGCCATAATATGTAAATTTCCCGTCCCCGGTTTTGATATAATTGTAGCCTGTGGATGTTTTCACGAAATCGGCTTTTACCTTACTGCAAATTTCACAAAGCTTAATAATGTGCATGTCCTGAATCAGATCGACTGCAAAGATTACTTTTATGACTGCGTTCCTATGGTGGCACAAGTCAGTGACAGTGCCGATTTCTTTTTCAAGAAAATCCCAGTCTTCGTCGATTACCTTGGCGAGATTTACCACCATGTCAACCTCGGTGGCTCCGTCCCTGATTACCTGTTCAGACTCTGCCAGTTTGATCTCCAGTGTGCTGTTACCATGAGGAAACCCTATAACGGCTCCGACCAGCACGTCTGTGCCTTGCAGTTCCTTTGTTGCCAGGGCAACATGGTATGGTTTCACGCAAACCGATGCCACGTCATACTTCGCAGCAAGTTTACAGCCATCAATGAGTTCTTTTTCAGACAATGTCGGGTGAAGGAGTGAATGATCGATCATTTTTGCAATTTCATGTACTTTAATCATTGTTCTTTTTTAATTGACAGCATGCCTTGCCGGTTGCTTCTACTGTGAGGAATTCATGATGGCCAGTAACAGTGCGCCGGTACAAACAACGTTTTCACCCAGTTCCGTTATCCGTATCTCCGGTCCCGGTGAATAAGATATGTCTGTAAATTTATTCATTGACTGACGCACAGCAGCCTGTAAAGGTTCGCCCACAAGTGATAAACCACCTCCGAGTATAATGACCTCCGGATTCAGAAGATGGACTACGTGTGAAAGACCAAAAGCCAGATCTTCAGCTGTCTCATTTAAAATGGCCTGTGCTCCGCGATCCCCACGCCGGTATGCCGGAAGCAGAAACCTGGCCTCGGATCCCGTTTCATTGTCCACTATTTCAGCCAGGATACTTTGCGGATGTGCCTCAATATATTTCCGGATCTTGCCATCGACTGCCCAGCCTGAACACAGTGACTCAATTGTGCTCCCTGCTTTATCGTATGCAATAAAACCAATTTCAGATTCTCCGGGCTTGGCGCCATGATATATGGAGCCGTTAACATTGACATCCTCCATCACCTAAAGGAAATGGATTCCAACAAAAAATATTGGTCAGTACTTCCTCGCGGTTTCCTACAGGTTTCTGTTTCCGACCACTTATGTGATTCGATTCACAGACCA
>DAOWJB010000197.1 GCA_030640625.1 Bacteroides sp.
ACTCTCTCTATGTTTACTGAAAGCTCTTCAAAGAAATAAGCAGTATTGTTCAGATCCACATTAAGATTACTTATTGTTAGTTCCGTCCTACCATGCTTGGAGGTTGCAACTCAGGACTCTCCTTATTGCGAAATATGGGAGATAGATAACCTGGAAAAGATAGGTAATCACGAGGTCATGGTAAAAGGAAATCCTGAAGTTGTAGGAACAGAGATAGGTCCGGCTGTCAGATTTGACGGCAATGGCGATATGCTATTAGTTAATTCGAACCCCATAGGAGAGTCCAAGGAATTCACAGTGGAAATAATTTTTAAGCCCGATGCGTTTATACCTGCAAACCGGGATCCCAGGTTCGTCCACATTCAGGATCCGGACGATCCCCTGAACAAAAGGGTGATGATGGAACTTCGCATCAATGAGCAGGATCAGTGTTACTTTGATGGTTACTTGCTGACTGATCTGGAAAATCTGGCGCTCATCGACGAAACCCTGGTCCATCCAACAGGTCAATGGATGCATGCTGCCATAACCTATAAGAATGGTGTGTTTAAAACATTTATGGATGGAAGGGAAGAGCTGAGCGGCAGGGTTAATTACAGGCAAGGTATTCTCGGAACTAATGGTCTGACTTCGCTCGGAGCGCGGATGGATGAAAGAAACTGGTACAGGGGACTGATAAAAAGCCTGAAGATCACTCACGCAGCACTTACCCCGGAAGAGTTTTTACTTATTCAAAATGAATAATCTTTTTAAAATATACCTGGCACTCTTAATCATGATCCTTGTGCATCCGCGTCTTGCAAAGGGTCAGAACGATTCCCTCTGGTCCGTTAGAATGGCCGAGTCGGTGATGGCAAGAAATCCTGCTGGACTAACAAAGTGGTCCTATGTAACCGGTACTTACCTGAGGGGATTTGAAGAAGTATGGAAAACAACTGGTGACCCCAGGTTCTATGAATATATTGAGACATCCCTGGATGCGGTTGTACGCGAGGACGGAACCATTATTGGATACAGGGCTACAGAGTACAACATCGACGAAATAAAACAGGGCTGTTTGGTACTCACCCTTTATAAGACCACCGGTGAAGACCGATTCAGGCTTGCGGCAGATTCCATCCGGACCCAGTTCCTGGAACATCCCAGGACCAATGAAGGTGGATTCTGGCATAAACAAATATATCCCTGGCAGATGTGGGTCGACGGATTGTATATGGGTTGTACTTACTATACTGAGTATGGAAGGTTGTTCGGGGACTCCCAAATTTTTAATGATGTAGTTCATCAGATAACCCAGATGGAAAAACATGCCCGTGATTCAACAACAGGATTATTATATCATGGCTGGGATGAAAGTCGCAACCAGGCCTGGTCGGATCCCCTGACCGGAACATCTGCAAATTTCTGGGGACGGGGGATGGGATGGTATGCCATGGCCATCGTGGATGTGCTTGATTATTTCCCGGAGAACCACGAGGGAAGGGATACCCTTTTCGGGGTGTACCAAAGGATGGCAGAGGCCATAAAGGATTTCCAGGATCCCGATACAAAAGTCTGGTGGCAGGTACTCGATCGCGGCGGTGATATTAATAACTATACGGAGTCCTCCGGCAGTTGCATGTTTGTTTATTCCATGGCCAAGGCCATCAGGCTTGGCATAATCGATGAAAGTTACAGGCAGGTCGTGCTGGATGGATACAATGGTATCATAGAAGAATTCATAGAAACCAATGAAGATGGAACGATAAATTTAACCAAAACCTGTGCCGGTGCCGGGTTGGGTGGAAATCCCTATCGTGACGGATCTTATGAATACTATACGGAGACAGCATATTACAGAACCAACGATGGCAAGGGGGTCGGTCCTTTTATCATGGCAAGCGTAGAAATAGAAATGATGAATTCCCTGTACCCGGTTACCCTGCTGAAGATTGATTCTGTTTCAGAATCCGGGGTCCACCTGGGATGGAGCATGCCGGCAAGGGATGCCGACAGCATCCTGGTTGAACGCAGTGTTGATGGCGAACTCAGTATAATGGCTGCGATCGATGTCAGCCAGTTATCATTCACGGATACAACCCTGCTGACTCCGGGAGAGAAATATTATTACAGGGTAAGATGTTTTAATTCCAGTGATACCAGCCCGGCATCCATCCCCGCCATTCATATTGGCCTGAACGAGGGGAACCTGCCCCTAAGAGCCACACCATCTTATCCTCTCAACGGACAGGAACATGTTTCGCTAAATGTGGAATTAAAATGGAAAGAAGGTATAGGCAGTACAAGCAGCAGATTATATTTCGGAAAAACAAATCCGCCAATTTTCCTGGCAGAGGTTTCCGGCGAACAGTACCATCCCGGCTTGCTTGAGAACGGTACGGTGTATTACTGGAGACTAGATGCAGTAAATGGAAACGGGTCAACGGAGGGGGAAATCATGAGCTTTAAGAGCCAGCTTGAAAACCAGTTCGTCGGGTATTGGACGCTGGACGAGACTTCTGGTTCCGCAATATTTGACAGTTCAGACTATTTTAATGATGGTACTATTGTGAACATGATCCAGGGTAACCGGACCAATGGGATCTTGGGAGGTGGGATCCGGTTCTTTGGAAATGAATACATACGGGTTCCACATGATGATGTCCTGAATTTTGGAACGGGAAGTTTCACACTGGCATTCTATCTGAAACTGGAAGCGGATGTACTGGACAGTTCCGAAGAGCACAGGTTCCTGCTCAAGGGATCTCACAACCATGACCCCGGCCTGGGGAGGACCGGCAAAAGATATGAAGTATTTCTTAATGCCGCTACAAAACAGGTAAGGTTTTCCATTGATGATGACCGGGTGAAAAGCAGGGCCATCCTGGATGCCCAGGGCATCATTGACGGAAGCTGGGTACATTTTGCAGCAGTCAGAAATTCAGAAACCCAGGAACTGTTGCTTTACACCAATGGAGAACTTTCTGCTTCTGCCAGTGACAATACCGGGAACATCGACCAGCCGGAGGATCTCCTGTTTGGATACAGCGAAGATATGGGGAGCAACCTCATTGGCTACCTGGATGAGATGAGATTATACAATTATGCACTGGATATCGATGAGATTAAAGGACTGTTGATTCCGGGTAACACCTCTGGTGGATCAGGTTTAGCCGGCCTGCCAGAAGAAGGAATTGTGGTTTACACAGATCCTGTACACAAGAAAGTCCAGGTTTCTTTTACTGCACAGAATGAAGCTTTTGCAAGATTGATGATGACTGACTGTCTTGGACGTATGATAAGGGAAGAAAGGATTGGCCTGGATCCCGGAGGTTCCGGAAATCACCAGTTCGATACTTCCGGTCTGCAACCCGGAGTATATATAATATCCATCAAAGCTGGCAGTTTGTGGAAAAGCTTGAGATTTGTTATATTTGACTAAATCTCCTTCCTAATTCACAGCAACTTATGATAATAAAGGGAATTATTGATATATCAATTTACCTACCATCAACGGATAATAATTAAACATTGGTTCAGGTGAAAACACCTTATTTTAAGGTAGAACTTGACTGTATTAACTTAAAATCTTACTATTATGAAGAAAATCTTTACATCTTTGGTAATAATGCTATTTGCATTATTTCAATTTAATGCTCAAGAATGGCTTGTTTATGACATGGATGTGTTGCCTGAGGATACGGGTGACCCCTTCGACTGGTCTTCTTTAGCAGATAATTCTCCAGGGCCTGAGTATTATCATTACATAATGGCAGACCAGGCTAATTCCGACAATAATCTTCTGCGATTTGGGCATCCGGGAACATCCAAAACCATGTACAGATGGCAGATGGGGGCAGTACCGCAAGATACTTCTGTCACTGTACTTCTGCGTATGAAAGGTGATGATGTAGACTTCGACAGGCTTTGCGACATTAACATCCGCAACGGGAAATGGCGTGAGGAAATCCAGATAAGCTATAGTGACGGTTTGGTGGAGATTAAAAATACCGATGCAGGTTCCGTGGCAATAAAGGAAGGTACCGTACCCGGTACAATTCATGGATGGCATCTTTACCGGATCGTTTTGGAGGTTGATACCATCTCTGTGTACATCGATGAAAATTCGGACCCGGTTACCAAAGGTAGTTGTGGGAGATCTGATAGCCAGACATATGTAAAAATTGGTGATGGTACAGGGGATGAAGTTGGCAGTATTATTGACTGGATCATGGTAGATACGTCTGGAGCGTATGCCCCGGGTGAGGGAGCTGCCATTCCGGACAGCCTGGGGACCAATACCGAGGCCAATATTATACTTATTACAGATGATGACAATGACGATGAGCAGGTTGCTTTCCTGGAGAACCAGGGATTTGATGTGACTAAATTCTATCCTGATAATAATCTTTCTGAAACAGGCCAGGATACCATTGACATGCTGAATGCTGCAGATCTTGTAATCATAGGGCGCAGTCCCAGCAGTAGTGATTTCAGAGACTCTGCCGACAGGGTGGCATGGAATGCCCTGACCGCACCTGTGCTCATGAATGCACAGTATATTGCAAGAAGCAGCCGGCTTAACTGGTTCAACAGTACAGATGCCTATCATGCAAATGAGTGGCCTCCACTGGCATATGGCGTGGTCTCAGATCCAGCTGATCCTATCTTTGCCAATGTTACCCTGATGGATGGAGATTCTCTGGGATGGTGCTATCCAGCCCATGATTTCATTGGCGTAGATTCAGCCACCAACGGTACGATTCTGGCCAGCTATGATGTCAGAAACCCGCTTGTTGCCCGGTTTGCTGCAAATGTGGAGTTCTATGATGGTTCAGTTGATATGCCCGCCGGTCCGAGGACCTATTTTGGCTTTGGTAATGACAAGTTGGGAATTAACTACT